>CAMARB010000005.1 GCA_945860355.1 Chthoniobacter flavus | reverse complement strand
CTCCGGGGCCAGTACGCGACGTCGGATTTCGCCAAGTTCCACGCGGGCCAACTCTCGTACGAGTTCGCGCTGGTGGCGCCGGATTATCTCAAGGGCCGGGTGTACGGCGGTTACTCGCAGTCGCGGGCGCAGGATCTGGGCGTCAACATTGCCGATTTCGAGTCGGACGAGGGATCGGTGGGCGCGCAGCTGACGTGGACGCCGTGGTATGTGAAGGGGTGGCCCGTGGATTTCACGGTGGGCGCGTATTGGATGAACGCGGCGGTCAACAACGGACCGGCGGGAGTGGAGAGCTCGGCGGACTTTTTCCTGCCGTATGTGGGGATCGGCACGGAGCGGGCCCGTGAGACATACAGTTTGCTAGCCAACGCGCAGGTGGAGACCAACTTGGCGGGGATCGCCGGGACGGACCGTGAGGATTTCGCGGCGCTGGGCCGGTTCGGGGCGGACAAGGATTTCACGATCGCGCGGTGGAACGTGCAGGGATCGATGTATCTGGAGCCGTTGTTGTTCGGGAAGGAGTGGGAGGAGGGGAAAGTGTGGTGGAAAGCGAACCGCGCGCACGAGTTGGCGGGGTCGGTGAGGGGCCAGGCGGCGTTGGGCGGGTCGCGGTTGGTGCCGCAGCTTTTGGCGGTGGCGGGCGGGTTCGACACGGTGCGCGGGTATGACGAGTCGTTCACATCGGCCGACAGCGTGGTGATTGGCAGCGCGGAATACCGGCTCCACCTGGCGCGTCAGTTTGTGAAGCCGGCGTCGCTGGTGGAGGCGGAGAAGGGCGTGAAACAACCGGTGGTGCCGAACCCGTCGCAGCGCGGTGCCGGGGACGTTGGAAACACGTTCGCGATGCGGCCCCGGACGGTGGCGTCGATCGCGGACTGGGACCTGGTGTTCCGGACGTTTGTTGACTTCGGGAAGACGCACAACAACGACCGGTTGGCTGGGGTGGAGGCGGATCACACGCTGTTGGGGGCGGGGTTTGGCTTGGAGTTCCAGGTGTACAACCCGGCGTATCTGACGGTGCGCGCGGACCTCGGGTTCGCGCTGCGGGACGACGACCAGATCCAGGGCCGGGAGGTGAGCGCCGGGGACAGCCGACTGCACATGTCGGTGACGTTGGCTTGGTAGGGCGGGACGGGAGAAACCGAATTTTTTCAAACTCAAAGACGAGACATTTTATGAAGGCACACCAGTATCTAGCGACCTCGATAGCGACCCTTTTGGCCACGATGGGCGGGCAACGCGCGAACGCCTTGCCCCAGGGCGAGGCCGTGGCCCACGGGAAGGCGAACTTCAAGCGGGACGGCGGGCGGATGGAGATCCGGGCGTCGGACCGAGCGGTGATCAACTTCCGCGGGTTCAACATCGACCGGAACGAGGCGGTGACGTTTGTGCAGCCGGGAGCGAAGGCGCGGGTGCTCAACCGGGTGACGGACGGCAACCCGACACGGATCTTTGGTCAGCTCAAGGCGAACGGCCAGGTGACGCTGGTCAACCCCTCGGGCGTGTTCTTCCAGAACGGTGCGATGGTGAACGTGGGCGGGATCATCGCAGCGGCGGGGAACATCAGCGACGCGGATTTTCTGGCGGGCCGGAACCGGTTCACGGAGTTGACCGGCGAGGTGAACAACGCCGGGACGATCCGGGCGAAGGGCGACGTGAGCCTGCTGGGCGCGCACGTGAGCAACTCGGGGATTATCCATTCGGGCAAAGGACTCGTGTCACTGGTGGCCGGGGACGAGGTGCTGGTGGGAGAGCGCGGGGGCAATGTGTACGTGAGCGGGGCCGCGACACCGGGCAAGGCTTCGAAGGCCGGGGTGAGCAACACGGGCAAAATCGTGGCGAAGAAGGCGTTGCTTGGCGCCGGGGATTTTTATTCGTTGGCGGTGCAACACAGCGGGGAGATTCGGGCGGAGGAAGTGGCGGTGCGCGGCGGGAAAGGCGGGCGTGTCGAGGTGAGCGGCAAGATCGACGCGTCGGCGCGCGGGAAGGGGAAGAAAGGCGGCCGGATCGAGGTGACGGGTGAGACGGTGGCGCTGGCGGGCGCGCAGTTGGACGCTAGCGGGGACAAGGGCGGCGGCGAGGTGTTGGTGGGCGGAGACTGGCAGGGGGGAGGCACGGTGAGCCGCGCGCAGACGACGACAGTGGACGCGGCGACCGTGATCCAAGCCGACGCGGTCAAAAACGGTGCGGGCGGCAAGGTGGTCGTTTGGGCGGACGGCGCGACGCAGTTTGACGGGCGGATTTCGGCGCGCGGGCTTGGCGCGGGGCGGGCGGGCGGACAAGTGGAGACCTCCGGGAAGCTGACATTGGGCGTGGGCCGGACGGCGCGCGTGGACGCCGGATCGCCCCAGGGAAAAATGGGGAACTGGCTGTTGGACCCGACCAATCTGACGATTGCGGCGGGAGGCACCGGAAGCATCGGGGGCGCGGGCGAGCAGGTGGTGGACGCGAGCGTGATCAACACGGCTGCGGCCACGGTGATTCTCACCGCGACCAACAACATCACGTTTGGCCAATCCATTGCTATGACCAAGGCGGGGGCGGGGCTCACGGCGACGGCGGGCCGCAACATCGAGGTGAACGGCGGGTTCACGATCACAACCAACAACGGGGAGATCAATTTTACTGCGGACTCGGACCAGAACGGCACCGGGTTCATACAATTGGGTGTGGGCAGCAAGCTCACGACCAAAGGCGCGGGAGTCAATCTGACCGTCGATCATGGGAGTGCGACCAGCACCGACGGGATCAAAATTTTCGGGGATATCGATACGCGCACGTCGCCTGCCGGGGTTGGCAAGCTCTCGAAGTTCCAAGTCAAAGGCAGCGCCCAGACCGGGGCTATCGAGGTGGGCGCTGTGACGTTGAACGCCGGGAGTGAGAGTCGCGTTGATTTTGATCTATACGCCGACGAGATCAATCTGACCGGCGGCCCGGGTTCTGTGAAAGGCACGGGTTTTTTGAACCTGCGCCCGGCGAGCCTAACGACCAACGTAAAAGTTCTCGCAGCCGATGACCTCACTGCGGGGCAATTGGACATCACACGCACGGACTTGGCTGCGATCAGCAATGGGTTTACCGGAGTGAGTTTCGGTCGGTCGGGTGGAGAGGGCCCCAACCCTTACACGGGCACCCTGGTCATTGGCGACACGGGCGGAGCGTCTTGGACGATCGACCGCGGTGCCGGACGCTCCCTCAACTTTGATTCCGGGCCAAACGGCGTGATTTCTCATGTTGAAATTCAAGCGGGTTCAACCTCCTACGTCACTTTCAGAGGCGATGTGATCAATGTTAAGGGGGTGTCTGCGCCCACTGGGCGGGTCTCGTTTTACCAACACGGCAACAGCAACGTCGAGGTGCTGAACATGAACCCCTTAACCGGGGGGAACTCGGCGACCGTGCCGGGAACTCTGCGCCTGGATAACAAGATGCTTGAGAGCGTCGGTAACAACAGCAAAGAGCTGGAGATCGGGAATGAATACACGAGCCGATCCTCAAATCTTACGTTTTTTGCGCCGGTAACACTCAATGCCAGCGCGGGACTGGTGCTGGTGGGCTGTGGCGGCAAGTTGATCTTCAATGCCCCCATCGATGCGGGGAAAAGGAATCTTGAGATCAGAGCAGGAGACATTGAGTTCAACAACAGCACTTCCTCTCTGATCAAGAGCCTGGGCGATCTCGTTATTAGGCCGTCGGGTTCGGATGCCCGCGAATTGTCCAGGAGGAGTCTGGAGGTTTATGGCGCCTCCCCTAGCTCGGCGTTGACCGACGTTTTGACGCTGAAACGGAGCGACCTTTTGAACCTCGCCAGCAACTTCAGCGGCGAACTCACCCTCGGCTCCGGCCATACCATGATCGGCGGGGATGTGGTCATCAACGCTTCGCTGGACTTCAGCGGGAAGAAAATCACCGGGTTGACACTCACTGCGCCGGAAAGAGTGCTGGTCAACCAGTCCATCACGATGGGTTCGGTGGGGGCGACCGCGACCAAACAAAACCTTGAGCTAAACGGACGCGAAGTGGAGATCCAATCCGAAATCAAGGGGGCGGGCACTTTGACGATATGCCCCGTAGTCAACAGTTATCAACCTGACAATCCGTTGAACCTGGGAATGCTTGTCGGCACGGCATCGCACGATGTGAATCATCTGACGATCACCGCCGACGAATACGCAAAAATTGGTGCGGGTTTTAGGGGGATTATCTTCGGGCGCGCTGGAATGACTGGGGACTTGGAGGTCCGGGGGAGCGCGTTGACTCTCAAAGCCAACACGGAGCTCCAAGCGTCTTCAGGTATCAAGCTGCACAGCAAGATCGACGGTGCAGGACAGGCCTATTGGCTCTGGGCACGTGGTTTGGAAGTGGACGTGGAAAACAAGCTGGATGCCGCGCCCAAGTCGCTGACAAATCTTTCGGGTTTTTATGTCAACACGCTGCCCAGCGACCAGTTGCCAAACCTCCGTAAAATTGTGGTCAACGGAACGGCTGACCTAGACCTGCCGGGGAGCAGTCTCAGCCTGGACCTGACGGAGAGCGATCTCTCGTGGATCGACGGGGGAACAGTCCGCTCCGTGGTGATCGGGTTCGACAACTACGCTCACAATTATTTGGCTGCCGCCACCTCCACTCTGCCGATCGAGGTGATGGGCGGCACAAACAATCAGTGGACGCTGCCGACGAACACCGAGCTGCGGAGTTCCAATCGGATATATCGGGAGGCGGACATCGGTTCGCCTGCGGTTTATGGCTCGATGATCGTCCGTGCTCCCATTGATGGAGCGGGTTACAACCTCACACTGCGTTCCGATAGCGAGCTCAAGCTGCTGGGCGGGCCCGGAAGCATCACCAATGTCGGCACCCTGACCATCGCACAACACAAGCTGGATGTGCCGATCCGGCTCCTGGAGGCCGACACGTATGTCAACCGGGATGCGCTGGTCCTGAGCGAAACTTCCTGTAAAGCCCTCGGTTCGGGTATTGGAAGCCTCTACGTCGGGCGCACGGACAGCAAAAGCGACCTCATTGTGTCGGGGGATATGTCCCTCGTGACGAACACCACGCTGACGACGGGCACCTACAACAATCCCAATATACCCCCGGCGGGCACGGGTGGGCTCTTGAGGATTGATGGTGATATCGATGGGAACAAAACTCTCACCCTCAACTCTTTTGGAACGACTCAGTTGGTTGGGTCGCTCGGTTCCACAACGGCTCTGGCGTCGTTCGAGATCACTAAAGGCACCGACGTCGCCGGCGTCGTTCAGAAGACGGTAATCGGTTCCCTGGGCGGGTCCGCGGTGACGGTGCGCACGACCGGGAACCAGACTTTCTCCGAGTCGGTTGAGCTGCTCAGCGGCGGAACCCTGGAGGCGGGCGGGACTCTGACAGTTTCCCAGACCCTCGCGGCCGGCGCCAACGATCTGGCGTTGTTGGCCAACGAGATGGTCTTTAGCGGCGCCGCGGGCTCGATCACCGGGACGGGCGTCCTGACTCTGGGCGCCGGGACGCCGGAGACCAACGTGGCGTTTTATTCGGAAACCGACACCGGTTTGCTCAACCAACTGGACCTCACCCGGGCGAAGATGGACAAGTTCGCTCTGGGCGGCTTCAACAAGCTGGTCCTCGGGCGAGCGAACGGGACCGGGTCGCTTTCGGTGAAGGAGAACTTCGAGTTGCTCCAGGAGACATTGATCCAGACCGGCGGCGGCGCGTTGACCATCGACAAACAGCTCGACGGCGCGCAGAAGCTCACGCTCAGTTCGGGCAGTGGCGCCATCACGGCGAAGGCTGCGCTGGGCGCAACGACGGCGCTTGGGGATTTGTCGGTGTTGTCGACCGGGAAGGCGACGTTCCGGGGCGCGGTGAACGCGGCGAGTGTGTTTACGGACGTCGGCGGCACCACGGCGCTCAACGGCGGGACGGTGACAACGTCCGGGCTCCAGGACTACAACGATGCGGTGGTGCTGGGTGCGGCGACCACACTGACGAGCTCCGGGGCGGGCGACATCAACATCAACGCCGGGGCGACGGGGCCGTTCGCGCTCAATATCAACACGACCGGGGTGACCCGGCTCAAGAGCACTGTCAATGTGGCGAGCGTGGAAACCAACGTGGGCGGCTCGGTGGAGCTTGCGGCGAACATCACGACGACGGGAACCCAGCTCTACCACGAGCAGGCGGTGCTGAGCGGGGACACGCAGCTCACCGGGACGACGGTGACGTTTGACGAGGCGCTGGGCGGCGGCGGGTTCGGCCTGGAGGTGACGGGCAATGCGCAGTTTGCCAAGGCGCTCACGTCGCTCAGCACGCTGGAGGTCACTGGGAACACCTCGTTAAACGGCGGGCTGGTGTCCACTTCCGGGGCGCAGACGTACGGGGGCAGCGTGACGCTGGGCAAGGACACAACGCTCACCAGCACGGCGGCAGGCAACATCGCGCTCAATGGCGGGGCGAGCGGCGGGTTCGCCTTGAACATCAACACGTCCGGCGCGACGCGTCTGGCGGGGACGATCAACTTGGGCAGCATCACAACGGACGCGGGCGGCACGGTGGAGTTGCCCGGCCTGGTCACCACAACCGGCGCGCAGACGTACAACGACGCGGCGGTGTTGGGTGCGGCAACGACGCTCACAAGCACGGGAGCCGGCGCGGTGGCGCTCAAGGGCGGCGCCAGCGGGGCGCATGATCTGGCGATCAACACGTCCGGCGTGACGCAGATCGGAGGCGGGATCAACGTGGGCAGCATCACAACCGACACAGGCGGAACGGTGAAACTCTCGGGCGACATCCAGACCACCGGGACACAGAGTTACGGGGAGCAGGCGGAGTTGATTGGAAACACGACCCTGAGCGGCACGACGGTGAGTTTCGCGAACACGATTGCGGGCGGTTCCAACAGCCTGGGAGTGACCGGGAACGCGGTGTTGAACGGCGCGGCCACGGGCCTGAGCACGCTTTCTGTGGGCGGGACCACGGCGCTCAACGGCGGAACGGTGACGACCTCCGGCACGCAAACCTACACGGGTGCGGTGACCCTGGGCAGCACTGCGGCGCTGACCGGTTCCACGGTCAGCTTCGCCAACACGATCGCGGGCGGCTCGAACAGCCTCGGTGTGACCGGGAATGCGGAGTTTAACGGCGCGGTCAGCGGGCTAAGCACGTTGGGAGTGACGGGCACGACCCTTCTGAACACGAGCGCTGTGACCACGAGCGGCGCGCAGACCTATGGCGGGAAAGTGACGCTGGGCCAGGACACCGCGCTTGCGAGCACGGCGAGCGGCCAAATCGCGCTGAACGGAGGGGCAACCAGCAACAAAGCGCTGGCGATCAACACGAGTGGAGTGACGCAGCTGGGCGGCGGGATCAGCGTGGGCAGCATTGCAACCGACGCGGGCGGGACGGTGAAGCTCTCGGGCGACATCCAGACGACCGGTACGCAGAGCTATGGAGAGCAGGCGGAGTTGATTGGAAACACGGCCCTGAGCGGAACGACGGTGAGTTTCGCGAGCACGATTGCGGGCGGCTCCAACAGCCTCGCTGTGGCCGGGAACGCCGAGTTTAACGGCGCGGTCAGCGGGGTGAGCACGCTAGGAGTGACAGGCGCGACCCTCTTGAACACGAGCGCTGTGACCACCAGCGGCGCGCAGACTTACGGCGGCAAGGTGACTCTTGGCCAGGACGCGGTGCTCACCAGCACGGGTTCCGGCGACGTGACCATCAACGCGGGCGCCACGGGGGACAAAACACTGGCGATCAACACCGCGGGCGTAACGCGGTTGGGCGGCGGGATCAGCGTGGGAAGTATCACGACGGACGCGGGCGGGACGGTGGAGCTGAGCGGGGAGATTACGACCCGCGGAGCGCAGACCTACAACGACGCGGCAACGCTGACGGGCGCGACGACCTTGGGCAGCACGGGCGGCGGTGCGCTGGCGTTGAAGGGTGGCGCGGCGGGCGAGTTTGACTTGGCGCTCAACACCTCGGGAGGCACCCAGCTTGCCGGCGGGATCAACGTCGCGAGCCTGACCACGGACGCGGGCGGTGCGACCGAGATCACGGCTGACGTGACGACCACCGGTGCTCAGACCTATGGGGACGCGGTGCAGGTGTCGGGCCCGGTGGCTCTGAGCAGTACAAGCGGGGGGGCGTTGACACTGCGCGCCGGTGTGGACGGCGCGGGTTCAGTCTCGCTTGCGACCAGTGGAAACGTGACTGTGACCGGGGATTCCGGGACGAGTGGTGCCCTCCAGGGTTTCAGCGCGAAGGCTGCCCGGGTGGAAGTGGGCGGCGTGCAGGCTTTGGGCGACGTGACACTGGATGCGAGTGACTTGCTGGTGTTGCAGGGCGCTAGTTACAAGGCGGGTGACACCCTTTCGCTGAACCCGACGGCGCGAGCGGCGGCCTCCGGGCGTTCGTCGATTGTGAAGCCGAGCGGGGACGTGTCGTTGGAGGCGGTGAAGTTTGTGATGGGCGCCGGCCAGAAACTCGTGGTGAGCAACGGCGCGCTCTCGATCACAGCTGCAAGCGGTGTGGTGGGTGATCTCGCCGCGTCGGTTGCGATGGACCTGAACGTGGACCAGCTGGAAGTGGTGGCGCGGGAAGCCGGGGATTTCACCAATGCGGGGCTCAAGGACCTTGGACTGAGCATGGTGTCGCCGAAGATCACCTTTAACGGGACGCTGGCGTATGCGGCGAATTCGACGGGTGCGAAGACGGTGGTCTGGAACACGGCCAACGGCGCTGTGGCGGGGAAAAACAACGTGACGCGGTTGGCTGGATCTGGCGTGGGTAAAAACGCGAGGATGTCCGAGCAGTTCAATTCGGTGGACGAGGATGGCTATGTGTTGCAGCCCTTGGCGCTGAAGCCTTCGGTGGTCATCCCGCCGGTGATTGTGGATCCTGTGGCGCCTCCGCTCGTGACTCCTGAAGACCCGGTACCTGTGGGCACAGCATTTGCGCGTCCGGTGCAGTTTGATCTGATGAACTGGAGCCTGGGTTACCGGGACGAGACGCTGGAAAGACCGGACGGCATCTGGGTGATCCGGAGCCTGGGGATCAACGGGCGTTGGGACAGGCTTCAGCAGATCCTTGATGGAGAGGGGCGTAAGCCCAAAGTGTTCGCAGAGCTCTGAGCACTCGATCCTGATGACCTCGTGTTGGTTGGGCTCTGGAAGTGGCGGAGTCGTCGTGTCTCTGGTGTTCCCACACCAGCGGCGGGCCGCGGCTCCGCCTGGAGGAGTTGAGAAAGAGCGACACGGGCCGGCGAGGCAGAGGCCGAGCGAGCTGGACTTGGGGAAACCGGGCCGTCTCCTCCAGGTGTTCGATTTCGGGCTCTGCCGGGCGCCCAGGAAACGGCCGGAGCGCGAACGGGCGTCTGGGAGTGAGGGGCGGGGCTCAACGCCAGTGTATTGAGCCCGAACTCCGAGGTTTCAGAGAGAGATTATTTTCACGCGAAGGCGCGGGGATCGCGGAGGGGTTTTTGGAAAGTGCGGAACGCCAGAGTGTTGTAATTTCGCCCTTTCAGTCATTCCGCTGGAACTCCCGTTTTCAAGTTGAGTCGCAAGCGGAGGCCGCCGCTTTGCCCAACGGGGCAGAGCGTCCGCGGGGCGCCCCGGCGGCGACGTGCGAGCGCGGGAAACCGGGCCGGTTCCGGCATCGCGGCGTGTAGGGCTGTTTCGCGAGGATGCCAATTTCGCCTGGGAACCCCTCTCTCTCTCCCGACGCACCTTCACCGGACCCGCGCCTTGCCGCGCCGCATTGGAGTTTTGCAGGCGTGAGATCCGAATTTTCCCCTGCCGACGCAGGTCCGGGCGGGCTTAGGGAGCGACGGCGCTTTTCTGCCGTTTTTGGAACTCAGGGAAAGCGGGTTTATTGCTCGGGGCGGGTCTGGGGCCGAACTCCGCCTCGAGCAGGGCGTGGAGTTGTTTTACCGTGGGCGCGTTTGCGGAGTTGGAGATGACGTTGTGATACTCGTCGGGATCGTTGCGGTGATCGTAGAGCTCGTTGGAGCCGTCGTTGCGTTCAATGAGCCGCCACTGCAGGGTCCGCACGGTGCGCCCGTTTCCAAACTGGCAGAACGCGCCCTCTTTGCCGTTGGCTTTGGGGTTCAGGAGGAGGGGCAGGAAACTCTTTCCATCCAGGGATCTGGGGCTGGGTAATCCGGCCATGTCGCAGAAGCTCGGAAACAGGTCGAGCAGCTCGACGACGCCGTCCGCGGAGGCGCCGTGTGCCGCCCGGGGGTGACGCACAATGAGCGGCACGCGCATCACCTGCTCGGTGATGGTGTGTTTGCACCACTGGCCGCGCCAGCCGAGGTGGTAGCCGTGGTCGTTTGTGAAGACGACGATCGTGTTTTCCAGCAGTCCCTTGGCGCGGAGATGCTCCAGGAGGCGCCCGATTTGTTTGTCGAGAAAAGTCACCGCAGCGTAATACCCCTGAATCCCCTCGCGCTGACGCGCCTCGCTCATTTCCACCCCGGGTTCGAAGAGCATGGAACCCGCGGGCACCGGGGTCGCGTTTGCGGGGAGGGATTCCACGGAGAAACGGGCCTGGCCGTGTTTGTCAAAATCCTCCCTCATCGCGTTCCAGGGCACATGCGGCGTGTGGAATCCGATGGCGGCGAAGAAAGGTTTTTTGGCGTCGCGCTCCTTTTCAAAAAAGTGAAGGGCGCGATCCGTGCGGATGGAGTCGTCAATGGCGTCGGGTGTGTCCGCGACGCCGATGAAAGAGATGTTTTTGCGCTTCAGCCCGAGGTCCTCATCCAAGGACCTTCTCTGTAGCTTGGCTGTCGCGGGCATCTCCTCGCGTTTGACCCGCAAATCCCACGCCTTGGGGTCCACGTAGCTGTCGTTCTTGTCGTCATGATCAATCTTGCCGATGGAACAGGTCTGGTAACCGTGTTCGCGAAACCACCGACCCATGGTCATCGTTTCCGGATGTTGGATGAAGTGATTGGCTTTCGCGTGTTTGTTGTTCAATCCCAGCATGAAAGACGTCCGGCTTGGCGTGCACACCGCTCCCTGGACGTAAGCGTGGTTGAACACGACCCCTTCCTTTGCGAGCCGGTCGATGTTGGGGGTGATGGCCGCCGGGTCGCCGTAACACCCCACCCGCGTTGCCAGATCATCGGCGATGAGGAAAAGGATGTTGGGTTTGGCGGCTTCGGATGCGTCGAGCGCGGCCGAGGTCGCCAAAATGACGGCTAGAAAAAGGGGATGTTTCATGGGCGGAAAGGATGTGGGGGGGGAGGGATGTATCCGTGAATACGCTGGAGCGCGCCATCAAACACCGCTGACCCCAAGAGTTGCGCAACTTTTTGGACCAATCGCTTTTATTTTCTGCGTGGAAGAGGCCGTTGGCGAGGGTGCCGGAGCATTCCGCCGCCAGCGAGCGGCTTTGTCGCCGGACCACGCATCCTTCCGCGCGAGCCGCGCGCATGCTTTTTGCGAGGAGTGGCTCCCAGACTTCAGAACGTGAGGGCGAATCCCGCGGACTGGAGATGGGCGAGGCTCCGGGAGATCCCTTCCCGGGTGTCGGTTAGCGGTTCGTACTCGATCAAATAAGTGCCGTGATAGTTCGTCTTCGGAAGCAGCGCCTTGAAATCAATTCCGCCGCCCGCGTCCCCCACGGCGGCCGGCATCCAGCCTTCGCCGGTGCGGACCCAGTCCTTTAAGTGGCAATACGTGATTCTTCCCGCGAGAAGATCCACCGCGTACCGGGTGTCGGCGGGATCCGCGGCGCGGACGTTGCCCGGGTCGTAGTTAAAGCCGATGCGCTCGGGGAGTTCCGCCAGCAGTCTCGAGAGCGCATTCCTCTCTGTGGTGGCCGTGTGCAGGTGGATGGCTGATCCGTCTTTTTGGAGGCGGATGGCTCCGTGCGTTTCAATCGCCATGGTGAGCCCCAGCTTTTCGAGTTCCGCATCGCACTCAATGAGGGCGGAGACGAGCCGACTCCACACGGGCTCGCTCATCTCAGACACCGGCGTGAACCCCGCAAAGAATCGGACCTGTTTGGCTCCGCAGCGCGCCGCCGCTCGGGACTGGGCGATGGCTTTTCGGACCTGGGCCTCGTGAAGTGCGGTGTCCGCGAGGGTGAAGTCGTTTTCGATGCAACTCCCCGGGGTGGCGATTCCCCAAGCCGTGGTCAATGCCCGGAAATCCGCGATTTCCCCCGGAGTCGGTTGTTCGGAAAGGCGGCCGATTTGGCCCCCGCCGATGCCGAATTCGAGTTCCTTAAAGCCGAACTCGGCTGCGATTTCGAAGTGCCGGAGCATGGGCAAATTGCGAAAGCCCCATTCCCCGCATCCCGTCTTGAGGGCGGGGGCGGAGTTCGCATCGTGGGGGTGCTGCAATCGAGGGGCCGGAGAAAGGTCGAGCATCGTGGGTTTCTTGAGGTTGGAACGGTCTGGGGCCGTCGGAGGACGAGGCGTGCGGCGGCGGGTGCGCTGGTTTAATTCAAGGGCGCCTTCTCGGCGGGGGGCACGACGTCGACGAGGATGGTGTAATTTCCAAAGCGCTCGAAATCGGAGTAGGACCAGACCACCTGTTTTGAGGGGGTGACCTCGATGCAGAGCGGCATGTTGGGGCCGGCGTGGCAGTTGCCGAAGCGGGTGTTGCCGTTGGGCAGTCGCTCGACGCGGGTGACCGAGGCCAGCTTGATGTCGGTCAAATCTTCCTGGCTCAATTTCCAGACGATCTGCCCCTGTGGATTGACCTCGATGACGCTTTTGCCGTGGCCGGAGCCGATAAGGGTGTTGCCGTTCGCCAGTCGGATCGCGGAAAAGACCAACGCGCCCGCGGGCTGCATCTGGTATTCCCAGATGACTTTTCCATCGTGGTCGTATTCGCGCACCTTGCCATCGCCCTCATGGGCGACGAGGTAGGTGCCTTGGGCGGTCTTGCGAACGAGCCGGGTGTCGCGGTGTTTGCTGGGTTTGTCGAGGGTCAGCGGGATGGTGTGCTTGAGTTTGCCCTGGGGATCGACCTCGATGAGCCGGCCCGGGCCGGACTCGGCGATGAGCGTGTCGCCGTTTTCAAGCCGTTGGAAGGAATGGATCTCCAGGGGAACGCCCTGGTTGCCGTTGGACTTTGCGGCGTCGTATTCCCAGACGATTGCGCCCGCGGGGTTCACCTCCATGACCTTGGTCCAGTTTGCCTGGCAGAGGATGTTTCCGTTGGGCAGCAGTGCGCCGTCATGAAGGCCGTTGACCTTCACCTCGCGTTCGATGGCGCCGTCGGGGGCGATGAGGGCGATCTTGCTTTGGTTGGCCACCAGAAGCCGCTGGGGCGTGCCTTGTTGGGCGGCGGTGGCTTCCGTGGCAAGGAGCGCCGCGCAGCCGAGCGCTTTAATGTGGGAGGCGAGGGGGAAGGATTGGGCGGATGGGTTTGTGGGCATGGGAAAAGAGAAGGGGAGGATACGGGTTGTTTCAGGCGAGGATCGCGCGCAGGGGTTCGGCGCCTTCGACGCCGACCAGCTTTTGGTCGAGCCCCCCGTGGAAGAAGGAGAGCTGATTGGGGTCGATTCCCAGCAGATGGAGAATTGTGGCGTGAAGCTCTTTGACTTCGCAGCGATCGACCACGGCGCGGTTTCCCAGCTCGTCCGTCTCCCCGTAGCTCACCCCGCCTTTGATGCCGCCGCCCGCCATCCACATCGTGAACCCGGCGGAGTTGTGGTCCCGCCCGGTGCCCTCCGCGGATTCGGCGGTGGGTTGCCGGCCGAACTCGCCCCCCCACACCACGAGGGTTTCGTCGAGCAACCCCCGCTGTTTGAGGTCGCGAAGCAGGCCGGCAATGGGTTTGTCGGTGTTGCCCGCGTGGAACTCGTGGTTTTTGACCAAGTCGCCGTGGGCGTCCCAGTTGTCGTCGGTGTGCGCGCCTCCGGAATAGAGTTGGATGAAGCGCACCCCGCGCTCGACGAGGCGCCGGGCCAGAAGACATTTGCGGCCGAAATCCTCGGTGCGCTGGTTGTCCAGGCCGTAGAGGGCCCGGGTTTCCGGGGATTCCTTTTCGATGTCGATGGCCTCGGGAGCGGAGGCCTGCATCCGGTACGCGAGCTCGTAGCTCTCGATGCGGGCGGCGAGTTGGGTGTTGTCGGCTCGCTCTCCCAGGTGGAGCTGGTTGAGGGAATTGAGGGAGTCCAAGACCAGGCGCTGCTGCTCGTCGGTGATGTCCGTTGGGGGGCGGAGGTCGAGGATCGGCGCGCCCGCCGAGCGGAACACCGTGCCCTGGTACTTGGCGGGCATAAAGCCCGAGGACCAGTTCTTGGCGCCCGAGATGGGGCCCCCGGTTTTGTCGAGCATGACCACGTAGGCCGGCAGGTTGTGGCTGAGCGCGCCCATGCCGTAGTTCACCCACGAGCCGAGGGAGGGTTTGCCGTTGAGGATCGAGCCCGTGTTCATTTTCAGCATCGCGGACCCGTGCAGGGGGGAATCCGCGATCATGCTGTGGACGAACGCCAGATCGTCGACGTGTTGCGCGATGTTCGGAAAGAGATCGGACACCCACTTGCCGGACTGTCCGTACTGTTTGAATTTCCACTTGGGTTCGACAATCCGGCCGTGGCTCCGCGTCCCCGCCCGGCCCTTGGTCTCGACCGCAACGCTCTTTCCGTCCATCCCGATCATGTTGGGTTTGTAGTCGAACGTGTCGATGTGGCTGGGCCCGCCGTACATGAAGAGAAAGATGACGCTCTTGGCTTTGCCGGGGAGCCGCGCAGGGGCCTGCGGCGTCGAACCCTGCGCATCGCGGCCAAAGAACCCCTCCTTCGCGAGGAGCCCGCACAGCGCCAGATGGCTGAACCCGCCACCGACGGTGGTCAAAAATTCGCGCCGCCGGAAGTTACCGCAGAATTGGGAAAGAGGAGATGCGTTCATGGATGGGGGTTGGCGGGGTTTGACGGGGGTTAGTCGATGTAAAGGAACTCGTTGAGGTTGAGCGCAATGAGGGCGAACCGTTCCAGGGCGAGCTCCTCGCTCAGCCCCAGCCGCGACCGGAAGGTTTCCGCGGCCTCCCTGCTCAGCTTGAACTCCTGGTCGGAAGGCCCCCGCTGGAAGATCAGTTCGAGGCCGCGCCGGATCTGGGCGTCGAGGCCCGGGCCGGACTCTTTTTGGATGCGCCGGGCGAAGGTGCGCGCCTGCTCCTTGATGAAGTCGGAGTTGAGCATGCCGAGAGCCTGGGTGGGCACGGTGCTGACAAAACGCATGGCGCAGGCGGAGTCGGTCGGAGCTTGGTCGTGGTCCGACAGGAAGGGGACGGCCAAGCCGCGTTTGAGATGGATGTAAACGCTGCGGCGGGCGCTTTGTTCGGTGGTTTGTTTGGACCAGCCTTCGCCCGGGCGGGACTGCGTTTCCATGACCTCCTTTGGAAGCGGGGGATAGACCGGGGGGCCGTAAGTGTCCTTCCTGAGCATGCCCGAAACCGCGAGGATCGAGTCCCGGAGTTCTTCCGCCGTGAGTCTGCGCATTGAGAACCGCCAGAGGAGTTGGTTGTCGGGATCCTTTGCCAGAGCCGGTGTGGCGGCGGCTGAACTCATCCGGTAGGCCTGGGAGTTCATGATCAGGCGGTGCATGGCCTTCATGCTCCAGCCGCTTTCAATGAAAGTCCGGGCAAGGTAATCGAGCAGTTCGGGGTGGGTGGGCTTTTCCCCGAGACGACCTAACTCGTTGGGGGTCGGGACCAGGCCCCGGCCGAAATGATGCTGCCAGACGCGGTTGACCGCCACCCGGCTCACCAACGGGTTCTCAGGCCGAATCATCCAGCGCGCAAGCGCAAGCCGGCGTCCGGAGGAGCGGTCTGCCACCGGCACGACATTCGCCAGGGCCGCCTCGGGGCTGGCCGAGAGAATCGTGGGAAAGGCGGGGACGGCGGGTTCCCCCAAGTTTCTCGGGTTGCCGCGCCGGTGAAGCGCCAGGGGCGCGGGCCGGGCGCCGCTTTCGGCCACGGTGTTGAGGGGAATCCCAATGGGCCGCTGGGCCTCTTCCCACCAGGCCGACTGGTTGCGTTTGAGCGTCTCGAGGATGTCGCCCCCGGCCTGCTGGCTCAGACCGGCGAGCTCGCTTTTTTTATCACCCCGCAGCAGCGCTTCCGCCTGGGCGAGTGAGGAGCTGCCTTCGAAAAGACGGATCTCGGGCAAGCTGCCGTCCCGGTTGGCTTGTGTCCGAACCGTGATCACGTTGGAGCCGGTGTGTAGAAGCCCCTGGAATTTCTTGTTCAGATCCAGCAGCCGCCTGCTGCGGTCCAGGTTGAGCGCTTGGAGCACCTGTTTCCCGTTCAAAAAGACTTCCGTGTCGCCGCTCGCGTCGAGGTCGATTCCGAATTCCTTCGGAATTGTGGAGAGGCCGAAGCGCGCCCGCATCCAGACCGTTTGTCCGGCTTTCGCCTCCGGGCAGGCTTCGGAGGACCAGCCCTTTGGCTCAAACGTTTCCTCTTTCCATCTCGGACCGGGATCGCTGGCGCAGTGCAGCCAGGCGTTCTCGATGCCGGGTTTGGGGGCGACCAGGCTGACTTGGGCGGCGTCCGCGGCGGGGGCCTCCTGTTGTTCCCACCAGGGAAGGAGGATGCGGGTGAGCTTCTGGTAGCGCTCATCCAAATTCGAGAGGCGCTTCCGTTGTTCGGTGTTGAGCTTTTGCTTTTCGCTCTCGTCCACCCACATCCGAGGCCGGGTCTGCCGGTAATCTTGGAGCCCGTGAAAGAAGGACATGAAGTTGTAGTAGTCCCGTTGGCTGATGGGATCCCGCTTGTGATCGTGGCAGCGGGCGCAGCCCATGCTCATGCCGAGGAAGGTTTCCGCGGTGACCTGCACGTTGTCGGCCAGGATGTCGTATTTGGCGAGCAGGGGGTCGGCCGGCTGGGAGTCGCACTGCATGAGCCGCAGAAAGCCCGTGGCGATGAGGCTGCGTTTGGTGGGCGGTTCCAGTTCGTCTCCGGCGAGTTGCTCCGTCAGAAACTGGTCGTAGGGGAGATCGGTGTTGAACGCCTCGATCAAGTAGTCGCGGTAGAGCCAGATCCCCGGCTTGACGCTGTCGTACTCAAATCCGTCGGTCTCCGCGTAGCGCACCAGATCCATCCAGTGCCGGGCCCATTTCTCACCGTACTGGGGTTTGGCCAGAAGCTCATCAATGAGGCGGGGCCATGCGTCGGCCGCCTGGTCCTCCACAAATCGTTTTACCTCCTGAGGGGAAGGCGGCAGCCCAATGAGATCGTAGTAGGCGCGCCGGACGAGGCGCTCCTTTGCGGCGGGCGGGTTGGGGCTGAGCCCGTTCTCGCTCAGTTTTTTATGGAGGAACGCGTCCACGGGATTCACGGACCACGCGGGGTCTGACGCCTGAGGAGGCGCGGGGGGTGTGACGGGCCGGTAAGCCCACCAATCATCCCGCGCTTTCGAGCCGGAGTCCGAGGCGGGTTTTTCTTTGGCGATTGCGGCGGGGGCGACCTCGAGCTGCGGGTCAAAGGGGGCGCCCATGGCCAGCCAGCGTTCGATGATTTCCAATTCGGCCTTCGGGCGTTTGCCCGCCGGAGGCATCTGATGGCTGTCATCTTTGTAGCTCATCATGGCGACCAGCAGGCTCTGGCTCGGCGCCCCCGGGTTGAATGCGGCGCCGCTTTCGCCGCCTTTGATGAGGTCCTCGCGGGAGGTGATCACCAGCCCGCCTTTGATCTTCCCGCCGCCGTGGCACTTGATGCAGTGCGCCTTGAGGATGGGATGCACTTTCTCGCGGTAAAACTCGGCGTCTTTGGCCTCAGGCGTTTGCGCCCCGGCGGGCGACTGGAGGCACAGAAATGCTCCCAGGGCGGGAAACGCACCGCGGCAGAGGAAAGGAAAAAGGTTCATGGCGCAGGACTGGCTTGATGAGGGGCGGGACCGGGGAGTAGGCGGCAGGGTGTTTTATATGGCAAACGCAGTTCGATAAGGAAACCAAGCTTTCCCCCGGTTATTAGGTTGAAAAAAGAGCAGTTTTTGAAATTCCACCCCGGTGAGTTCGCCTTCCCAAAAATCCCAAACCCCGACGCCCCCCAATCTGAACCGCTACCGGGTGCCCATCCTCGATCGCACGATTGATCTCCTGGAGCTCCTGGCCAAGCATCCCGGGGGGCTCACCCTCTCGGCGATGACCGAGGTCTTGAAGACTCCCAAGAACTCGGTTTTTCGGATTGCGACGACTCTGGCGCTTCGCGGTTATGCCGAGCGCGATGAGGCCACAAAAATCTATCGCATCAGCCGCAGCCTGCTCGCGCTGAGTCACACGGCTCTCGGCGTTGAAAGCATTCTCAGAGCCGCTTGGCCGACACTTGAAGCCTTGCGCGATGCGACCGGGGAAACCGCTTTGATCGGGATTTTGGCCGGCGCCCACGGGGTGGTTCTGGACCAGATCCCCTCGTCGCACCCGGTCAAGGTGGTGGTGGAGATCGGATGCGCCTTCTCCCTTGAAACAGCGGCGCCGGCCAAGGCGATCCTGGCGTTTCTCGATCCGCAGGAGCGCGAGGCCCTGATTTCGAAAATGCGGTTTGTCCGCCATACCCAGAACACCCTCGCCTCGGCGGCTGCTTACCGGGCCGAACTGGAGACGGTGCGCCGGGAGGGCGTGAGCTTCGATCGCCGCGAGGAAAGTGAGACCTACGCTTGCGCGGCCGCTCCGGTGTTTGATCAGCGCAACCGGGTGGTGGCCGCGGTGTGGATCAGCGGGCCCTCGGATCGTGTGACGCCGGAAACTCTGCCGCAGTTCGCCGCGGCTGTGAAAAGTCAGGCGCTCGCGCTCTCGCGTCGACTCGGTTACCAGCAGTCCGAGCGGGAGTGACGGGCCCGCTCAGTGAGCCGTCCATCGCGTGTTGCCGCAGCGCGCCGCCCGGCCGGCTCCTCCGGTGGCCGGTCGCCGCGACCCGAGCGAAAGGGTGGGGTTGATCTGCGGTTCTCAAGCGCGCGCGGCACCGCGCTGTCTATCTGCCCCGAACTCCGAAGTTTCAGAGAGAGAGAATTTTCACGCGGAGGCGCGGAGAACGCGGAGAAATTTTGGGAAATTACTGAACGCCAGGGGTTTTCGCTCTGAAAATTTTGGTCATTTCGCTGGAACTTCCGTTTTTGGGTTTACCCTGAAAACGGATGTTCCAGGCTGCTAGCTTGCGCACTTTGAGATCTTTGTGGTTCCGAAAAACGCGCAAGCGCCACGGGCTCTGATCCTCATGCGGCCAAGCCCTCGTGCATCTTCACCGCAAGGAACGCAAGAGCGCAAAGATTCCGGGGGGCACGCGAGGGCGCGGGGGGCGCGGGGGGCGCGGGGGGCGCGGGGGGCGCGGGGGGCGCGGAGAGCTTTTTGCAGATTACCGACCGCCAACGGTTTACGCATGCGCAGGGATTCGCGCTGGAACTACGGTTTTTGCGCAGTCTATTTCCCGACGCAGTGCAGCGCCTCGGTGGTGCGGATAAAGAGCTGCCCGTTGGAGGCCACAATGGAGGAGCGCGCCCCTTCCTTGCCCCCCATGGGGATCGTGGCGAGCAGCTTGAACTCGTCGCCGGCTTCGCACACGAACACCGTGCCTTTTTCGTTGAGGATGTAAATTTTGCCGTCGGCGGCGGTCGGCGAACTCCGGATCACGGTGCGTTCCCCCAGGTTGCCCTGCCATTTTTTCTCCCCGGTTTTCGGGTCCAGGCAGGTGAGCGTCTGGGAGTCGCCATCGAGCACGAAGAGTTTGTTCTCGTAGAGCACCGGCGTGCAGACGTCGGGCGTCTTTTTCTCGTCGAAACTCCACGCCAAACCTTTCTCGGTGATGTCCCCCTTGAGGTCGGTGCGGAACGCGATGAGCTGCTCTTTCTTCGGCCCGGAAACCAGGGCCAACCCGGCGGCGCTCACGGGACTCGTCACCACCCGCATCCATTCCCCTTTCTTGCGGTTGATCCCGTACCCGCGCCAGAGCTCGGCGCCCGTCGCCGGGTCATGCCCCGTCAAACAATCGCCCCCGGCCACCAGCAACTGGCTTTTCCCGTCGGCCCCGATGTGGGGCATGGGGGTGGCGTAGCTTTCCATGGACTCCAACTTGGCCTCGCTGGAGCGGACCTGTTTCCAGAGGGTCTTGCCCGTGGCGGGGTCCAGCGCGGGCAGGTAGCTTTCCCGGTCGCCGCCCGCGCCGGCGAGGCCCGGGTAATCCGCGGGGGCGGGGCTGCGCTGGAGGACTTGGACGTAGAGTTTGCCCTCAAAGAGCAGGGGGCTCGCGCCGTAAGTCCACATGATGGCGAACTTGCCGTAGTCGGCGCCCAGGTTGCGTTGCCAGAGGATCTTCCCGCTGAAATCCAGGGCCGCGATGTCGCCCGTGCCGTAGAGCGCATACACCGTTTTGCCGTCGGTCACGGGCGAGGGCGACGCCATGTTGCCCCGGCCTTTTTCGATGTTGCTGCCGGTGGCGATTTCTTTCTGCCAGCGCACCTTGCCGTCTTTGCGGTTCACGCAGAGCAGGAGCAGGTTTTTGTTGTCGTCCGGGCTGGAAACAAAAATCGAGTCCTCCCACACGGCCGGTGTGGCCCCGCTGACGCCTGGCAGAGGTAGGCTCCAGAGAACCCCCTCCGTCGCGCTCCAGGTTGCAGGAAGCCCCTTCTCGGAGGTGGCGCCGTTGAACGCCGGGCCGCGCCATTGCGGCCAGTTTTCGGCCAGAGCCAGAGAGGGGAGGGTGAGGAGCAGGGCGGCAACGGGGAGTTTCATGGGAGGAATGGGTGGAATGAGGAGGGGCGTAGGTCGCCGCGGAGGGGCTTCTCCCCGGGGAGCGGCCATCGGAAGGCCGCCTATTTCTCAGGGGAAATCATCCGCGAAGGATTCCCGGCGGTCGCTTCCGGAGGGCACAACCGCAGGGGACCCAGATTATTGGGTGGAAAGATCCACGCAAACCAAGTCGCCCTGGTTGTTGCGCGCAAAAATCCGGCCCCCGGAATAGGCCGGTTGCACCCAGCAACGGCCCCCGAGGACGGGGGATTGGAGCAGCGGCTTAAACCCGGTGGGCGTCGCCTTGCCGATGATCAGTTCGCCGCGTTCGCTCAGGGCGATGAGTTTGTCCTCGGCCAGGATCAACGAGCCGCATCGGAAGGACTTGTCGCTCCACAGGAGGGCACCCGTCGCGGCGTCCAGGCAAACGAGGGCTCCGCGGGAGTCGGCCTGGCCGTCAAACCCGTAGATGTGGCCCTGCCAGAACACCGGCGTATTAAAATGGGCGCGCAGGCTCTTGTTGCGCCAGAGCTCGGTGACTTTCCCGCCGGAGACCGACAGGAGCGCGCTGCCCGTGCCGTATCCGCTGGAGACAAAGATTTTGTCCCCGAAAACTAGGGGCGTGATCGCGTTGACGTCGTAGTTGGTTTTCCAGGGAAGCCGCCAGAGTTCCCGGCCGTCCTTGGCGTCGAGGCCCACGATGGCCTGCGCCTTAAAAACGAGCGCGGTGCGTTTGCCCTCCAGCGTGGCCGGTTTCACACAGCCGTAGCCGGCGGCGTCGTCGCCGCTTTTCCAGAGGGTTTCCCCGGTGGCTTTGTTCAGCGCCACCGTCGAGGTCCCGATGCCGCCCACGTCCAAAAGCAGCAGGTTCCCGTCGACGGTGGGGGACCCTGAGTAACCCCACTCGGGGCGGCGCCCGGCGAAGTCCTTCAGATAATTTCGGTGCCAGAGGGGTTTGCCGGTGAGCGCGTCCAAGCAGAAAAGGTCGCCCTGATGGCTGACGGTGTAGAGCTTGTTGCCGTCCACGGTGGGTGTGGCTGCGGTGCCCCCCTCAAACATCCGGCGGTCGAGATCCTGGGGGTAGGTGTGACGCCAGAGTTCCTTGCCGGTTTTGGCATCCAGGCAGCGGACAATGTCCTGGTTTCCCTCGTTGCCCATGGAATACACGCGGTTTCCAGCCACCGTGATGGACGATGTGCCCGTGCCCAGCTGGCTTTTCCACGCGGGGCTGAGGCTTTTTCCGGCCACCAGCTCGGGCAGTTTTTCATCCGAGATTCCGTCCAGCTGAGGGCCGCGGTAATGCAACCAGTCGGCCGGGCTTTGGGCCGGGAGCAGCAGTAATAAGCCGCAGGATGCAGCCAGCGCCTTGCGCCGGAAGGGGTTTCGACGCGCGGGAGGGAGAAAGGCAGTCACAGCCCAGCCCTAGCCCATGGTCCTCCACACTGTCAACCGGGGCGATCGGCTGGTCCGGCGCTCCGGCGCGGAGGCTCCGCTCGGATCCGGCCGAACCCGGCGTCTTTTTCCAGGCGACATCGCCCGGCAGGGCGCTCCCGATAGACGGGGCGGAGGGCTGAATCCGGGCATTGATCGCGGCCCGTGGAGGCGTCAGATTCCGGGGCCCGATTTCCGAGCCATGGCCACTTATATTTACGAAACCGTCGATCCGAACCAGCCGCCCCGCCAGTTTGAGCTCCAGCAGAGCATGAAGGACGCGCCCCTGACCCGGCATCCCGAGACCGGGGAACCCATTCGCAGGGTGATCACGGGCGGCTACGGATACGCCGCAAAGAGCGGGGGGGCGGCGCCCGGCAGCGGCGGCTCCTGCGGCACGGGATGCGGCTGCCACAATTAGGCACCCTCGCATCCGGCTCTCGATGAAAGGGCGCCGCCCACGATCCGGGCGCCGCCCGGGGGACGCGTGCCTTCCGGAGGCGCCTCTCGGAATCCTCTTTCCCAGCTCCCGTAGTTTCTCCATTAAATGCCCCCATGTCCGCGCCTGCTCGCTCCCCCATCGGTCTGATCTTCCTGACCATCTTCATCGATATGGTCGGTTTCGGCATCATGATTCCTGTGCTGCCGCTTTACGCCACGGGGTCTGAGTTCGCCGCGACCCCGGCGCAGCTGGGCTGGTTGGTGGGCATCTATTCCCTGCTGCAGCTGGTGTTCTCCCCGATCTTCGGCAAAATCTCGGACCGCGTGGGGCGCAAGCCGGTGTTGGTGTTCAGCATCCTGGGCACGGCCGTGGGATTCACGATTCTTGGCGCAGCCCACTCCCTCTGGATGCTGTTTTTGGGGCGGATCATTGACGGCGCGAGCGGGGGAAACATTGCCACCGCCCAGGCCTGTATCGCCGACGTCACCCCGCCGGAGCACCGCGCTAAGTCGATGGGGTTGATCGGCGTGGCGTTCGGGCTGGGGTTCATCATCGGGCCGGCGCTGGGCGGCTGGTTGAGCCACGCATTCTCGCTGTCCACCCCCTATTATGTCGCCGCCGGGCTCGCCTTCCTCAACGCGCTCCTGGTTTGGATCCGGCTGCCGGAAACCCACGGACCCGAGCACCGGGTTCAATCCCATGAGCGGGCCTCGCTGATGGAGGTGTTCCAGGGGGGGCACGCCCGGATGATCCTCATGATCATCCTCGCCTACCTGGCGTCGATCATGGGGTTTTCCATGATGACCTCCCTCTTCGCCCTGTTCTGCGCCAAACGCTTTGAGTTTAACCCGCAATCCATCGGCGGCCTCCTGGCGTATGTGGGTGTCATCGGGGTTCTCGTGCAAGGGGGGATCATCCGCCGGTTGTTAAAGCGGCCCATCGAGAAACAAATCGCGCTGGTGGGTTCGGCCATCCTGGCGTTGAGCATGTTCGCGTTGCCGCTCGCGGCTTCCATGGGGGCGTTGCTCCTGGTGTGCGCGGGCATCGCAGTCGGCAACGGGTTCGTCACGCCCATGCTCAACGGGTTGGCCTCCAAACACACCCATCGCAAAGCCCAGGGCCGGGTCTTGGGCCTGATGCAGTCGGCCGGCAGCATGGGGCGGTTCCTGGGGCCGCAGCTCGCCTTCTGGTTGCTGACCTTTGATCTTCAGGCGCCGCTGTCGCAATACGGCCGCACCGCGTTCTGGGCCAGCGCGGGCATCCTGGTGGTGGCCATGGTTTTCATCGCCTCCGTGTCGCCCGGGGCCGCTCCCGCGGCGGACGAATCGCCCGTGGCGGAGTAGTCGGGAGCGTTCAACGTTCGGGGGGGGCGGGATCACCGTCCGGGAATTCCATGGCGCGTGCGTCCGCTCGACAGGGCGTTCCCGATGCAATTATACGAGGGCATTATGGTGACAAGCACAGCGACCGGGACTGCGGTTCCACTTGAGGACAGCTTCAACGACATTATCGGCAAGGCCATGCGGGGGCTGCGCATTTCAGACAGTGAAGTGGCGGAGCGCACGGGCATTGCGGCGCTGGAGGTGCAGCGCCTGCGCGAGGGGCAGTTCAACGAGGTGGCTGCCCGCAAGATCGCCCGTGTGCTGGGGTTACACGCCGGGGCGTTGGTGGATTCCGGGCGCAAAGCCTGGCGTCCGCAGCCGGTGGCCTTGGATGGGCTGGTGCAGTTCCACACGCCTTTTGAGGATATGACCGTCAACTCCTACCTGGTGTGGGATCCCGCCTCGGGGCAGGCGGCGGCGTTCGACACGGGCGCCGATTGTTCGGAGATGCTCGATTTTCTTTCGGATCACAAACTCAAGCTGAGCCGGATCCTGCTCACCCACACCCACGGGGATCACATTTTCGACCTGGACCGGCTCAAGGCGGCGACGGGCGCCCCGGCGTATGTGAGCGCTCTGGAGCCTTTGGAGGGGGCGCATGCCTTGAGTTCTGAGGAGCGCTTTGAGCTGGGAGGGTTGCGGATTGATCTGCTGCAGACTTCGGGGCATTCGGTGGGAGGCATCACCTACTGGGTGCGCGGGTTGCAGCGGCCGGTGGCCATTGTGGGGGACGCGATTTTTGCGGGGTCGATGGGGGGCGGGATGGTGTCTTACGAGGATGCGCTGAGGAACAACCGTGAAAAGATCCTGGCGTTGCCTGAAGAGACGGTGCTTTGCCCCGGGCACGGCCCGCTGACGACGGTGGGGGAGGAGCGGCAGCACAACCCGTTTTTTGCCTGAGTTTCGGGGGGGCTTTGTGTGGGCGGAGCCGACGAGGGTTTTCGCTCAAGGCTTCGGGAGTCGCAGGCGGGCGCGCTGACTTCGCCGCGGGCGGGGGCGGGATAACACGCTGGTCATCCCGGCTCTGGGCCTCCGGCGCCCCTTTTTGGGGGCCGGAGTTTGGGCCGTGAAAAAGAGCTTTTTACTCCGGAGAAGACCGTCTGAGGTTTTGCGTTCTGTGCGGATTCCTGCTCAGATCCGCGCGGGCGCTGAGGAGTGAACCGGCTGCCCTACAGAGCCCCTTGTTTACCTGCCATGATCTCCGGAAAAATCGCTTTTGTTGGATTGGGTCGGATGGGCGCCAACATGGCGCGCCGGCTGAATGATTTGGGCGCCGTTTTCGGCTCCGTTTACGATGCGCAGCCGGGCTTGGCTCGCAGTTTGGCCACGGAACTGGGCACATCGTTTTCTGAGCGGCTCTCGGATGTCACCGCCTCTGCGGAGGTGATCTTCACCGTGGTCAGCGACGACGAGGCGATGGAGTCGATTTTTGCTGAATCGGGGGACTCCCTGTTAACGGGGGCTGAAGGCCGTCTGTTCATCAACTGCGCCACGGTAAGTCCGCGGGTGCATTTGCTCGTCGAGGAAAGAGTGGAAAATGCCGGGGCGCATTCCCTGGAAGCCTGTATGGCCTCCAGCATCACGCAAGCGAGGGAGGGCAGCCTGTATCTGATGTGCGGGGGCAAACCCGAGGTGTTTGAGCGGGCTCGCCCGTGGCTGGAGAAGGTGAGCACTTCCTTGCGTTACGTAGGCGGGAGCGGCCAGGCGGCCCAGGTCAAGGCGCTGGTGAACATGGTGATGAATATCAACACGGCGGGCTTGGCGGAGGGGCTGGGGTTGGCGGACGCGCTCGGGCTGGATCTCTCCATGGTCCGTGAAGTTTTTTCCCAGACAGGCGCCGCCTCGCGGGTGCTTCAGACCGACGGTGAAGACATGCAGAACCGCGAGCATTCCTGTTTCTTTTCCGGGGCGCATGCGGCCAAAGACAGCGGGATTGCGCTGCATTTGGCGCGCGACAAGGGGTTGGATTTGCCGCTTGCGGAGGCCACCAAGGCGCAGTTTGACAAGATGGTTTTCGAAGGCCTGGGCGAGCTCGACAAATCCGGCATCGCGGAGCTCACCTTCAAAGGCCGTCACGGCCGGGGGTAGCGGCTGCGGGAGGGTGGCTGGTGAGCCATCCTCAAAAGGGAGGGCATCTCCGGGGGCGCTCGTTTGAGGGGCGTGTTTCGCCTCCTCTGGTGGAGATCCATTCAACCCGAACTCCGACGTTTCAGAGAGAGTTTATTTTCACGCGGAGGCGCGGGGAACGCGGAGGGATTTTTGGAAATTTCGGAACCCAAAGTCTTTTTACTTTAGCCCCTTCAGTGATTCCGCTGGAACTTACGTTTTCGGGTTCAACCTGAAAACCGGAGTTCCAGCGGAATGACGGAACCGACGGAATTGCAACGCCCTGGAGTGCAGTCATTTCCAAAAAGCTCTCCGCGCGAAAAAGATCTTTCTCTGCAATGTCGGAGTTCGTGTTCAACCTCATCCGCGTCGTTTCGCCCTGACAGGTCCGGGGAAAATGAGGTCGCCCGCGTGACCCGGCCTGTCATGCAGGGCCGCCCTGCATGCTGTCTTCCATCCCGCAATGCGGACCTCGGGCCGTTGCTCGCCCAAACGCGCTGACCGTGAAGCCCAAATTTGAGGGTCAACCGAGGGGCGTCCTGGGGTATGTGCCCAAGGTTTTGACGAAAGTGCAGTGCTGGGAGAGCTCGGAGATTGCCTCCCGAAGTTTGGGTTCGTTGGCGTGGCCGTCCACGTCGGCAAAGAAGAAATACTCCCACGCTTTGCGTTTGGAGGGTCGGCTCTCGATTTTGCTCATGCTGATCTTGAGCCGGTTAAAAGGTTCGAGCGCGGCAAAGAGCGCGCCGGGTTTGTCCTGGACGCAGAACATGAGCGAGGTGCGGTCGTTGCCGGTGGGCGGGGACGCGGCGTGCCCGATTACGAGAAAACGCGTGGTGTTGTTGGGGCTGTCCTGAATGGACGCGTCGAGGATCTGCAAACCGTAAACCTCGGAGGCCATGTGTCCGGCCAGCGCGCCGGATTCGGGCTCCGCGGCGGCCATTTCCGCCGCGCGTGTGGTGCTGGAGACCTCGATGAGATCGACTCCGCGCAGGTGGGTGTGCAGCCAGTTGCGGCATTGCCCGAACACCTGGGGATGGCTGTAGACCTTGCGGATCTGATCCCGGGGAATTTTCGCCATCAGATTGTTTTCGATCTTGAGAAGGATCTGGGCGCAGATGCGCAGATCGCTTTCCATGAAAACGTCGAGCGTCGGGTTGACGGCGCCCTCGGTGGAGTTCTCGATCGGCACCACCCCGTAATCGGCTTGGCCGCGGGAGACGCGATCGAACACATCGGCGATGTTGACTTGGGGCGCGTAATTGACGCTGGCTCCAAATTTACTCAGGGCCGCTTGATGGGTGTTCGTGGCTTCCGGTCCGAGAAAGGCGATCGTCAAATCCTTCTCCAGCGCGAGGGACGCCGACATGATTTCCCGGTAAATGGCGAGAATGGCCTTGTCGGGGAGTCGCCCCCCCCGGGCCCGGTTTTTTTCCACCAAGGCGCGCAACACCTGTTCCTCACGCTCCGGCGCGTAGATGGCGGTGCCCTCCGCCTTCTTCACCACGCCCACTTCATGAACAAGGTCGGCCCGCTCGTTGAAGAGCTGCACGAGCTGTTCGTCGATGACATCGATCTGTTTGCGGATTTCGGGAAGCGTCATGCGTCAGAGGAATGGGTGTCGGCGGGGCCGGTTTCGGCTGCCGCAGCGACGGCGACAGGCTCCGGAGCGGGTTCTGTTGAAGCCTCGGCACCGGGAGACGCCGGAGCGGGCTCGGCTGCGCTCTTTTTGCCTTTCGGCTTGGATTCCTCGGCCAATACGGCGGCCGTGGGCAGCGGGACCCGTTTGAGTTCGCCTGCGTTGGGGAGTTCGTCGGTGGTTTTGAGTCCGAAATGTTGGAGAAAATATTCGGTGGTCCGGTAGAGCAGGGGCCGCCCCGGCACCTCGGCGCGCCCGGCGATTTTCACCAGACCGCGATCCAGCAGCACTTGCATGACGCCATCGACGGCGACCCCGCGCACCGCCTCGATGTCGGCCCGGGTCACAGGCTGGCGATAGGCGACAATGGCGAGGGTTTCGAGCTGGGGCCCGGTAAGCCGGGTGGGTTTGGCTTCCGGGTAAAGCTGACGCACCCAGGGGGCTGCCGCGGGGATGCTCACCAGCGACCAGCCGCTGACCTGCTCGGCCAAATGAAACGCGCGTCCCGTGTTTTCGTAGTCGGTCTGCAACTCCCCGAGCGCGGCGGCGATGTCATCCTCCTTGGCCCGGGCGTAATCTTTCTGCGCCGGGTCCTCGGTTTGCTCTCCCGCCGCCCGCAGCGCGGCCAGGATCTCTTTGGTGGCGATGGGTTTTGGCGAGGCAAAAACCAAGGCCTCAATGACTTGTTTGAGCGTCATGATTCAAGACACAAACTCCGCCGCGCCTAGGCGCATCGCAACGTGATTTCCCCAAAGGCGTCTTCCTGCACCGCCTTGATCTGTTTGAGCCGGATGAGCTCCAGCAACGCCAGGAACGTCACTACAATCTCCGCACGCGAGGCCACGCTGGTAAAAAGCTCGGTGAATTTCAACGGCACCTCGCTCGCCATCATTTTCATGATCAGATCGATCTTGTCCGACACCGTGTAGTTCTCCTCGAAGATCTCCCGGAGATCCTCCCGGTGGTTGAGCCGTTTGAGAATCCCGTTAAACGCGTTGATGAGGTCGAACACGCTCACATCGCCCAGGGGCCGTTCCGGGGCGGGCTCGACCTCAGGCAGCCGGGTGAACATTTTGGACTGCTCGAGCTCCTTCTGGCTGAGCTGCGCGGCGGCGTCCTTGAATTTCTTGTATTCTACGAGCTGGCGCACCAGTTCCCATCGCGGATCCTCCTCCTCGGCTTCCTCGTCCGGGGGTTGCACTGCCGCGGGCAGAAGGCTCCGGCTTTTGATGTAGATGAGGTTGGCGGCCATGACCACGAATTCGCCCGCCACTTCAAGGTCGAGCACCTTGAAGGCTTCCATGAACTCCAAATACTGCTGCGTGATCCTCTCAATCGACACGTCGTACACGTCGACCTCGTCTTTTTTGATGAGGTAAAGCAGCAGGTCGAGGGGGCCTTCGAAGACCTCGAGTTTGACTTTGTATTCGCTGGACATGGGCCGCGCAGACTACGGGGCCGGTGCGCGCATTGAAAAGAGGAGAGTTCAGCGAGATGCCCGGTCCGGCCGCCGACCCGGAGATCCGGGGCATCCGAGGGCGGCATGAGCCGGGCTTCACCCCCCTGCGGGACATCGGGAGGGGAGGGGTTTTGCTGGGGCTGAAGTGGGGGGCTGCCGCTTTCCTTCGGGGGTTTGGGCGGATGCCTTAAAAAGAAGCGAAACTTCCTTTTCGAACCCTTGACATGGGGAAGCGAGCGCCACTATTGGTTGCGATAGTTCTTATCCCTTCCACAACATATGGTGGAGGGGCTTTCCTGCGAGTGCCCCTGGTTTGTCCCGGGGGAGAATAGGGAACCGGGTGTGAATCCCGGGCGGTTGCGCCGCTGTAACGAGAGACGAAACCTCAGATTTGAGCCACCTGGAGCGAAGCCCCGGGGAAGGCGGAGGCGAATCGGATGACCTCGAAGCCAGAAGACCTGCTCGCAGAAGTAAAAATCCAAACCGAAGCCTCCGAGACGGCCTGGAAAAAAGGCTTCTTGAAGGCTGGTTCTGTCTCGCCAAAGACAGGACGGATGCTGAGGAGCAGTTTCGGCCTGTGGACCCGTGAAGGGACCGCAGTGTCCAGCGCCTTCGGACTCCTGCCGCCGCGGAATCAGCGGTGGAAGTGAGGCGAAGGCATTTTTGCTTTTTCATCCGCCAGCCCCTGTAAACGCGCCGTGGCGGGCGCGTCCGATCCACACACCATCCCACACTCCATTCCTGATGAGCACCGCCGTTCTTGAATCTTACCCAACCGCCGAATTCGACATTCCCTCCGACATCTCCGCCGAATTCGGCGCGCGCGAGGAGGGCAATCACGCCGTGTTCACCATCGGCCAGAAAACCTTCCGCCTGGACAAAGAGAAGGCGCGTGCCCGGATGGCCGGGAAGCGGGTGATCAACGGGGAACGCAGCGCGGAGCTCAACGTGCTGCCCCTCAAGTATCACGAGGCCTACCGGATTTATAAGCAGATGAAGGCCAACCACTGGGAGCCCGACGTCATCGACATGACCAAGGACTGCAACCAGTGGAACTCCGACGCGCTCTCCCCGAAGGAGCGCTGGATCGTCGAGATGGGGGTGGGATATTTCTCGGCCGCGGAAGGCATTGTGGGGGACTCGGTGCTCCACGTCATTGAGGACAACCTCACGGCGGCGGAGCTCAAGCACGCCTCCCTCCGGCAGATCGCCGAGGAATCCATCCATATGGATTCCCTGCTCCACATCATCGGCAGCCTCAACATCGACATCGACGAGGTGACCGCCAAGTTTCAGGACATCCCCAGCATCCGCAAAAAGAACGCGTTTATCACGCGTCACATGCCCGAGCTCAAGCGGGGCATGGATTTGACCCAGACGGTGGACAAACAGAAGTTCGCGAAAGCCATCTTCGGAATCACCCAGGTCATGGAGGGCACGCAGTTCTACGCGCTTTTCGCGATGATCCTCTCGATCCATCGGCAGAACAAAATGACCGGGATCGGGCAGATGTTCCAATACACCCTGCGCGACGAGTCCAACCACATCGCGCTGGGCCGGTATTTGCTGGAGCAGTTGGTGAAAGAAAACCCCGACATCTGGACCCCGGAGTTCCGCGAGGAGCTCGTGGCGTTCATGGCCGAAGGCGTGGAGCTGGAGAAGGAGTTTGTCCGGGACTGCCTGCCCGAGGACGCCGTGGGGATGAGCCTTGGCGAGTTCCTGAGTTACGTGGACTACAACGCGGACCGGCGGCTGGCCAGCCTCGGGCTGCCCACGCTTTCCAACGTGAAGGAAAACCCTTTTCTGTGGCTTGATGAGGTCATCTTCCTCAAGAAAGAGAAGAACTTCTTTGAAACCCGCGTGACCGAATACCAGACCAGTGGCAGTGTGCAAAACGCGAGTGAAGATGATCTGATCTGAGTTTCCCGAGTATTCCATGAGCACCACCACTTTCAGCCTCTCCAACGACCCCGCCGCCGCCGCAGGAGAGGTGTCCGCCGATTTCCCTCAGGTCATCCGGCGCGACACCTCGCACGTCAAATCCGACAAGCCCCGGGTGGTCAACTGGCTCGGCCACAAGATCGCCCATGCCGTGCGCGCGGCTGCCGCGGCCAGCGGCGCCGAGACCTCCATCGGCGAGCAGGTTCAGGCCGAGGTGGAATACCGCATGAAACGGGAGCGCCCGCTCTTCATCCATGTGGAACAGCTCCAGGATCTCGTGGAGGAAATCCTCATGGAACTGGGCCATGGCAAGGTGGCCTTGGCCTACGCCAAATACCGGGCCCGCAGGTCGGCCCTGCGCGAGACGACGGCGGAGGCGCCCGCGTCCGAGGAATCCCAGCTCGAACTCGCCTCCCGCGAGCAGCTCAACGACATCCGGGCGCGGCTCTCTTTTGCGCGGATCGGGCTCAACCTCACGCTGAGCGAGGAGGATCTCATCGCCCGTTTGCTGCGCAGCGTTTCCATGGCGTTGAGCCTCGATGAACAGCGCGAAACAATCATTCTCAACGCGAAGAACCTGCTGGATGTGGACGCCGATTCGCGCTTTTTCGCCGGGCGCATCCTCCTGAGTTACATCTACGAGGAAACGTTGCCTTGGAGAATCACCGAGGGCTTGGGCGCTCTCAAAGAGGCCCATCGCCGGGCGTTCCTGAGCAACATCCCGAAGGGAATCGATGCCGGCCGGTACGACTCGCGATTGGCTGAGTTCGACCTCAAATCACTCTCCGACGCGCTGGATCCGTACGCCGATCTGCAGTTCGATTTCATCGGGATCCAAAACCTCTACGACCGTTACCTCATCCATGTCCGCGACCCGCACACGGGCAAAAAGCAGCGGCTCGAATCGCCCCAAATGTTCTGGATGCGCGTTTCGATGGGGTTGGCGCTGATGGAACCCCTTCGCGAGGAGCGGGCCCGTGAGTTTTACAGCGTTTACAAGACGCGCCGGGCGTGTTCGTCGACGCCGACCCTCTTCAACGCCGGGACCCAGCGCCCGCAGCTTTCGAGCTGTTACCTGCTCTACTGCGGGGATTCCATCGAGGAGATCACTGAGACTTGGGGCCGGTTTTCCCACCTCTCCAAATGGGCGGGGGGGCTGGGCTGCTCGTGGACGGCGGTGCGCGGCACCGGTTCCCACATCCACGGCACCAACGGTGAATCCTCCGGGGTCATCCCGTTTCTCAAGGTCTCCAACGACATCGCCATCGCGGTCAACCAGGGCGGGAAACGGCCCGGCGCGTTGTGCAGTTACCTGGAGCTTTGGCATGCGGACATCGAGGACTTCCTCGACCTGCGCAAGGAGACCGGCGACGACCGGCGGCGCACGCACAACATGAACACGGCGCATTGGATTCCCGACCTGTTCATGAAACGGCTCAAGGCCATCTCCGACGGCACCCTGCCCAAGGACGCCACGTGGACTTTGTTCCGCACCAACGACGTGGCGGATCTGCCGGAGACATTCGGGAGCGCTTTTGAGCGCCGCTACGAGCAGTACGAGCGGATGGTGGACGAGGGCAGAATCTGGGGCCGCAAAGTGCGGGTGCTGGCGCTTTGGAAGCGCATGCTGGAGACGCTCTTTGAGACCGGGCACCCGTGGATGACCTGGAAGGATCCCGCCAACGTGCGTTCGCCGCAGGACCACTGCGGGGTGATCCACAACTCGAACCTCTGCACCGAGATCGAGTTGAACACGAGCATGGACGAGGTGGCCGTTTGCAACCTCGCCTCCGTCAACATCCCCAACCATCTCCGGGAGGATGGCAGCATCGACCACGACAAGCTGCGCGCCACCATCACCACCCTGATGCGGATGCTCGACAACGTCATCGACATCAATTTCTACCCGGTGCCCGCGTCCGCCAATGCGAACCTCAAACACCGGCCCGTCGGACTCGGGGTGATGGGGCTCCAGGACGCGCTCTACATCAAAAAAATCCCGTTCGACACGCCCGAGGCCGTGGCATTCAACGACGAGCTCCTGGAGGCCATCGCGTTCTACGCCTACAGCGCCAGCAGCGATCTCGCCGCCGAAAGGGGCGTCTACCAGAGTTACTCCGGCTCCAAGTGGGATCGCGGGTTGCTCCCTCTCGACACCCTCGAGCTGCTTGAAAAAGAGCGCGGCCAGCCCGTCGAGGTCGATCGCAAAAGTCGGATGCCTTGGAACGAGCTCCGCGAAAAAATCCGGCGCCAGGGGATGCGCAACTCCAACTGCATGGCGATCGCCCCCACGGCGACGATCTCCAACCTCATGGGGTCCACCCCGTGCGTGGAGCCCGTCTACAAACACATCCACACCAAGTCCAACCTGAGCGGCGAGTTTGTCCGCACCAACGACCACCTCCTCAAGGAGCTTCAGCGGCTCGGGCTTTGGGACGCGGACATGTTGGCCGACCTCAAGTATTTCGACGGCTCCATCCAGCCCATCGAGCGGGTGCCCTCCCATCTCAAGCGCCTCTACAAAACGGCTTTCGAGATTGATCCCACCTGGATTCTTCAATGCGCCGCTGTGCGTCAGAAATGGATCGACCAGGCGCAGAGCACCAACCTTTGGCTGGCTGAAAACGACGCGCGTAAGGCGAGTTTCATGTACCGCGAAGCTTGGGAGCGCGGCCTCAAAACCACCTATTATCTGCGGACGATGAACAAGTCCTCCATCGACTCCAGTCATCGCGAGCGCCGTGCCGCGGAGTCCGCGGCGCCCGCCGCCGACGCGGCCCTGGCCTGCTCGATCGAGGCCATGCGCACCGGGGGTGTCTGCGAGTCCTGCCAGTAGTACCCCAAAGCCCTCTTGCTCCACGGCTTAGGCCGTGCCAATGCGCCGTCTTTTCCAAAAAAGACGGCGCATTTTTCTTTTTGAGAGAAAACGGACGTCATTCTCGCTGTTTTCTCGCGAAAACACGGGATTCACATCGGCGGGTCCGCTCTTTGCTCTTTACGGGATCCATGGATGATTCTTCCGAGCGGCCTCCGCGTTCCTCCTCCCGTCCGCACGATGACACACCGCTCACGATCGAGGAGTTGAGCCTGCACGCCCGGGTCAGCCCGGCGTTTATCCGTCTCTGCATCGACCTGGGATGCGAAACCTCCGGCGGCCGACTCAGTCAGGCCGGCATGATCGAATGGCTGGCATTCAACTATGAGGCCGTTCGCACGGCCGCAGGGCTGCGCGCCATGGCCCCGATTGACGGCGTTCGCGGAAGAGCCAAACGCGCTCTCCAACTCGCCAACACGATGCTCACTTTGCTCGAATTTGCGGAATCGCGTTGCACCCGGCTCGACGAAAAAGAGCGCCTGCGCGCCGTGCAAAAACTCGTCGAGCGCACGGTGTGATCGCGCCGCCGCAGGACGGCGTTTCCTAGATGTCCCCCTCAGCGGGCCGGACCGGGTTATGACTCGGTCCGGCCTCATTTTTTGATGCGCCCGCCGGCACCCGCAGACGTTTGTGTCGGCGCCGCCCGGGCGGCGCCGCTCAGGGCGATTCCGATCGGGGGGCTTGAGCGAGTTTGTCCCGCCCCCGTTCCAAGGTTTTCCGCTCCGCCCGGGTCAGTCGGTGGACGCCCTCCCTGGAGATCTTTTCCAAAATCGGGTCAATTTGATCCCGGACAAACTCCGCCGCGCCCATGTTCTCCAGTCGCAGAGCTCGGTCCCGCCGCTCTGAGAGGAGCCGCTGGTAGGGGAGCGGTCTGCCGAAGCCCAAAACGCGGGCATAGATCCACCCGCAAAATGCCCCCGCGCAGAGCGCTCCGGGCGGCGTGAACTGGGAGGGCCACAGCCACCAGAGCGCCGCGCCGCAGCCCACAAAAAGCGCCGCCACGGAAGCCGCCGGAAGACGGACTGCTAGGAACCCCGCCCACGGGAGCCGCCATCCGGCGAAAACCGTTGAGTAGGCCGCAAGCACGGCGGCCGCGCCGGCGCAGGCCCCCAGCAGCGGAAGGTCCGGTTGCACTTTCCAGTGGACCAACCCCGCCAGCAGGCTGCCCGCAAGGTAAACACCGGCCAAGTGCCAGCGGCCCACCAGTTTTTCAAAGGCGCGTCCGAACAACGCGAGCAGTGCGAACGCGGGCACCGCCTCAAAAAGGCTGGCACCTGCCAGAGGAAACGTGAACAGCTGCCAGAGCCGTCCCGCGGCCAAGCCGTCTGCGTGGAGCCCCAGGAGCTCGGGATAAGAATGGCCTTCAGCCAAGCCCGTGGTCGGGATCAACGCCAGGACGCACTGGGCCACCCATCCCGTGCCGAGGATGCCCAGCAGCACCGCGGTGGCGCTGGGCGGCGCCGGACCCCAACCGGGTCGGAGCGACGGTGTTTGGCGGCGGGAACGACGCATGGGGGTTCTTTAAAGTAAGTCCGAGCGGGTACGTTGTAAAATGACAATCGCCCGCAGGCCCGGCTCCGGGCCCTTTCGCCGCGCGGCACCCCGCGCCCCCACGCTCGAGCCCGGGGTCAACCCGGCACCAGCACGCTGAGTTTGGATTCCGCAATCCGAAACGTCACCGGCAGATTGCCCGTCACCTCGCCGTCCACTTCCACCGGCACGCCGTCCACGCTGTGAACCCGCGCCTCGGTGGTCTGGAAATACTCCACGTCCGGCAACCGCGTGTGCCGCCTCATGAGCACACTGCCCAGATACCGCGCCAGATCCAGGTAGCCGAGGTTCTTGAAAATCAGCACGTCGAGTTTGCCGTCATCAAGCCGCGCTTCGTTGAAAAAAGTCACGGGTCCGCCGTAGTAACGGCCGTTCCCCACCAGCACAAACGCTCCCTCATACTGTCCCTCCGACGTTTCAACCCGTAGCAGGGGCGGTTTGCGCGAGGCGACATGCGCCGCCGAAATGAGGTAACTCAGCGGCCCCAGGCTTTTTTTGGCCTCCCAGGAGGTGGCTTCCACGATCTGCGCGTCCAGGCCGACCCCGGCGAGTTGCACGAAATACTGCTCGTTGGCCTGGCCCAGATCCACCGACCGGGTGTGGCCAGCGCGGATGACGTCCCAGGCCCGCTCGAGCTGCGAGGGAATGCCCAGTTCGGCGGCGAACACGTTCATGGTTCCCACCGGCAACACCCCCAGGGTCGCGCCGCTGCCCGCGATTCCGTTGACCACGTCGTTGACCGTGCCGTCGCCGCCCGCGGCGACCAGTGTGCGGTAACCCTCCGCCACCGCCCGTTGGGCGAGCGCCCGGGCATCGCCCACTCCGGCGGTCGGCTGGATCCTGCATCCGGGCAGACGCTCGATTTGAGCCCAGGCTTTCCGGGCCTTCTCGCTGCGCGCTGCGGGGTTTAAAATAACGGGGATTTCCTCCATGTCGGCGTGGGCGATTCGGCCTTTTCTTTCCAAAGTCGGCGCGTAACTTCTGCGCCGTGAATCGAGTTTCCAAGGCTATTCTCATCCTGCTGGCTACAACGGCCTCGATCGGCGGGATGTTGATGGTGGGCGCCAATCTTTACCTCCAATCCCCGGGCACCCAGGCCCGGATCCAGGAGGAGCTCGCCAAAACCCTCAAACTGCCGCTCACGATCACCTCCACCGCGGTCAGCCCTTGGGGGAGTATCCGTGTCCATGGCATCTCGGTCTCCTCGGGCGACTCTGCAAGCCCCAATAGCGCCCCTTTTGTCGAGGCCCGCAGTCTGAGCGCTCACTACCGGTATTTGCCGTTGCTCAAGAAGCGGCTGGTGATTTCGGAGCTGCGCGTGGAGCAGCCCAGGGTGGTTTGGCCGCAAAACGCCAAGGGCCGCTGGGAACTCCCTGCCCGGTCTCCGGTGGCCAAGGTGGCCCAGGAAAACACACCCGCAGCGCCGAAGCCCATGGCACCACGGTTGAAGGTCGTGCTGGAGAACGTCCGGTTGCTGGATGGGGCGGTCGAATGGATTGATGCCAAGGGCGTGCGGGTCGCCGCCTGTGAGGGGGTGCAGATCGACGGGCGGTTTTCCGCGCCGGCCCGTGTCGACGGCCAGCTCTCCGCGGCTCGGGTGACCCTGCGGGAGTCGGTTTTCCTCAGCGACCTGCGCAGCCCTTTCGAACTCGACTCGTCCCAAATCAAGTTCCCGGCTCTGGAAACGCGCTGGGCCGACGGCACCCTCAAAGGCCAGCTCCAGGCGGATGCCCGCGGACGGGGCTGCCCGTTCACGGGGGGCCTGCGCTTTGATCAGGTCAACCTGGGCCGGTTCACCACGGAAGCCGGATGGGACCCGGGCCAGGCCGCCGGATTGCTGCGCGGCCAAATCGATTTGCGGGGGCGAATGGACCAAATCCAGCGGCTCGAGGGCAGCGGCGTCTGCTCTCTCCAGGACGGCCAGTTCCGCCAGCTCGACTTCTTTCAAACCCTCGGCCAGGTCCTCCAGATCGACGAACTCTCCACTCTCAAGCTCAAGACCGCCCGGGCCGCTTTCCGTCTCGGGGAGGAGCGAGTCACCGTGGACGAACTGCTCCTGGAGGCATTGGAGGTGAAACTCACCGCCGCCGGGGCGGTCCGGTTTGACGGCAAACTCGGGCTCGACGCCCGGTTGGCGCTCCAGGAGGGGCTGGTCAAAAAAATGCCCGGGTTCCTCCGCGATTCCCTCTCCCAGCCCGAGCCGCCCGGCTTGGCGTTCATCGACTTCAAAGTCTCAGGCCGCACCGACCGTCCCAAAACCGATCTGGCCGAGAAACTCGTCGGCAAAAAACTCGGCGACCAGTTCGAAAACCTTGTCTCCAGCCTGTTCGGCTCGAAGAAAAAGAAGGACGACGATTCCAAGAAAAAGAAAAAAACGCCCGCGGCCCAGCCGACCCAGCCCCCCCAGGAGCCCGCGCCCGCCCCTTCTGTTTTTCCATGAGAGTTGTTGCAGGTTCCGCCGGGGGCATCCCCCTTTTCACCCCAAAAACCGATCTCCGCCCCACGATGGACGTCGTCAAAAGCGCCATCTATTCGAGCTTGGGCGAGTTCATCCAGGGGGCCCGGGTCATGGACCTGTTCGCCGGGTGCGGCAGCCTGGGGATTGAGGCGTTGAGCCGGGGCGCCGCTTCCGCCGCGTTTGTGGAAAGCGACGGCCGCGCGACGGCTGTCATCGAGCGCAACCTGGCCAAAACCGGGGTTCAGGGCGGCACAGTCCATCAGTTCGACGTGTTCCGCTACCTCGACAAGTTCGCCGCGCCCCAAGCGTTCGATCTCATCCTGGCCGATCCCCCGTACGCCAAACAGCCCGGGGACCGCGATTTCACTCCCGAACTCTTGTCCTGCGATTCCCTTCTCAACGCCCTCGCTCCGGACGGTCTTTTTGTGCTCGAGCACAAACCCGGCGCGAAACTGGCACTTCGGGATCGCTGGGAATGTTTCCGCCAGAAACGTTACGGGGCCACGGAGGTGGCGTTCCTGCGGCCCGCTGGGGCCGGTTTTCCGGAATGAATCTGCCGGCCGACGCGGCGCGGAGCCTGCGGGTTTACAACACGCTCTTCCCGCTGGTGTTTCTTCTGATGTTGCCCGGCGTGTTGCTGCGCATGGTGCGCCGGGGCAATTACCGTGACGGGTTTGGCCAGCGTTTCGGCCGGTACCCGGGCCGGCGCGAGGATTTCCCGGGCCAAGCCGAGCCCCCCGTTTGGATCCATTCCATCAGCGTCGGTGAAACGCTCGTCGCGCTCAAACTCGCCGGCGCGCTTCGCCGCAAACAGCCCGGTCTGCCGGTGGTCATTTCCGTCACCACCACCACCGGCTTTGCCCTGGCCCGGCAAAACGCGGGTCCCGGGATTCTGGTGATCTACAACCCCATCGACCTGCGCTCCGTCGTGCGGGCCGCGCTGGATTGGATCCGGCCCCGGCACGTGCTGCTGGTGGAAGGTGAGGCCTGGCCCAACCTCCTTGCCGAATGCCGCCGTCGCGATGTGCCGGTGTCTCTGGTCAACGCCCGTTTGTCGCCCCGCAGCGAGGCCCGGTTTCGGCGGTTCAAGGCTTGGACGGGGCCGATCTTCCGGATGCTCGACGCCGTGCTCGTGCCCGAGCCCGCCGATCGCGCGCGCTGGGCGACGCTCGGCGTTCTCCCGGAGCGCATCCTGCACACCGGCAGTATCAAGTTTGACGGGGCATCCGCCTCCGCCAATCCCGCCGCGGCCCACGAGTTTCGCCTGCTTTTGGAAAAGGCGGGGGTCGCGCCCGACGCTCCGGTCCTGCTCGGTGGCAGCACCTGGGCGCCGGAGGAAATGCAGCTGCTCAAAGCGTGGCGGGCATTGCGAGTCCGGTTCCCCAACCTCTTTCTCATCCTCGTGCCGCGGCATGTGGAGCGTTGCGGGGCGCTTCTCCGGGAGCTGGAGTCGACGGGCGCGCGGGTTTGTTTGCGCAGCGCCCTGGGCGCCCTGAGCGCGCCGGATTGTGATGTCCTGTTGGTCGACACCACGGGGGAGTTGCGGGATTGGTATCAGACCGCCACCGTCGTTTTTGTGGGCAAGAGTTTGCCCGGGATCCGCGATGGGGGCGGTCAAAACCCGGCCGAGCCCGCCGCCCTCGGCAAGCCCGTGGTTTACGGTCCGCACATGGAGAATTTTGCTTCGGTGGTGGCACTGCTCCGGGACCGGAACGCCGCGGTCCAGGTTGCCGACGGCGAGGTGTTGATCGGGACTCTCCAGGCGCTTTTGGAGGATCCGGACAAGTGCCGTGATCTGGGGAGTCGCGCGAAAGCGGCGATGGAAATTCACCAAGGCGCGTCGGATCGGACCGCCGAGCGGATTCTTGAGGGAAAACCTGTTTGAAAGCCGGTGGGGGTGGGCGGGGAAATCGGGGGGAGGAGTGGCAGTTTTGAGGCGCGAGTAAATTTGAAGAAAAAGGGGTTGCAACTCCGGGCTTCGCTCCGCATCATCCGCCGCTCGTTGCAAAACGACCCTATCGTCCAGAGGTCTAGGACACTCCCCTTTCACGGGAGTAACACGGGTTCGAATCCCGTTAGGGTCACCATTCTAAGTCTTTGAATGGTAGACACTTGCAGAAGACGCCAGAAATCTAAGTCGATTTTTTGGACAGTTTTTGGACACGCGGGTGGTCGAGCGCAGCGACACCACCAGGAAACCGAGCCCCCCGATTGCGAGGCACTCTGTCATGGGTGCAAGATGCGATGGGGAAGGCAAATCTTCTGCTGCCCCTCGGCTGCACCCTCTGTCCCGAATGGCGCCCAGTGAAGGATGGTTCGGGACGATACCCTCCTCTGGAAATCCCCGGGTGGGGAGTGCAGGGATCTGCGCGTGCCGCCGGTGGAGACCAAAGTGGCACAGCCATCCTGGCTGTGAGTGTCAAAGATCACAGGCTGGTCACAGGCTGGAAGCCTGTGCCACCTTTCAAACCCAGGGCAGTAAAACGGCGCCCCAAGAACCATCAACGCCTCACCCGACCACGACGCCAAATGGGCGATCTCACTGGCGGCGCGAGGCCGCTGCCGAGATCTGCGGCCCATGGTCCGGCGCTACGCCGACGCCGCCAATGCCTGCGTGATCGCCGAAAAATCCTGATCCGTCGGCATCACGAACAGGCACTTGCCGCCGCTGCGTGATGCCCATACCGCGGCGACCGCCGCTTTTTCAGCGGCCCCATCGACGAGATGCGCACCCTTGTATTCCACCACCAGCACGCGCCCATCGTCGAGCAGGCAGACGAAGTCCGGGTAGAACCAGTCTTTCGAGGTTTGCAGACGGAAGGAGCCGGCCCGCTTCGAGAGATTCCGAACCCAAAATTTCACCTGCGGCAGTTCATCGAGAGACTGCGCGCATTTGAACTCCTCGGTCGGCTGGCCGTCTGCGCGCTTTTCGCGGAGTTCCCCCGGCTTCGCTCCGAAATAATGCTTCTTGAATTGGAAGCCGCCTTCGTAATGCCAGCTCGGCTCATAGGTCATCGTCTTGAAGTTGAGCGCACCCTCGTCGGTCACCGTCAGCGCCGACTCTGGGAGGAGCCACCCTTTGAATGCGGCCGCCCGCTCGCTCTCCCGATGCTGCCTGATCCGCCGCTCGACTTCATCGCGCAGCCGAAATCGGTCTAGCGCGAGAACGCTCACATCCGTGATGCCGTGTTTCGCCATCAACCCGTTCAGCACCTTGCGGAGAAACCCCGCCGACTCACCCAACGGAATGTCCGCGTGGTCGATCCGCTTGTCGATCCAGGCGATCAAGGTCTCCGCCGTCCAGTCGCTGGCCCCGGCGAGCTGCAGCACCTGCTGGTGGAGCGTGCCCACAAAATCCGTGCTGTGGGTTTCGCTCACAACACCGGTCGTCAGCCTGCCTTCCTCGCCTACGTCTACGAGCCCCGCTTTTCCGGCCGGGCGCTCGAGCGGGTTGTAGCCGGCCGCCAGCGCTGCGTCCTTGGCACTGAGTTTCCACGGGTGTTCGAGAAGGAATGTGCTCTCGAACTCAAAGAGTTGCCCCTCCTCTCGCACACAGAGACGCGGCACGATGAAATCGATTTGCTGCTCGTAGGCCGAAGGCGGGCGCGTGGCTCCACTGCCGCCAAACGCCCGCTCCAATTCACGGACGACCGCCACGGTCTCCGTTACCTTCCGCTTCGCCTCGGGTGTCGTCGCGCAGGAAACCAGCCGTTCGGATTCCTCAGCGTCGAGCGGCACGAGGATCGTCAGCGCCCCGGTGTTTGGATTCAGGCGCACCTTGCCGCCAAGCGAAGCGACCTGCGTTTGGGCCACGGCCACATCCAACTCCTTGCCCGGTTCAAGCGTCACAGTCTTCGGTTGCGCACCGAGCGCCAGCGTGCCCTGCGAGACCGGGATGATCACGCGTTCCGCTTCCGCTGCGGTAAAGCCATTGCTCTCCAACGCATCGCGGAGTTCCGCCAGCACGTCGTGGATGTTGGGTGACGCTGAGAACGCGTAGGCGCAATTGAGGTCCGGGTGCCGCTTTTCCTTCGCCCCGGGCAGCCGCAGGATGCGTCCCACGATCTGCTCGATGGCCGTTGCCGAGCGCGTCTCCTTGAGGCTGCAAAGCACGTAGGCCCACGGGCAATCCCAGCCCTCGCGCAACTTCTCCACCGTGATGATGAAACGCACCGCGCTCTTCGCCGTGCCAATATCCTTTGCGTCCTTCAACTCGTCCTTGCTGCCCACGGAGATCTTCACCTCGTCCCGCTCGACGCCGAATTCCGTCACCAGCCTCTCGCGCAGCGGCTCACAAGCATCTACTCGCTCTGCTTGGATGAGCATGATCGGCCGCAGATACTCCCCCGTCGCCTGCGCCTCCGCGGCGGCGATTTTTTCCAAATCCGCCCGGAGAGTGAGCGCGTCGGCAAGGAGCGCATCCTTCTGGCTCGGGTGCCGTGTGATCACCCGAAGCGGCAGTTTCACCATGTTTGCCGCTTTCAGTTCCGCAGCCGAGACATGGTGCAGGACGTTCGAGGGCGCCCTCGTCCGGGCCGGGGTTGCCGTGAACTCGATGATGCACGATGGCAGGACATTCCCGAGCGTTGAAAACGAAAGCTCCGTCCGCGCATTGTGCGCCTCGTCCACGATGACGATGGGCCGCCGCAGACGCAGCATGTTCACAAGCGACGGCTTGGGTTTGCCGTCCGCGCCGGGGAGCAGGTCCGTCAACCGGTCGGCGGGCACATTGAGCAGGTGCTCGGAGAAGGCGCCGTTCTGGTCGTAGACCTTGCGGCCCGTGGTGTCTTCGACTCGGAAAGATTGGATCGTCGCCACGATCACCACCGTCTGCCCGTCCACTGTGGCTCGTGGAAGAGAAAGCGCCTCGTCGATGGTCACCACGTCCACAGGCCCGCCACAGGAAAGCTCCAGCGCCCGCCGATAGGGGTGGCGAGGGTCGCGCAACGCATCGGCGGTCTGGTCGAGAATGGTGTTGCTCGGCGCCAGCCACAACGCGACCGCGCGCTCCGCCCGCAGAAGTTCGCTCTTTGCGAGGCCGACCGCATGGCTGGCGAGGAGCGTCTTGCCGCCGCCCGTGGGGACGCGCAGGCAGACGTAGGGCATTTCGGGCCGGAGCCCCGCCGCGACCGCCGGGAAGTAGGGCACCGGCGGGCGGTCGTTGGCGAGCTGCACTTCCTGGAATGCCTGGGTCACTGGAACGCCACGCGAGACTTGGTTGAGAAACTCGCGCAACGAGGCGAGCACACGGCGCTGGTAGTCCTTGAGGGAGATCATGGGTTGGTTCGCACGGAGCACACGGAGTTCACGGAGAAGATTGAAAGGGTTGGCCTCATCCCAACTCCGGGCGCTCCGTGGGTGATTGTTTGAGGTCAGGCGCGTCGCCGACCACCAGACGTTCAATGTTCCCTTTCAAAAGTTCGCCGCCAAAGTTGATGAGCAGCCCCATTTTAAGGCCGGATAATTTGAGGTAAGTCAGCACCTGTTTCTTATGCACTCGCGCGAGCTGCTCCACGGATTTGAGTTCCACGATAACCTGACCTTCAACCACGAGGTCTGCACGAAATCCCTCATCGAAAGTCTTTCCCCCAAAGCGAATCGTTATCGGCTTCTGCCGCTCTGCCGTGAGACCCCGCGCCCGCAACGCATCGGCGAGAATGACTTCATAGACCGACTCCAGCAGGCCCGGCCCCAGCGCGCGATGCACATGGTAAGCCGCGTCCACGATCACTTCGCTGATTTGATTCAATTCCATCTCCGTGTCCTCCGTGTACTTCGTGCGAGACTGAGTAGTGAGATCATGGGTTGGTTCGCACGGAGCGCACGGAGTTCACGGAGAAGATTGAAAGGGTTTGCTTCATCCCAACTCCGGGGCGCTCCGAAGGAAGGTGGTAAGCCGCGTCCACGATGACTTCGCTGATGTGATTCAATTCCATCTCCGTGTCCTCCGTGTGCTTCGTGCGAGACTGATTGGCGAGATCATGAGATGCGGATTTCGTAGGGAGTCTGCCGCACGGTGATTTGGGCCGAATCAAGCCGGTCGCCGCCGAGCAGGCATCCTGCGCAAAAGACCACCTTCGGACCGTCAAATGGGGGGAGTTTCGTCAGTGTTGCGCGCGTGAGCACGTTTCCGCCGTTGACGCTCTTGTCGCCAAGGATTCCGTTGTAGAGCAGGTAAATCCCGACGCCTCGGCAAACTCCTAGGAGAGGCGAGGACGGCACGCGCTCGCGTGGCAGCGGCTCGCCCGTTTCGGTGAAATAGACGTGCCGGGCCAGCTCCCCAAAACGCACGCTTTCACGGATTCTCCCCGTTTCGTCGAAGAGCGTTTCTCCCAGCGCGCAGTAGCGGAATCCGCCGCCGAGCCCGGCCACTTCTTCGCCATTGGCGTTGGTGTAGCCTTCGGCGACGCGGCGCACCCGTTCCCGAGTCACATCGCGCGCGATCGTCGGCTCCATTTCCACAAGAATGAAACGGCGTGGCGCATGGTCTGGCACTGCCTGATTCTGCTTCAACACCGCGTGCCCCGTGGTGCCGGAACCCGCAAAGGAATCGAGGATGAGATCGCCGGGATTCGTGGCGATTTGCAGTATGCGCTCAATCAGACGCGTCGGTTTCGGTGTGATGAATACGTCCTCAGACGATTGGAAATCCAGCGCCGCAAGAAGTTCCTTCTTAGCGTCCTGAGTGTGTCCGACCTCGTCATAAAACCACATCGTTTGAGGCACGACACCCTGCTTCACGTCAGACAAAAAACGTTTGATCTGCGGGATTGCGCTTCCGTTTTTTCCCCACCAGATGCGCCTATCCCGGTCAAGCTCGCCGAATTTCTCTTTGGATACGCGCCAATACATTCCTTTTGGCGGATGGGGAATCACTCGGCCAGAGGGACAAACGATTTCGTACGTTCCTTGGCTATAAAAATTTCGCGCGGAAAGATCGCCCGTTTTCCAAGGTCCACGCGGGTCATTGTCGCGATTCTTGTAAGCTGAATCCTGCTGTTCACTGCGTGGAACGAGGTTCGGCTTCCAGTCGTTTGCATGCTTCGCATACACAATGATGTAGTCGTGGTCTTCGGAGAAATGCCGCGCAGAATTCTTGGGTGAATAGACTTTTTGCCACAGCACAGTTGCTATGAAGTTCTGCGCCCCAAATATCTCATCCATGAGATACCGCAGTGCCTGCACTTCGTTGTCGTCGATGCTGATAAAAATCGCGCCGTCCTCGCGCAAAAACTGCCGGAGCAGCGCGAGCCTCGGGTACATCATGCAAAGCCAACGGTCGTGCCGGTCGAGCGTCTCGCCTTCCTTTCCCACGACCTTGCCCAGCCACTCGGTGATCAGCGGGCTTTTCACGTTGTCGTTATAGGCCCAGCCCTCGTTGCCCGTGTTGTAGGGCGGGTCGATGTAGATGCATTTGACCTGCCCGGCGTAATAGGGCAGCAGCGCCTTGAGTGCCGTGAGGTTGTCACCCTCGACGATGAGATTGCCCTCTCCCGGCTCGCCGCAGCCCAGTTCGGGCACGTCGCGCAAGAGGTGAAACGGCACCTGTAAATGGTGGTTCACCACGGCATCTTTTCCTATCCAGTTCAGCGTCGGCATGAGCCACGTATCATCACCCTCTCAATGCCATCCGGCAATTCCCGAGTCGCCCGTTCGCAGGGCTCGAATGGACTCAGATGAAAAAAACACCGAGCGGGTGTCCGGGGACACGCGAACCCACATCTTCTCGCCCCTGATGCGGCGTTGGCGGTTGGTTTGCCGGATGTTTCACTCTCCCACAAGCGCAACAGCCCCTGCGTCTTTGAGCGCGCGCCGGATTTCCTCAGCCCGGTCAGCGCTTCGGTCCCGGACCCACTGCGACTCGGCATAACGCAGCGCCTGGGAGAGGACCTCGGGCGCGTCCTCCGGCCACGGGTTGTAGTGGGGATCGGCTCCTTCCGAGAGCAGAAACCGCACGGTCTCGGGTTCCCCGGCGAGCACCGCCTCGGTGAGCGCGTCGCATTGCTCGTAGAACACCAGATTGATCCGGGCGCCCGCGTCGAGAAGCCTTGAAATCATCCGGATCCGCTCGTCCTGAGCCAGGGGCGGCAGGGCTTTGACCTTCCGGTCGTAATCCTTGTCCATCGGGATGTGATCCCAGGCAGTGGCCCGGGTGAGCGTGGTGAGAGCCGTTTTGCCGCACCGGTCAAACGCGTTGATGTTCGCGCCGGACGCCACCAGCGCCAACGCGCCTTCCACGTCGAGATGGGACACGCGGCGGATCATCTCCAGATCCCGGGGAGTCGCGTGCGGCAGCGCGTCCCAGTAGTTGAGGAGCTCGAGCTGATGCGGTGTGGGCCGATGGAAAAGGTGGGCGAGGGCGCTCCAATTAAACGGCCCGGGTTTTGTCTGGAAGACGGTGTCGCAGAGCTTGGCGGCGCGTTCGATGAGGAATTCCCCGGCGGCGGCGAAATCCGGGGCCGGGGAGAGGAATCGGAAGTTGGGATAGCCCTCTTGCCAACTGAAGCAGGCCAGGCGGGAAAAGCGCTTGAGCGTGTCCGTCAAAGCGCGCGCGTAGATGTGTTTGGCAAAAGCCCAGAGGGCCTGGGATTCGTTCATCGTCGGGCGCCCATGATCCTCGCCGGAGGTGTCGTGCGGTCGGTTCAGGTCCGTGTTGCCGCCGAAAATGGCGGCGGGATTCAATAAAACCGGCTCGTAATGGGGGAACCGGTGATGTTCGCCCCGGCGGAAGCCGCGTCGCAGTTGGGAGACGGCCACGTATTCCTCTCGGGAGAACCTGTCGCAAAAGAAAGGCTGCCGCCGACTCATAAGCCCGCTCCCGGTCCGCCCAGCAGGCGCAAAGGGGCCCTCATTTTAAGGAACGCCGCCTCCGGCGCGCCTGTGGCAGACGGCCCGCCGCCTGGAGGCCTGTCCCCGCCGGTGGATCCCTTGATGAGCCGGTTTCTGTTCATGGCCGGAGTCTGCCCGGAGGCGTAGGACATCCGCTGGGGGGCCCCCGGTTCGGCGCCGAGAGCGCTCCAACGGGCCGAGACTCGATCTGCCGACCGCTTTTTTGCGCCGCCGGTCAGGTCGGAACGCCCCAGCTGCGGCGGGATTGGAAAATCCGGGGCGCTGAGAGCGCCGAGAGATTTCTAGAGGTCGGCGCCGGGATCCGCGACGGTCTCCTTGCGCTTAAAGAGCTGCAGGAGGAAATACACCGGCGCGAGGAGTGTCTTGAAAACGGCGTTGCAGACCGCTGCAAAAGCGATCAGCGGGGTGCGACCCAACCTCAGAAAGGGACTCAGAAACGTGCGCAGGGCGCGGGATTCTGAGAACCCGATGGAGAGGGCGAGGATGATTGCGATTCCCAGGAATTTCTGGAGGGACGACACGTGGAGGGGGGCGGCGAGTGCGAAGACGTGGTGCGCGGTGAGTTCAGCGACGAGGATGCAGCCCACGTATCCGATGAGCAGAAACGCGGAGCTCTCAAGGATGGGGAAGCGCTCGATGAGTTTGATGCAGACTCCGGCCACAAAACGCAGCGCTAGGATGCCGATGAACACCCCGGTGCAGACCACCCACAGCCGCGGGCTCATCGCGACGGCCGCCACCACGTTGTCCACGCTCAAGCTGAGGTCCATCAGTTCAATGGAGGCGACCGTGCCCCAGAACCCTCTCTGGGCCAGGGCGCTTGCGTTGAGCGAGTCGGTCCCGCCGTCGTCTTCGGCGGCGGATTTGCGGGCTTTTTCCGCGAAAAAGTGCGCGGTCAGATAGATGAGATAGGCGGCGCCGACGATCTTCAGCCACGGGTTGTGAATGATGAAAGAGGCGAACGCCAGGGCCACCCCGCGAAAGGCGTAGGCGCCGATGATCCCCCAACGCAGGGCGAGCACTTTTTGGCGTCCGGGCAAGTGCGACGCCATGGCCGCGATTGCGAGCGCGTTATCCACCGAGAGCAAACCCTCGATGATAATGAGCGAGAGAATGATCGGGAGAGCTTGGATGATTTCTGGAAACGATGGCATGGCGCTGGGTAGGAGGATCTAGAGCTTTTCATGTCGCGTTGAAAGCCTGCTGACGCAACCCGTGTTCCGCCGCCCCCGCCGACGGCGCTCGTCCATAGCGTCCATAGCGTCCATAGCGTCCATAGCGTCCATAGCGTCCATAGCGTCCATAGCGTCCATAGCGTCCATCTTGCCGGCAACCCGCCCGGCTCCCCCCATCACTTTTGAGCCCTGGCGACGTTCCAGGGTTGGCAGGCCCGCTGCCGAGCGATACAGCAACCCGGGGATCTCGCCGCCCGCTCGTGGACGGATCCTCTTACCGCCGTGAAAGCCCTCCTCCCCATCGCTGTTTTAATGCTCATGCTCTCAGTCGGCATGAGTTTGGAGCTCGGGTCGCTGGTCGCCCATTGGCGCCGGCTCACCTGGCAAACCTGGACCCGCCTTTTGTTTGCCACGTTTTTACTCCCCCCTTTGCTGGCCCTCGGCCTGGGGCATTTGCTGCCCGTGACCCTGGCCACCACCGCCGGCTTGTTCCTGATCGCCATCGCCCCCGGAGCGCCCCTGATGACGCGGGGCGTGGCGAAACGCGGCTTCGATATGCAGCTTGCCGCCAGTTACCAGGTCTGGGGCGCCTTGATGATCCCCCTGATGATCCCGCTCCTGGCCGCGGCGGCTGGCAAACTGTATGACCGCGAAATCTGGATCCCGCCCGGGGCGCTTCTGGCGGTGATCGCCAAACAACAGCTGCTGCCTTTGATCGCGGGTATGGCGTTGATGCGTTGGGCGCCCGAGTTCGCCACCCGTGTGCGGCGGGTGTTCAACGTCGTCGGGAACGGCCTGCTCACGCTGGCGATTTTGGGGCTCCTGTGGAAGCTGGGCCCGACCCTGCGGGAAATCAGCCCGTGGGTTTTTGTCGCCGCGCTTGGCCTGGCTTGCGGTTGCCTGGGGGTGAGCCGGGCGCTTCTCAGCGGCAAAACCCCGGGGGTACAGACGCTGGTGGTGAGCAACGTGAATCGGCATGTGGGGCTGGCGCTTCTCATCTCGGGTCAATATCTCAGCAACAAAAACACGCTGCCGGTTATCGCCTGTTACGCCCTTTGTGCGCCGCTGGTAATGGCCCTTTACGCCAAACACGCCCGCCGCCGCGAGGCCGAGTCCCTCGCTGCGTCTCGGGCTCAATCGACCCTCTTATGAACCAAGTGCTTGTGGGCGGCCTTTTCGCCGCCGTTTTGTTCGGTGGAATGCTGGCCTTCCTCGAGGCCGGTTGGCGCTGGGGGAAACGCCGTCTCGCCCAGGATCCAGACGGCGCCAAGGAAGGCGTCGGCTCCGTGGAGGGGGCTGTGTTCGGGCTGCTTGGGCTGCTCATCGCTTTCACGTTCTCCGGCGCGGCCACGCGGTTTGATTGCCGGCGCGCGCTCATCGTCGAGGAGGCAAACGACATCGGCACGGCATGGCTGCGCCTGGATCTGCTGCCCGAAGGGCCCCGGGCCGAGTTGCGGGAACAGTTCCGCCGGTACCTGGATTCCCGGCTCGAGGCCTACCGCAGAATGCCGGATCAAAAAGCGGCCTTTGCCGCGCTGGCGGAGTCCCAGGCGATTCAGGGGGAAATCTGGCGCCGTGCGGTGGCGGCCATGAATGAGAGCGGCTCGCCCTCGGCCCCGATGCTCCTGCTGCCCGCTTTGAATGCCATGTTCGACATTGCCTCCACCCGGGCCGCCGCGACCAAGACCCACCCGCCGACCATGATTTTTGTCATGCTGGCCGTGGTCTCTTTGACGAGTGCCCTGCTTGCCGGACACGGAATGGCCGGAGGCAAAAGGCGCAGCTTCGTGCATCGGTTCGGTTTCGCGGCCATCATTGCCGGGGCCGTGTTTGTCATCTTCGACCTGGAGTTCCCGCGCCTGGGGTTTGTCCGGGTGACGGCGTTTGATCAGATCCTTGTCGAGCTGCGCCAGAGCATGGATTGAGGCGGCTACGGGCGCGCCGCCGGGCTGCCCCGGTCCATGGAAGAGTTTCCTTTTTTTGTCGATCCGGTCCCACTCAAAAGAGGGCGGTGGGCCGGTTGCCGTGCGTGGGTTCGATTGCGAAACGCGTGGGAACCGGTTCTGAGGGTTCGACAAACCCGATTTCGCGTATTTACTCTTCGGTTTTATGGAAGGAAGCGACCGGGTCCCGGAGTGGCTCAACTATCATCACCTGCGCTATTTCCACGCAGTGGCCCAGGAGGGCAGTGTTCGCGGGGCCTCGGAGCGGTTGCGGACGTCGCAGCCGTCGATTTGTGCGCAGGTCAAACAGTTGGAGGTCGCACTCGGCGAGAAGCTCTACCGGCGCAGCGGGCGCTCCATTGCGCTGACGGATTTCGGGCGTGTGATCTACGGGTACGCCGAGGAGATTTTCGCCCTGGGCCGGGAACTGCTCACTACCGCCAAACGCGCCCCTTCCTCCCGGGCCGTGAGTCTGCAGGTCGGGGTCGTGGATTCCTTCCCAAAGCTGCTCAGCCTGGAAATCCTGCGTCCGGCGTTCTCCCATGCGCCTCGGATCCAGATTACCTGCCGGGAAGGCAAGCTTGAGGATTTGATCGGGCAGCTGGGGGCGCACCGGCTCGACGCTCTGTTTGCGGACGAGCCGCCCCCGGCAGGTTCCCATGTCAAAACCTTCACGCATTCCATCGGCAGTTGCGGCGTCACATTTTGCGCAGCCCCGCGGCTCGCAAAGACGTTGTCGGGGCGGTTCCCGAAAAATCTCGACGGCGCGCCGATGCTTTTGCCGACGCAGAACACCGCCCTGCGGCGGGACCTCGAGAAATGGTTTCGTTCCACGGGGATTACGCCGGAGGTGGTGGGCGAGTTTGAGGACGCCGCGCTGGCCAAGATCGTCGCGACGGACGGCATCGGGGTGACCGTGGTGCCGACTCGGGTGATTGCCGAAGCCATCGAACGCTACGGCTTTGTGCCGGTGGGGCAGACCCGGGAGTGCGAGATTCACCTTTACGTCATCACCGCGGAGCGGCGGATCGAGCATCCCGCCGTGGCGATGCTGGCGGGCGAGGCCAAGCGGACCTCCGAGGCCTCCCGGCGCGAAACAGAGGTGGCGGAGAAAAAACCCGCCGCGAGATCGCGGACCCGGGCCCGTGGGTCCCGGAAGAATGTCTGAAATCGTTAACTCCCACGCGCGGTGCTCCCGAGGCGACCAGGGTTCACGCATCTAAAATTTAGCTGTGGTGAGGGAGGGGACGCACAAGTTCTCAGAGCGCGAGGCAAAGCTGAGGGCATTGTTCCCGAAGGGAACAGAGAGAGTTGCCGGAGGTGGAGCGCAGCGACACCTCCGGAACGCGGTCCCAAAAACAGCCCACCCCGCAGAGGGGTGGCGGAGGATTTGTTACCCGGGTGGTCTCTGGCACGCCCTACCGGGGTGCCGTCCCGGGGTGCGGCCTTCCGGCGGTGTCGCTTCGCTCAACCGTCGGCTACTTTCTGGGATGCCTCTGGTATCGTAGCGAGCCCCGCGTGCGGGTTCCGCGCGCATTTTTAGATGCGTTTGCCCTGTCGAGGCGGCGTGTCGGCGGGATTGCATGGCTTGTTTTTTTGATCGCTGCCCGGGGGCGGACTGATTTAGCTGCCTCCCCTCAGAACCCCTGCCCGAACCATGTTGCTGCCCTCCCGATTCCCCCTGTTTGTTTTGTTTTCCTCGGTTTACGCACTGCCCGCCGTGGCGGAAGTCCGCTTTCAAAAGCAGACACTCACGGACACGTTTGTGTCGGAGGGCTGCGCGGTCGCGGACTTTAACAAAGACGGCCACATGGACGTCGCCGCGGGCCGTTTTCTCTGGCTGGGGCCCGACTTCCAGACGCGCGTGGGTTACACCCCGGAACGCGTGAATTTTTCCGGCCCGAGCAAGACGCCCTACAACCCGGCCTCCGGCTACTCGGATTACTTCGTCCAGTTCAGCCACGACTTCAACGGAGACGGTTGGGCTGATCTTCTCGTGTATGGCCTGCCCGGCGAACCCGCCTCCGTGTTTGTGAATCCGCAGGGAAAAGAGCCCGACTGGGCTCAGCACAACGTGTTTGATGTGGCCGACGGCGAGTCGCCCGGGTTCACGGACATCAACGGCGACGGCAAACCCGAGCTGCTGGTGCATTCCAGCGACCTGGTCAAACCGCCCGAGAGCAAGGGCCGCAGCGGCGGGCAGTTGGGTTTTGCCGAGATCGACTGGGCGCAGCCGCTGGGCAAGGCGCGGTTTCGCCCTATCACACCGAAGTCCCGGGAGAACGACCTCAAATTCTTCCGATACACCCACGGCTACGGCGCGGGCGACGTCAACGGCGACGGCCGCGTTGATCTCCTTGAAAAAGCGGGCTGGTACGAGCAGCCGGCGGATCTCTCAGCGGCGAGCGACTGGAAGTTTCATCCCGCCGCGTTCGGACAGGGCGGCGCTCAGATGCATGTGTATGACGTCAACGGCGATGGCCGCAACGATGTGATCACCAGCTACAGCGCACACGGATACGGGTTGGGTTGGTTTGAGCAAAACGCCGACGGTTCTTTCACCGAGCATCGACTCTTGGGCGCGACTCCCGAGGAGGGCGTGGGCGGTGTCCGGTTCAGCCAGATCCACGCCGTCGAACTGGCCGATGTCAACGGGGACGGGTTGCTCGACATTGTCTGCGGCAAACGGCGCTGGGCCCATGGCCCCGCCAAAGACGCCGATCCGATGGATGACCCCGTGCTTTACTGGTTTGAACTCCAGCGCGACGGCAAGGGCGGCGCCCAATACACCCCCCACCTCATCGACAAGGAAAGCGGCGTGGGCACCCAGTTCTGGGTCGGCGACCTCAACAAGGACGGCAAGGCCGACATTGTCACCTCCAACAAACTCGGGGCCCGCGTGTTTCTGCAGAAATAGCCGGGATTCAACCCGAACTCCGAAGTTTCACAGAGAGCGCATTTTCGCGCGGAGGCGCGGAGAACGCGGAGAGCTTTTTGGAAATTGAGGAACGCCAGAGCGTTGAGCTCTGGTCATTTTAGTCATTCCGCTGGAGCTTCCGTTTTTGGGTTGAACCGGCCCCGGGATCGGGCGGGGCGTCAGGGGGTGGCGGGCGCCGGCTCCAAGGGCTCCCAACGCACGTCGTCGAACCACGTGCGCATCTCTTCTTTTTTGCTGTGCCCGCCGGCGAGGCCGACGCTGGTTTTTGGCACATCCCCGCAGAGGGTTGTGTAGGTCAGCGCTTTTTCCCCGTCGACAAACGCGGTGAGTTCCTTACCCCGCAGCTCGATGGTGAGCTCGTGCCACACCTCCGGGGCCACCGGGCGTTTTTCCGTCTTTGCGAGGAAGAACTTCCGGTTCCATTCCCCGCGCGCCTTCATCGCTGCCGCCTCCGGGGATTCCTTGGGGTGGATCACGTCGTTCTCCGCGGCCACCACGGAGTCGGTGTTGAGCCGGAGCACCGCGACATGGAAGTTGCGTTCCACGATCGGATTGTTCCCGCGGAGGGTGATCTGGGCCATGCCGCCCTTGGAGAGTTTCACCCGGCACCGCATCCGGATGTCGGCGCCTGTGGCGGCGTGGGTGATGCCGGCGGCGTGTTTTTCCTCCGGGAAATTTCGGGAACACAGCGAGCCCTCCTCGAGTTGCCACCAGTCGGGCCGCGATTTTGGGCCCGAGACGTTTGTGCCCAGTGGATGTTGCGCATCGATCCCCACGGCTAGGAACCCGTAAGGCGTCCAGTTCTTGGCGAAGGCGTCGGCCTGCTCAAATGATTCGCTCCAGCGGCTGGGATCGGCAAGGGGCGGCGCCGTCTCGGCGGAAAGCGGGAGGGGCAGGAGCGCCAGGAGGGCGAGTGCGATCAAGGGCCGGAGGCGGTGAAGGAGGGGGAGATTCATGCGGTTTGAATTCGTTTCGAACAGGGGAATTGAGTCGAGCCAAATTCCGGGGAAGCGCGGTCGCGCGGGGCGACAGTCAGGGGCGGTAGATTTTTGTGCCTCCGCTGATGGGGTCGATGCAGACGGTGACGGATTTCGGGGGCGGGTTTGCCAATGCGTCGCCGTCGATACGTCTGTGTAAGGTGAGAAACCATTGGGTGGCGGCCTTGGGCAGGTTGGTGGAGCCGTCGGCGAGGTAGCGGAACGCCACCGATTGATAGTCGAGGCCGGCCCGGGGGATCGGCAGCTGGATGGCGCTGCCCGGAGCGCCAGTGGGTGCGGCGGGCGCCGGCATCGCCCTTCCGAGGAGGCTGGAGAGTGGGTCGCCCGAATCAAAGATGATGCTCCCGGGGAGGTGCTCCACTTTGTTGAAAGCCGTGGCCGTGTTGGTGTCCGAGATCTCGAAGATCTGGAATGCGCGGTAAGCGCCGGTGGCGGGATCGCTTTTGACTTCGCCGGGATGTTCAGGGTCGCCGAAACGATAGAACCGAACTTCGACCTGGCGGTTCCTGGTGAGCGCGGTTTGACGTGCCAAGCTGAGGGTCGCGATGGTCTTGTCGGCGCCGGTCGTCAGTTGGGAGCCTTGGATGAGGGAGGTTGTGCTCGGGAGGATGAACCCGGCGAGGATCAAAATGATCGCGATGACCACCAGCAATTCCAGGAGTGAAAACCCGGACGGGGTTCTGGACTGGGGCGCCGGGTTCATGGAGCAAATTTCTTGGTGCCCACCACCCGGAACTTGTAGGAGACATCGAGATTCGCGTCGGGTTCCTTGGCGAAGTCCGGGAGTGGGCCGTTGGGATCGATGTAGCGTTCTATGAGCGAGGAGCCGCGTGCTTCGCTGAGGGTCTGGTCCTTCCTTCCTCCCATTGGTCGGGATCAGTGCCCCGCGTTTTTTGAGCACCTGCACGCGGTAGTGGACGGTGTAGCTGTTGGACTTGGTGGTGAGCCGTCCGTAGAGGTGCGAGTAGGGGCGTTCGCGCAGGTTGTCCCCGGTGACGGACTTGCACGTGCCTCCGGGGTTGTCGTACCACCAGGACTTGATGGCTGACTGCGTGGCGCTCCAGGCCACCTCCGGATCCTTGGACGCGCTCGTCGTTGCCGGGTGGCCCGGATAACGGTTGAGCTCGTTGCGGGCGGGCTGGTAGCGCGAGGAATGGAGGTCCTGCCCGGAGCCGAAGCTGAGCACATCCCAGAAGTTGCCCCCGACGGCGTTTTTGAACCCGAACTCCGAAGTTTCAGGGAGAGATTATTTTCACGCGGAGCCGCGGAGAACGCGGGGAGCTTTTTGGAAAGTGCGGAACGCCAGAGTGTTGTGATTTCGCCCTCTCAGTCATTCCGCTGGAACTTCCGTTTTTGGGTGTGCGCTGGGGAATCTGGCGTCCACGCGGGTGAAAGTC
>CAMARB010000004.1 GCA_945860355.1 Chthoniobacter flavus | reverse complement strand
GTGCCGTCGGTGGAGACCAAAGTGGCACAGCCATCCTGGCTGTGACTGTCATAGGTCACAGGCTGGAAGCCTGTGCCACCTTCCGAACCCAGGTCAGTAAAACGGCGTCCCAAGAACTATCAACGCCTCACCCGGCCTCGCCGCCAAACGGGCGAGCTCCCCCACCGAAACACCGCCACCTCAAAACGTCCCAAACAGCACTTATCTTAGCGCCATTCGGGGCAGTCCCCCTGGAAATAAACCTCCCGGTGGACGCGGCTTGGCTCTATAAACCGAGCCCACGATGACTCTCCCAAGCGTTTCCCACGAATTTTCACCCTCCCTCAAGCGCGGCTTCGCCGGCCTGTTTCGGGTGGCTCTGTGCGCATTTGCGGGAGTCGCTGGTGTTTCCGCCCGAGCCGGGACCCCCATGGAGACGCAGGCGGCGCCTCCCGAGTCGCTGCTGGGGTTCCCGCTGATCGTGGAGTCGTACGCGGAGGTGGATTTCCTCCAGGATTCGCCCTCCGTTCCCTCCGGTCTGTTGCGGCGGGCCAAGCTAAGTTTGCCCCTGTTTTACCCGATCTGGTCCAATGTGCGCCTCCTCGGGTCGCTCTCGGCCAAGTTGTCCGATTACGAATCCGCCCCGTTCGACACGGACGGCCTCACCCTCTGGGACCTGGGCGCAACGGCATTGGCCAACATCGATTTCAACAAACAATGGTCCGCCACGGCCGGGTTGCTCGCTTCGGCCAGCTTCGAGGAAGGCGCCGATATTTCCGAGAGCATCAACGGCGGCGCGCTGGCCATGGTGGGTTATCGCTGGTCTCAATCCCTCCAGACTTCCATCGGGGGACTCTACCTCAGCCGCACCGGCGAGGATCCGCTGATTGTCCCGGCGATCGGCGTGGAATACCAGCCCTGCAAGGCGTTCCAGTTCTCCATCCGCGGTCTCCAGGCCCGGGCGCAATGGCTCTGGAGCGACCGCTGGGAGGGGTTCTGGCGCGCCGAATGGAATCCGTTCGGCCCGCGCCTGAGGAGCCGCCCCAACACCCCCGTGATCAGTTTCCAGGACAACAGCACCCGCACCGGTCTGGGCATCGCGTTTCATCCCCGCAAATTGTGGACGGTGAGCCTGGAAAGCGGCGTCGTCTTCCACAAGATCGAGACCCATGACGCCGATCGCAATGTGGTCGGCAAGGACACCCTGGATCCCGCCGCCTACATCGGCGCCCACGTGTCGGCCCGGTTCTAACCCCCGGCTCCCATGAGCAATCCGACGCCGGAATGTTCAGGTGAAAATACGGCGCGTGACTTTTGGACGAGTCGCGGCCGGCGGCTTTGCTGGCGGATCAATCTGGGCTGGATGCTGGATGTGTTTTCGCCCGCGGCGTTTGTCGCGTTGGCGGTTTTCTCGGGCTTGTTGGTGACGGCCCGGCGCGTGGGCGGACCTCCGTTGTGGCTGCCGATGGCGGGCGCGGGATTGTTCCTGGTTGCCGCTGCGCTCGGCTACGGGAAGGCGCGCCGAAGGTTTGCCACGCGAAGCGAGGCGTTGGCCCGGCTCGATGCCGCGTTGGGTCTGCAGACGCGTCTCAGCGCGGCCGCCCAAGGCGTCGGTCGCTGGCCGGGTTCGGAGGCGTGGCGCGCATTGCCCTGGCGTTGGAACTGGTCCCGGCTGGCGTTGCCGCCGGCCATGGGCCTCCTCTTGGTGGCCGCCGCGTTCTGGATCCCCCTGTCAACGCCTCAAAACCGGGTCCCGACGGTGAAACCGCCGGCGCTCGCGGAAGTGGAGTCCTGGCTGGAGAAACTCGAGGAAACGCCCGCGATTGACCGGGCCAGCCTGGAACCCGCCCGGCAGCAGGCCGCCGAGTTGGCCCGGCAAGAGCCCGCCCAGTGGTACTCCCATCCCAGCCTGGAGGCGGCGGATCATTTGCGCGGTCAGCTTGCCCTGGGCATGCAGACGCTGGAAGGCCGCACGGCCCAGATCAGCAACCTTCTGGATGCCGCCTCGGTTCCGATGACACCCGCCGAAGCCGCCGCCTGGCAGGCCGAGCTGGGAAAAGCGTTGTCCGGGCTGGAGGGCAATCTGCCCACTCTCAACCCGGAACTCGCCGGGCAACTCCGGGAAATTGACGCCTCGCAGCTCAAGCGGCTTTCGCCGGAACAAATCAAGAAACTCAAGGACGGTTTGTGCAAGGCCGGGGGCGCTTGTAAAAAGCCCGGCGCGGGGGAGGGACTCGGCGACGAGGGCGAACTTCTCGCGGTGACGGTGGCGGGCCGGGGCCGGGGCGGGGTGGATCGCGGGCCTGGCGCCTCGCCGTTGACATTCAGCCCGGAATCCTCGGAATTGGGTTCCAAGAAGATGGAAGCCCTTTCACCCGCCGACCTGAGCCGGGCCACCTTGGGCGATCGCGTGGGGGTGTCTTTTGAACGTCCCGAGGTGAACCCCGAGACCTCCACGACGGCCGGCGGCGCCGTGAGCACGCCGGGCAACGGCGGGAGCGCCGTCTGGTTGCCCCAAAACCTTGCGCCGGCCGAACGCGCCCGATTACAGCAGTTTTTCCGTTAATCCTCTCCTCTCTCAAACAACTCCCCCCCATGCACAGTTTTCTCTCCGAACCGGATCTGGCCGAAGTCGCGCCGCGTCTCAACGCGTTAAAAACCGCCATCAACGGCGTATTATTCGGCCAGGAAACCCTGGTGGAAAGTGTGCTGGTGGGGTTGCTGGCCCGGGGGCATTTGCTCCTGGAAGGGTTGCCCGGCTTGGGCAAAACCGCGCTGGTCAAAGGCATCGCCCAGGCCATCGGACTCACCAGCAAACGCATCCAGTTCACCCCGGATTTGCTGCCGGGCGACATCACCGGCAACCCCATCCTCACCGAGCAGGACGGCCAGCGGCGGTTTGTGTTCCAGCCCGGACCGCTTTTCTCGGAGCTGGTCTTGGCGGACGAAATCAACCGGGCTTCCCCCAAAACCCAGTCGGCGCTTCTGGAGGCTATGCAGGAGCGCCAGGTGACCGTGCTCGGGGAAACCCGCCCGTTGCCGGACCCGTTTTTTGTTCTGGCCACCCAGAACCCCATCGAACTCGAAGGCACCTATCCGCTGCCCGAGGCCCAGCTCGACCGGTTCCTTTTCAAAATCGAGGTGTCCCGCAACCCGGTTTCCGTGCTGGAGCGGATCATCCAGAACCGGGAGATCGGAGTGGATGCCGCGGTGTCGCCCGTGGTGACGGTGGCCGAGTTCCGGGAATGGATTGGACTGACCCGCCGGGTGTATCTGCCGGACGTGGTGGGTAATTTCATCGCGCGGCTTGTCAACGCCACGCATCCCGGCGAAAGCGCGGCTGCGGCCGGGGTCCGGTTCGGGGCCAGTCCCCGCGCGGCCCTGGCCCTGGCGGCCGCGGCCCGGGGCCGTGCGTTTCTTTCCGGGCGCATCAACGCAAGTTTCGAGGATGTGCAGGCGCTCGCCCGTCCCGTGCTCCAGCATCGATTGGTGCTCGATTACCGGGCTCGTGTCGCCGGGCGTTCCGCCGCCGATGTCGTGGCGGCGGTCTTGGAGGAGGTCGCACCGGCCGGAAGCCCGCTGCCGGCTTCGATTCTGGCGGCAAAAGTTTGATCCCATGGCCGTCCCGTTTTTCTCCCGGTTCACGGCGGTGTTTCTGAGCCTCCTGGTTTTCTTTTGTCCGGGCCGGCTCCGGGCGGCAACCCAGATTTGCTCCGTCGATACGGTGCCCGGGTCGGGGATTCATGTGGAGGTCACGAGCCCCGCGACAAGCATCGCCCCTGGCGGGTTTGCCCCCGTGCGAGTCAAGATCACCAACGGATCCCAGCGCGCCGGGATCTGGGACCTGGAGTTCTCCGAGGGTAATTTCTCTGGTTCGAGCCGGGTGAGCCGGTTCGAGATCCGCGTGGCCGCCGGCGCGAGCTCTGAGACGTGGTTGATGGTTCCGCTCTCGGAGCTGCCCAATTTTCGCAACCATCCGTCGCGGCTTTCTTTGGAACTGATCGGGCCGGGCATCGAAAGACCCCGAACCGGCGGGTTCCAGGTGGGAAGCGTGTATTCCGGGGATCCTGGCACCGGCTGGGTGGCGATGACGGAGTCTCTCGCGACCAAACAATGGGGGGAACTCGGGGCGCGGTTGAAGGGCACGTTGCCGGGGGGAAGCTCACCGCCAATGTCTGAGCTTCCACTGGCCAAACACCGCGCGCTCTCCTCCCTGCCCAAGCGCGGACTGGCAGGCGCACCGGTCGTAATCCAGGAGTTCCCCCCGGATTCCCGTGCGTTTTCCGGGTTCGCCGGGCTCTGGTTGCGGCCTTCCGATTGGGAGACGCTGGATTCCGCACGACGCGAGGCGTTGCGGCAATGGATTCTCCGGGGAGGCCGACTGTTTGTGGCCGCGGAGGCCGGCCCGTTGGGTTTGGCAGGTCTGCCCGAACCGGGCGAGAACGGGAGTGTGCCGCTGGGGTTTGGGCGGATCGAGCGGACGCCGTTCCAGGCCGGCAGTATGGATCTCGAAAATTTGGTCCGGCAGGTGATCTCGCTGGATGGTTCACCGGCGTTCGCCTCGGACGCGGATTACCGGAGCGGCTGGGCTGCCTCCGAGCAGCTGGGTAAACCCACGCTCAACGTGCCCGGCATCCTACTGGCAGTTGTTTTGATCGCTGTGCTCATCGGTTCGGTGAACCTGCTTTGGTTTGCCCCTCCCAATCGCCGTTACCGGCTCTTTGTCACCGTGCCTCTGCTTTCTCTCGGAGCCTCCCTGATCGTTCTGGGCGCGATCATTCTGGGGGACGGCGTAGGAGGCGCCGGGCGCCGCAACGCGCTGGTTCTCCTCGGAGAAGGGCGCAGCCAAGGCGTGTTGATCCAAGAACAGCTGAGCCGGACCCGGTTTCTGTTTTCCCGACAGTTCACCCTGCCCGAAGAAGCCGCGCTGGCATGGATCCGACTGAATGACGAACGTCACGCCGAGCCCAAATTCTTCCGGGAGGGCGGCCGCCTGGGGGGGGACTGGTTCCGGAGCCGCGCCGTGCAAGCTCATCTCATCCGGCTCAATTTCCCGACCCGGGCCGAAGTGTTCTGTCGTTCGGGCGCTCCGGGGGCTGTTCCCGAGTTGCTTTCCACGGTGCCGGACCGGATGGACCGCGTGTTTTACGTGGACGCCGCCGGCTCCTACTGGACGGCACCGCAGTTAGAGACCGGTCGGCCCCAGCCGCTCCAGGCATCCACCCGGAGCGCTTTTGAAGAATGGGTCCGGGAAGTCCGGTCGGATTTCAGTGTGAACCTGAGCGAGTCTTTGTCGGAGGCCGTTCATCGGCCAGGCTGGTTTTATGGAACCCTCAAGGCGCCCCGGGGCGGGCTGGTGTTGGAGACCTTGGACTCCGTTCGCTGGGATCGCGAGACGGTGCTCGCTTTGGGGCCGTGCGGGAAGGGAGGCGGGAAATGAGCGAGGTTCGGCCGATGGTGGAGTTGCGCGGGGTCAGGAAGAGCTTTGACGGGGTGGATGCGGTCCGGGGCGTTTCGTTTGAAATTCCTGCGGGCCAGGTGGTGGGGTTCATCGGCGCCAACGGCGCCGGGAAGACGACCACGATGCGGATGATGGCCACCCTCGAGATCGCCGACGAAGGCGAGATCCGTGTGGACGGCTGGGACGTGCGCGAGCATCCCGGGGAGGTGCGCCGGCTGGTGGGTTGGATGCCCGACAGCTTCGGCACATACGCCCATGTCTCGGTGTTTGATTACCTCGATTTTTACGCGCGCGCCTGCGGGTACCGCCGCGAGGAACGCCGGCGGCGGGTCGCCGAGGTCATGGAGTTCGCCGATCTGACCTCGCTGGCGGACCGGCCCATGAACGGCCTTTCCAAAGGCATGGCCCAACGGCTTTGTTTCGGACGCACGATCCTGCACGATCCGCGGCTGCTCATCCTCGATGAACCCGCCGCGGGCCTCGACCCCAAGGCCCGGCTGGAGTTCAAAAACCTGGTCCGCCTCCTCAAGGACCGCGGCCTGACGATTTTTATCTCCTCTCATATCCTCTCGGAGCTGGGGGAGATGTGCGACGCGTTGCTGTTCATCGACCAAGGGCGCGTGGTGCACCACGGCACCGCCGAGTCCCTTCAGGAAACGCAAGGCGACGGCGCCTGTCTGCTGGAGATCCTGGTGGACGGCTCCGAGCAGCCCCTGCTCCAGTGGCTCAGCCAGCAGCCCGGGTGGCGGGTTCTGGGCCAATCCCAGGGCGCTGTCCGGGCCGAACACGCCTCGGCGCTGCGGAGCGACCTTGTCGTGGTGCTCCGCCGGATGGTCCAGGACGGGATCCGTGTCTCGGAGTTCCGCCGACAGGAACGCCGGTTGGAGGAGCTTTTTGTGGATGTGCTCAAGAACCAGCCCCGCGAGGGCCACACGTCGGCGCAGGGGAGGAACAACGGATGAACACGGATTTTGGCGATTGGATCGGGCCGATGCTCGTCAAAGAACTCCGCCAGGGGCTCAAGTCCCGCGCGTTTGGCCTGAGTTTTGTGCTGCTCCAGGCGGCCTTGGTGCTGCTGATCACGTTCTCGGTTTTGGAATACCGGAACAATCCCGACGCGTTTAAAACCCAAGAGTTGAGCGCCTATTTCTGGCTGGTGATCACGGTGATGCTGCTGGTGATCACCCCGTTGCGGGCTTTCAACGATTTGGCCGGGGAGCGTAAAGCCAACACCCTCGAGCTGCTGTATATGAGTGGGCTCACCTCCTGGCGGATCGCCGTGGGGAAGTGGAGCTCGCTGGTTTTTCAGTCGTGGCTGTTTGTGTTGGCGCTTCTGCCTTATGCCGTGCTCCGGTACTATTTCGGCAGCGTGCAGTTGGCCGAGGAAGGTCTGGCGCTGGTCTGGATGCTCCTGGTGAGCGCTCTGTTTACCGCACTCGGGCTCGCCGTTTCGGGGCTGCCCAATGCGGTGAGGCTTCTTTGCACAGGGGCCGTGAGCATTCTCTTTCTCCCGCTGCTTGTCGGTGTCGGTTCGATTGTGGGGGGCGGCGCGAGAATATTTGGCGGTTCTTCGCCGTTCAGCACTTTGGATTATGCCTCGGGAGCCGGCCTCGTTTTGAATGTCCTGCTCCTGATCGTCGGCGCCCTCTGCGTGGCGGCTTCCACCATCGCGCCTCCGGCCGAGAACCAGCAGGGCCGACTTCGCGGGCTGCTGGTTTGCGGGATGGTTTTCGCCGCTGTCCTAGGCTGGGTGGGCGTGTTTGAGCCGGATCTCCAGTTCTTTATGGTCAGCTTTTTCGCCTTTCTGGGGATGGCCGTGGCGGGATGGCATCTGGCCACCGCACCCAGCCCGCTCCATGCCCATCTGGAGCCGTTCGCACGGTTCGGGAAACTCGGCTGGCTGGCCGGGAGTTGGATGCAGCCCGGTTGGCCGGGGGCGCTCCTCTTTGTGCTCGGTTTGGAGGGTTTGATGGCCGCGTTCACTCGCTCCGTTTCGCTCAAGTCGGCGGCTCCCACGATGGCCGTTTTTGCCGTGCTCGGCGCCGCCCTGCTCACGCCACCGCTTCTCCGCGTCCTCCTTTGGCGCCGCTTCAAGCACCCGCTGGTCGCCGATTTTCTCGTGCATTGCCTGAGCTGCGCTTTCGTCGGCGGGGTCGCCCAGGTTTCCAAGGCCGCTCTCAACTCGCCTGGTTTTCTCTTTTTCCCGCCCGCGGCTCTCTGGGCGATGTTCCGGGGAGAGGGTGGCATTCCCAATGATTTCAAGGACTGGTTCCCCCTCATGCTTTCTCTCTCGCTGGGCCTCTGCCTTCTGGGCCTGCTCTGCTCCCGGGGATACTGGCGCAAGATTGCGGGCCTCTCCGCGGAGGTTGCCGCCGCCCGGCGCGCCCGGACCGCGTCGAAACCTGCCGCGCTCCCGTGATGGATCTCGCTCCGGAACAACTTGCGGTCTTCTGCGCCCGCGGCCAGGCGGTGGCCGACCTGGTGCGTCTGCCGTTCCGGCGCAGGGCGTGGAAAGGTCCGCTGGGGCACTGGCAGGGTGGTGGCGCCGGCAACTCGCTCGATTTTCACGATCATCGCCCGTACTCCCCGGGGGATGATCCGCGGGCGATCAACTGGCAGGCTTACGCGCGGTCCGGCCAGTACACCCTCAAACTCTACCGCCAGGAGGTGAGTCCGGCGGTGGATTTGTGCGTGGATTTGTCGGCCTCCATGGGGGTGACTCCCTCCAAGGCTGCCCGCACCGCCGAGCTCCTCTATTGGAGCGTCGAGTGCGCGCACCAGAGTGGCGCCGCTCTGCGCTGTTACGCATGGGCCGGCGCCGCCGTGGAACCCCTCGACCCGGACCGTCTGCTCTCCCACTCCTGGGGACCGCTCACCCCGCGCGCCGAGCCGCCCGATTTCCGGGCTGTGCCTTGGCGGCATGGTTCCTTGCGGGTGGTGATCTCGGACCTGCTCTGGGCCGGCGATCCGCAGCACCCCCTCGACGCGTTGGCCGATGCCCAGGCCCGCGCGGTCCTGTTCGCCCCGTTCACGCGGGAGGAGGCCGAGCCGGATTGGGCCGGAAACCTGGAGCTGGAGGATTGCGAGACGCGCGAGCGCCGGCGTCAGCGGGTGGATCGCGGGGTGGCCGAACGTTACCGGGCCGCTTACGGGCGCCATTTTGCCTGCTGGGAAACCCAGGCCCAGAAATGCGGGGTGTCCCTGGCCCGGGTGAACGCCGGTCCCGATTTGGCCGAGGCGCTCCGGCCTCATCTGGAGAGCGGCGCGGTGGAGTTTGTGGAGTAACCCGGCATGGAACCCAGCGTGTTTGCCAATCCATGGGGGGCTTTGGGGTTGCTGGCGGCGCCGGCGATTGTCGCCATTCATTTCCTGCGGCAACGTTCCCGGAAAACAACGGTCAGCACCCTGTTCCTGCTCGAAAACGTGGCGCCCAAAAGCCGGACCGGCCATCGCTGGGAACGCCTGGAGAATTCGCTGCCGTTCTGGATGCAGTTGCTGGCGGTGTTGCTGGGAACCTGGCTTCTGGTGCAGCCCCGCTGGCTCCGCTCGGATTCATTGCAACGGGTGAACCTCGTGCTGGATTCCACCGCCTCGATGCGCGCCTGTCGCGAGGAGGTTCTCGCGCAGTTGCCCGCCGTGCTCGGGCGGATCGCCGACGCGGCGGCCCACACGGAGTGGACCCTGCGCACCACGGCGGAGCCCGAGCGCTCCCTCTACCGCGGCCGGGATCTGCGGGCCCTTCTCGATACGCTCGGCTCGTGGCAGCCGTCCCACCCCGCGCATTCCCCCGACCCGGCCCTTTTGCTCGCCGCCCTTGCGCAGCGGGGCGCCCGTCAAAGCGTCGTCCTGCTCGTGAGTGATCACGACACACCGCTCCCCGCCGGCGCGGGGCTGCTCGCGTTTGGCCGGCCCGTGGCCAACGCCGGGTTTGTCGGGTCCAAAATCACGAGGGACAAAGATGCCGTGCGGTTCGAGGCGCTGGTCCGCAACGCATCGGCTTCCCCGCAGGAGCGCTCGTGGTGGATCGAAACCGCCGGAGGCCGCCTCCCCGGGGGGCAACTCCAAATGGCGCCGGGTGAAATCGCGGTGCTCCGCGGGGTGTTGCCGGAGCCGCGCGCGGAACTGCGGCTCGATCCCGACGCGTTCCCGCTGGATGACCGGCTGCCTTTGGTCGCTCCCGTTGCCCGGCCCCTGACGGTTTTTGCCTCCGGCTCGGTCCAGCGCCTCGCCAAACGCCTGGTCGAGACCGTGCCCGGCGCGCGGCTGGGCGCCGCCGAGTCCGGGGCGGATGTGGTGTTCTCCAAAGGCCCGGCGGCCGGGGAACGGGCGGGTGTTTTTTTCGCCGGAGAAACAGCGGCGGCTCCGGCGGCCGGGGGACTGATCGCCGAACACGACGCACTCATGGCGGGCCTGGTGTGGGAGGGGCTGTTGTACGGGGGCGCTGGAACTCTGGAGCCGCTCCCCACCGATCGCGTGCTGCTGTGGCAGGGCACCAAGCCATTGATCTGGCTCCACGGCGAGGGGCTGGCGCGGCAGCTCTGGGTGAACTTCGACCCGGCCACCTCGAATGCCGACCGGCTCCCGTCGATGGTGCTTTTGCTCGGACGTTTTCTCGCGGAAATCCAGGCGGCCAAGCCCGACCGGTGGGCGGACAACTTCGAGACGCATCAGGCGCTCCCTCTGCCCGGGGCCGAATCCCTGCGGATCCGCGCCGAAGCCGGCGGAGATCCGCGCCCTGCGGGCGTTTTGAGGGCGCCTGAGGAGCCGGGTTTCTTTTCCGTGGTGTCTCCCTCGGGTGACGTGCGGCTCGAGGGCGCGGCCTGTTTTGGGGACCCGCGGGAATCGGACTTTTCCCAGGCGGTCAGCGCCGCCCGGCTGCCGGCCGGCGCGGAGCGTGCGCGGGGTGAAAACCTCTTGCCGGATCCCTTTGCCGATCTCTGGCTGGTGTTGCTCGGCGGCGCGCTGCTGCTGAGCTGGGCTCTGCCGGACGGGCTGCGCCGGCGCGTCCGGCCCGCCGCCCCGGAACGTTCCACCCCCTTTCCATGACCTTTGTTTCTCCCGAATGGTTCCTGCTGATCCCGGCCGGACTCGTCGCCGCGTGGCTGTGGCCCCGGTGCCGGACGCGTTCGCCGGTGCGGGCGGTGTTGCTGGCGCTGCTCGTGGTCGCCCTCGCGCATCCCTTGATTCGCCGGGCCCGCCCGGGGCTCGATCTCTTTGTGCTCGTGGATCGATCTGCCTCTGCCGCCGAAGCCCTGGCGCGTTCCCTGCCCGAGTGGGAAGGACTCATTCAGAAAGCCAAAAAGCCGGAGGATCAGCTCGCGTTCATTGATTACGGGGCCGCCGCCCAGTTGCGCGGGACGACCGGAGCGGGCGAGGTGGACCCCGAGGAAAGCCGGACGGCGCTCGCCGTGCGGTTCGCCCTTTCGCAGACGCGCAAAGACCGGCTCAGCCGGTTCCTGGTTCTCAGCGACGGGTATTCCACCGAGCCGTTGCAGACCGCTTTGGAGCCGTTGCTCGCGGCGGGGCACCCCCTCGATTACCGGTTTCTGACGCCCAAAAGCGGGGTCGATTTCCAGGTGAACGCCCTCGACGCACCGCAGCGGGTTCAACCCGGGGAATCCTTTCTGATCGAGGCCGTGGTCAGCGGCAGCCGCGACGAGACGGTTGCCTACGAGCTCCTGCGCGATCAGCAGAAAATCGGGGGTGGCTCCGTCGCCGTCGTCCGCGGCCAAGGCCGGGTCCGGTTTGCCGACCGGTTGCGGAAGCCGGGCGCGCATCGCTACGAAGTGCGGCTGCTGCCGGGCGAGGATGCGTATCCCGAGAACAACCGCGCCGAGAGTTGGGTGGAGATGAGCGGAGGCGCCCGGGTGCTGGTGGTCAGCCCCTACGCGCAGGACCCCGTGGCGGGCGTCCTGGCCGCGCAGGGGTTTGACGTGCGCAGGGTCCAGGATCCGGCGGAGTTGCATCTCGGCCTTTTGAGCGGGACCCGGCTGGTGGTGCTCAACAACGTGGCTGCCACCCGCGTGCCGGAGGAGTTCCTGCGCGGGCTCGACTTTTTTGTGCGCGGCCAGGGCGGCGGCCTGCTGATGCTGGGCGGGGCGTCGGCCTTCGGGTCGGGCGGCTATTTTCAGACGGCCGTGGACGAACTCCTGCCGGTGTCTATGGAACTGCGCAAAGACCAGCGCAAGCTGAGCATGGCGATGGCGATCGTCATGGACCGCAGCGGGAGCATGGCCGCGGGCGTGGCCCAAGGAACGCGACAGATCACTAAGATGGATCTCGCCAACGAAGGCGCCGCCCGGGCGGTGGGCCTGCTCGGGGACCGCGATTGGGTGAGCGTTTTCGCCGTCGACAGCGCGGCCCACCGCGTGGTGCGGCATTCGGAGGTGGGCCCCAACCGCAGGGAGATCGTCGATCGGGTCCGGCGGGTGGCGTCGGCGGGCGGCGGCATCTTTGTGTATGAGGGGCTCAAAGCCGGCTGGGAGGAACTCAAGAAAGCCGAGGTCGGCCAGCGGCATCTCATCCTTTTTGCCGACGCCGCCGATGCGGAGGAGCCGGGCGATTACAAAACGCTTCTCGAGGAGATGGTCCGGGAGGGCGCGTCGGTGAGCGTGATCGGCATGGGGACGCGCTCGGATTCCGACGCCGCCTTTCTCGAGGACGTGGCGGCGCGCGGCAACGGCCGCGCGATTTTCAACGCCAACCCGGAGGAGTTGCCGACGCTTTTCGCGCAGGAAACCGTCACGGTGGCGCGTTCGGCGTTTCTCAAGGAGCCGGTGGCTGTGAAGGGGGTGCCGGGATGGCACGAGATTGCCGGTGCGCCGCTTCAATGGCCCGCGCAGGTGGATGCTTACAACGTGAATTTTCTGCGTCCGGGCGCCACGGCCGCCGCGCTGGGCGCCGACGAGGAGGCGTCGCCTTTGGTGGCTTTTTGGCAGAAAGGCGCGGGGCGCACAGCGGCTGTGACTTTCCCGCTGGCGGGGGAATATTCCGAGTCCGTTCGGGCTTGGCCGGGCTATCCGGAGCTGGTGGCGACGCTCTGCCGGTGGCTTTCGGGCGAGGGCGTTCCCCCGGGGCTCGGCTTGGCGCCGCGTCTGTCGGGCACGGAACTCGAGGTGGACCTCTTTTATGACGAGCAATGGACCGAGCGGATCGCCGCGCACGCTCCGAAGCTCCTGCTCGCAGGTGTTCGCCCCGGTGAATCGCGCGAAGTTCCCTGGGACCGGCTTGCCCCGGGCCATTTCCGGGCCCGGCTGGCGTTGGCGCCCGGCGAAAAGACCCGGGGCGCCGTGCAGATCGGGAAAACAACGCTGCCCTTCGGGCCCGTGCAGGCGGGCAAAGGGGTGGAATGGCAGTTCCGGCGGGAGGCGCCCGCGGAGTTGCGCGCTCTTTCGGCGGCAAGCGGCGGCCGGGAACGCCTGGACCTGGCCACCAGTTGGGAGGCGCCCACGGTTCAGCGCCAGTTTGCCGATCTGCGGCCTTGGGTTCTTGTGGCGGTGCTGGTCGGTATTGTCGCCGACGCGCTTCTGACCCGCATCGGTTTTTCCTGGGGCAGCCGCCGGAAGAACCCCGGGGCGCCGGCCGGGGCGGGCGAGGGGTAAGCCGGTTCGTGAAGGAGCCCCGGGGGGGCGTGGGGGGGATAGACGGGGCGGAATGGCACCAACTTAGGCTCACTTTGGGACGTTTTGAGTAGGCGGTGTTTGGGTGGGGATATTGCCCATTTGGCGTCGAGGTCGGAAGGTGGCACAGGCTTCGCACAGGCTTCCAGCCTGTGGCAGTCACAGCCAGGATGGCTGTGCCACTTTGAGGACGCAGGGGAGAGGCAAACTGGGTTCCCGCACTGCGTAGGCGCGCGCTGTCATGGGAGGCATCCTGCCCCTCCCGTGGATTCCACCGGCTGCGTTAGCCATTGCCAACGCCCCCCACTCCGAGATTCGCCGAGGAGAGGGGCGTCCCAAACAAGCCTCCAGTGAGCGCTATTCAGGGCAGGGGGCGCGCCAGGGAGCCCGGGATATGCGCTTGTGTCACGGCAGGTGCATGAATACCTGTCGGTCATGAGGCGATCAGCTCCCCAGCGTTCCGTAGACCGTTCAGGCGTCCATTCCCGGCCTCCGGTGGAGCGGATGAAGCGGCTGCACGATCTGCTCATGGCCAACGCCTATCCCAACTGCCGCAAAACCGGGCAGGAGCTGGAGGTGTCCTCCAAGACGATCCAGCGCGACCTGGAGTTCATGCGCGACCGGCTTCATCTCCCCATCGCCTATGATCCGCTTCGGTTCGGTTACTCGTACACGGAGGTCGTCACGGCGTTTCCCACCGTGGAAGTCTCCGAGGGCGAGGTGATCTCCCTTTTTGTGGCCCAGAAGGCGCTCGAACAATACAGGGGCACGTCCTTTGAAAAGCCGTTGCGGAGCGCTTTCTCCAAGATCTCGCAGGGCCTGCGGGACCGGATCGAGTTCCAATGGGGCGACGTCGAGTCCGCCATCTCCTTCCGCGGGATCGGATCGACGGTGGCGGACCTGGAGATGTTCGAGGCGGTGAGCCGGGCGGTGCTGCGCTCCCATTGTCTGGTGTTCCAATACAAGAAGCTTTCCCGCTCCAAATACGAACAGCGCCGGGTGCAGCCCTATCACCTCGGCTGCATCGAAAACCAGTGGTACCTCTTCGGGCTCGACTCGGATCGCCAACAGATCCGCACCTTCGCCCTGCCCCGGATGCGCAACGTCCTCGACACCCGGGTCGGGTTCGTGCGTCCCGCCGATTTCTCCATCACCAAGTTCCTCAACGACAGCTTCGGCGTGTTCAGCAGTCAATCCAAGCACCGGGTCCGGATCCGGTTCGACGCGTTTGCGGCGCGGCTGGTGGCGGAACGCAAATGGCATGGGTCGCAGAAGATCAAGGGCGTCGGGAATGGCGGAATTGAACTGAGCATGACGCTGGGCGGGCTCGAAGAGGTGGAGCGCTGGGTGCTGAGCTGGGGCGAACACGCCACGGTGCTTGAACCCAAGGCCTTGGTGGCGCGGATCCGCAAACTGGCCGCGGTGCTCGGGGCGCGCTACGGCGACTGACCCTCCCTTTTTCGCCACGCCCCTTCCCGGGGGCCGGGCCCGCAGGGCGCCCGGAGGACGCCGCCATCGTGCCGCTTCCACTCCCCGCAAACTTCCGCTAGCGTTCCGCTCCGCGCGGCGTCGCCGCCGCCAGATTTCATCCCCAAACATTATGCTCCAACGCATCTCCAACCTGTTCCGCGGCTTTTTGGGTCTCTTTGTGGGGCGACTCGAGAAGGCGAATCCCGAGGCTCTGCTCGAAGTCGAGAAGGAGAATCTCCGCAAACAAATCGCCCAGTATAACCAGGGCCTCGCGTCCCACGCGGGAATGTGCGAGCGGCTAATCACCCAGGTCAAGAGGCTCGAAGCCGAGGAACGCGAGTTGCGCGCCCAAGCCGGGGCGCAGCTGCGGGCGGGGAACCGCGACTCCGCCGGGCAGTATGCGCTCCGGCTGCAGACCACCCAGCGGGAGCTGGGCGAGAACCGCACCCAGCTTGAAGACGCCGAGAAAACGTATAAGGAGCTCATCCGAGCCCGCGATGTGTCGATCAAAGCGGCTCAGAAAAAGATCGAGGAACTCAAGTTCGCGCTGAGCGATTTGAAGATCAAACGCGCCACCGCCGAGCTTTCGGAGATGGCCAGCGGCATGATCACCTCGATCGGCGGTTCGGGCGACACTCTGGAACGGTTGCACGGGATGGTCGAGGAGGAGCGCGAAAAGGCGGCCGGCAAGGCGCGTGTGGCCCGGGATTCCCTCGACATGAGCGAGGTGCAGGTGAAGGAGTCCGAGCAGAAAGCGGTGGAAGAGCAGGCTCTGGCGGATTTTGCGGCCGCGGAAGGCATTGCGCTGGAGTCGTCGCAGAGTCCGGCGTCCGCGCCCGCGGAGACCACCAAGTCGATGGGGCCGCTCCCTCAGTAACACCCGCCGCATGGACTCCGCCCATCGCAGTCAACTGCCCGAGTGGGCGGGTCAAATGGTGGCGCTCTACGAGAGCCACGCCGCTTCGCAGTTCATCCTGCACGGCAATGTCGAGGACCGCTGTCTTTTCCCCAGAGCCGGTCAGCCTGCGCTGGGGGCGTTGCCGGAGTTTATCCAGACGGTGTTGCTGCCGCGGTTTGACGTGGTGTTGAGCTACGACCTGGGCAACGGGCTGCGGGTGGAGCGGGGCGGGGAATCTTTCGCGCAGTGGCCGGCGTTCAAGGAGAACCCGGAGCTGCCCCGGCAACCCCGGGCGGCCGTGGAGGCGTTGACCCGGTATTTCCGGTACACCGCCAACCTGGCCCAGCTCGGCAAGCCGCGGCTGCAGGTGGCCTGCATCATCAAGGCCGCCAACCTGCTCGTTCCGGCGATGCCCGGCGGGTTGAACTACGACCTGAACTCGGTCGCGTTGCTCCTGCGGGACTGGGCCGACGACCCGTTGCTGGCCCAACACGCGCTGGTGACCGTGCTGATCACGGAAAACCTCAACGATCTTCACCCGCTGGTCGTCAACAATCCGCGCGCCGCCAAGGTCAAGATCACCCTCCCCACGACCCAGGCGATCGCCGACGCGGTCGAGCACGCCATTCCCCGGTTCCCGAATGCGCTCGCGCAGTTCTCCAAGGACCCGGGCACCTTGGCCGCGCAACTCGCCGGGGCGACGCTCAACTCCATCGACAGCCTTTTCAAACTCAAGGAATACGACGCGCAACCGCTCCAGCCGGCGGACTTGGTGAGGCTCAAAAAACAACTCGTGGAGGAGGAGTGCGCGGGTCTCATCGAGTTCATCGACAGCCGCCGCACCCTGGACGACCTGCACGGCCAGGAAAAACTCCGCACCTGGCTGCGTCAGGACATGGCGCTCTGGCGCCAGGGCGATCTGCGGGCTCTGCCCATGGGCTACCTGCTCTGCGGCCCGGTCGGCACGGGCAAAACCTACCTGGTCGAATGCCTCGCGGGGGAGGCCGGCGCTGCGGTGGTGAAGATCAAAAATTTCCGGGACAAATGGGTCGGCTCCACCGAGGGCAACTTGGAGAAAATCTTCCGGCTGCTTCAGGCGCTTTCCCGCTGTTTTGTTTTCATCGACGAGGCGGATCAGGCGCTCGGAAAACGCGAGAGCGGCGGCCACGATTCCGGGCTCTCGGGCCGGATTTATTCGATGATCGCCGCGGAAATGAGCCGGCCCGAAAACCGGGGCCGGATCATTTGGGTGCTGGCCTCAAGCCGCCCCGATCTCATCGAGGTGGATCTCAAACGCCCGGGCCGCGTGGATGTGAAGATCCCGCTTTTTCCCACCACGACAACGGCCGAAAGTTACGCCCTTCTGCGGGCCCTCTGCAAACGCCAGGGTCTCGAGCTGGGGGACGCCGATGAACAGGCGCTCCTTCCTATCCTGCCCACGCGTCTCACGCCCGGGGCGGCCGAGGCGTTGGCGGTGAAAATCTACCGGCACGCAAAACTCGAAGGGGGCACCGCTCTGGAGTCCGTCCAGAAGTGCCTGGTCGGTTATCAAAACCCGGTGCCCGCGGAGATCATGGATTTCCAGATCGGGCTCGCGGTGCGGGAGGCCAGCGATTTGGAGTTTGTCCCCGAGGAATTCCGGGCGTTTCGTTGAGCCCGAACTCCGAGGTTTCAGAGAGAGATTATTTTCACGCGGAGGCGCGGGGGACGCGGAGGGATTTTTGGAAATTGCCGAATCCAAAGGCTTTGCACTTTCGCCCCTCAGCCATTCCGTTGGAACTTCCGTTTTTAGTTTGAGGGGTCGCCGAGGAGGATCGATGCGAGGGGGGGCAGGTCGCAGTGCTTCGGCTCTGGGACGGGCTGAACAGGGGACGGGCTGGCCGGGACGTCTGAGACGCCAAGGGGCGGTCGGTCAGCGGGTTTTTGGGGTCACTGCGCCCTGGGGCGGGAGTTCCGGGGCCTGCTTTTTCGCGGGTGTCACGGCGGTGGCACGGCGCACGGTGGGTGAGGGGGCGGGATCCCGCGGCCCCGGGAACAGAGAAGGGTTGTCGAGGTATTTGCCGAAGTCCTCCGGGTTAAACGCCTCGGGCACCAGCTCGGTCTTGTGCAGTTCCACCGCGGCGAGGTTCTCCATCCTTTTGGGGTCCCTCACGATGTAGGGCGTCAGGAAAATCATCAGCTCCTTTTTCACGTCGCTTTTCACCGTCCGCTTGAACGGAAAACCTAGGACCGGGATGTCGCCCAGGATGGGGACCTTTCGAATCGACTCGATTTTTTGGGTCTCCATCAGGCCGCCGATCACGACGGTTTTGGCGTTGGGGGTGACCACGACGGTTTCCGCCGAGCGCTTCGCGATGACGGGCGAAGTGGCTTTGTCGGAGATGGCCACCGTTTTGTCGGTGAGCGTGGAAATCTCGGGGGCGACGATCATCTCCACAGTGCCCTCGGAGGTGATAAACGGCGTCACCCGCAGGATGATTCCCACGTTGTCGTACTGCACGGTGTTGATGGTTTGGCCGTTGTCGGTGATCCGGCTGTTGGTGATGAACGGGACTTCCTGGCCCACGACAATCACCGCCTCCTGGTTGTTCCGGGCCAGGATGGAGGGCCGGGAAAGAATCTCCACCTTCCCATTGGCTGCGATGGCGCGCAGGGTGGCCGACCAATCGTCGGTGGCCAGCCGGATAAACGAGCCCTCGGTCAGGGCCGCCAGCCCCAGCGCGGATTGCGCCCCGACGCTCTGGTTGACCCCGTTGATTTGCGGCCCCTTGAGTTTGTAGGTGTAGCTGCCTTCCACGCCGATGTCGGAATCCTTGTTGTGGGTGACCTCGAGGAAAACCACTTTGATGAGCACCTGGGGCTTGGGTTGGTCGAGCGTGGCGATCACCTTCGAGAGCTCCTTGTGGGTGTCCTCGTCGGTCACAATCACCAGGGACCGCGTTTCCGGGTCCACGGTGATCACCGCGTCGCCCAGCTCGGTGTTGCTCCGGTATTGGCGGGGCCCGCCGGAGGATCGGCTCTGGCCGCCCCCCGTGCCGATCCGGTTGGCGCCGGATCGGCTGCCAGCGCTGACGCTGGGCCGGGCGGTGCTGCCGGGGCGCGAGGTTTGGGCGGCCAGCGGGGTCGCCAGGGCGATCCCTAGAATCGCGGCGAAGACCGGCAGTCGTGGCCGAAGGAAATGAGGCGTCATGGGGTGGGGGTGGTTATCGGGAGGAACGCGCGGTGCTCGCGGCGTCGGCGGGATTGATTGCGGCGCCCGCGGCGCTGCGTTGGTTGAGGCGGCTGGTTCCTGCGCCCCCTCTGGCGCCAGCACCTGAGGAGTTGCCGAGCATGCCGCGGAGAACCTCCGCCACGCTGTCGGCGTCGGCGTGTTCGAGGGAGTGGATATAGACCCGCTGTTTTTTGGAGTCGGTGGAGTCGAGCCGACCCACCATCTCCGCAATCTGCATCATGGTGTCGCGCGCCGCTGAAACCAAAAGCGAGTTGGTGCGCGGGTCCCCGACCGCGACCACACGCGACTGCAGCAGGGCCCGCTGGCTCTGGGGCGAACTCTGCCCGCCGATCTGGGGAATCCCGGGAATCGTGAAGGCGTTTCGGCTGGCCTGGCCGCGGTTGCCGGGCGCGTTGCGGTTCTGGCTCGAGGAATCCTCATCGAAGAGCTCGGAGATGAGTTGCGCTGTCTCCACGGCATCCGCGTGGACGAGCCGAAAGATCCGGCTCTCGGTGATGTCGGTGATGCTGGTGTCGATCTTCTTCACAATGTCGCTGATGGTGGGGATGATCTCCTCCGGCGCGCTGATGACGAGCGAGTTGCTCTGGTCGTCGGCCACGGCGACGATCCGCGAGGCGGCTTGTCGGGCCTCGCTCTGGGCCGCGCCCGGCGGGTTGCCCGCCCCCGCGCCTCCTCCGCCCCCAAAGCCGCCGAACCCCCCGAACCCTCCAAAACCGCGGCGGCCGGTCATGCCTTGGCCGGCGCCGCCCGAGGTGTTGGAGGAGAAGAGCTGGGTGATGACGGTGGCCAGTTCCTTGGCGTTTGCGAACTGGAGCGCGTAAACGTGGATGGTGGAAATGCTGGCCACCGACGTGTCAATCGCGCGGATGATTTCCGCGATCCGATGCACGTTGGCCTGGGTGTCGGTGAGCAGAATGGAGTTGCTGCCTTCGTTGGCGCTGATCGTGGAGTTGTCCGCCAGCAACGGCTTGAGGTTTTCCACCAGTTTCGCCGCCTCTCCGTGGCGCAGCGGCAGAATCTGGGTGACCATCTGATCCTTCCTCGGGATCTGGCTGGGATCGCTGCCGGTTTCCACCGGCAAATCGCGCTTCTGCGCGTCCTTGCGGCTCACAATTTTCAGAATCCGTCCGTTGCGCAGGGCCACATACCCTTTCTCCACCAACACCGCGTTGAGAAGATCCACGGCTTCCTCCGCGCTGACCGGCTGCCGGCTGATCACGTTGAGGGTTCCGGTGACGGCCGCCTCCTGCACGATCACAAACCCGGCCGCTTCGCTCAGGTAGTTGAGCACGTCCCCCAAGGGGGCCCCTTGAAAGTTGAGCAGAATTTCGCCCTTCCCGGGTTTGCTCGCGCGCGTCTGAGCCGGCGCGCCGGGTTCGGACAACGCCGGGGGAATCGCGACCGGTCGCGGCTGGGGCGCGGTTGGTAGGGTGTCCGGCGGCGTCGGCGCGACGCGTTCCGGGAGCGCGATGGCGGGCGGCCTGTCCTGCTGCGCCCAGGCTTGGCCGGGCAGCAGAGAAAGCGCGAGGAGCAGGACACGGGCGCCGTGGCGCAGGGCGGGAACAGGGGGCGGGTTCATTGGGACAATTCTTTTTGGCGGCGTTCCATCATCCGCCGCAGGGTTTCGCTGCGGTCCGGGTTTGCGTCGGCGTATGGCGCCGGGCTCGGCGGCGGCGCAGGGGCTGGGGCGGGCGTTTCCGGCACGCCCACGGCGGGTATGTTCTCCGAAACGGCGGACGTTTCCGCGCCGCCCTCCAGCGGGAGGGATTTGCCCACGGCCAACACCAGCGGTTGGCCGTCGCGTTCAAGGCCCACTTGGCCGGGTGCGATGGACGTGATTTTGAAGTCGCCAATGGCCTGCGCGATTCCGAGCACTTTGCCGGGGTCGCCGCCGGGGCCGCTGAAAAACGCGAGCGCCTTTTGCTCGGTCACCAGCGTGCCGGTGAGGGTCAGCGCCGCGCGGGGCTTTGAGAGGGGTTTGGCGGCGGGGGAATCGATCCGAACCGGTTTGCGGTTGGGGTCGAAGATGTTGCGCAGCCGGACAAACGGAAACGCCTGATATCCGGTCGGTTTCGCCTGGGCCTCTTCGCTGCCGGGCTTTTTTTCGGGCGCATCGGCGGCCCGCGTGTTCCCGGGGCCGCAAACCCAGCCGGCCAGGATCAGGGAGGAGATGGCAATACGCGGGTTCATCGTTTGGAGTCGGGCCGTAGCCGCACGAAACTAAACCGCAGGCTGAGGCCGATCTGTTTGCCCTGGGCGTCCCGGGCGGTGATCTCGCATTCTTCGATCCGGGCCGGAAGCGGGTCGGTTTCCAGCTCGTAGAGGAGCCGACCCAGGGCCGCCTGGTCGCCGGTGGCTGTTGCGCGGCACTCAAACGCGTCGTAGCCGTCGTCGTGCCCGCGCCACTGCGGGGTGAGGCTGGAGAAATTCACCCGGCTTTCCCGGGCCCACCGGCCGACGGATTTGAAGACCTCGTTCTCGGCCTCGGCGCCTTCGGCGGCCAGATCCGAGTGCTGCATGTCGGCCCAGCGCGCCCGCAACGCCGGGCCGCGGGTCAGGAGTTGTTTGCCGCGGCCGACCTTCTGGCGGAGGGAATCGAGGCGCTCGCTCTGTTGTTTCCAGCGGGCGATGGCGGGAGTCAGCACCACCCGGTCGAGGAGAAACAACCCCGCGACGAGGGCGACGGCGAGTTTGAGGAGGGTTTCCCGGCTTCTATTTTGCATCGCGCGCCTCCCACTTGTAGGTGAGCGAAAACTGCAGCGGATTCTCCCCGCGCACCTGCTGGATCTGGACTCCCTGCACATCGGGCCGCGCTCGGAGCCGGTCGACGAACCCCATCAGCGCCGCCTGGTTTTTGGCAAACCCGGCGCAGTTGACCTTCATCGGGTCGCCGCTGAACTGGATGGTCTTGGCCCAGACCTCGCCCTGGTCGGGAAACGCGGCGCTCAGGGCTTCCAACGCCTGGAGCCCCTGCGGCGCGGTCTCAAACCACGGGCGGAACTGGCGGATCTTTTGCTGGAGCGCCTCCAGATCGCCCACGGTGCGGCGCATCCCCTGCCATTCGGCATTGAGCCGGTTCTCAAGGGAGCTCCTCACAAAAAACGCCGTGGCCAGTCCCAGGCACGCCGTTGCGCACAGCCCGAGCAGCCACCGCCGGTTCCGCGAATCGAGGTGGCGGCTCACGCTCTGCCAGCGCCCGGGTTGGGTCGGCACAAACTCAAACGCCACGGGTTGCCCGGCCAGAAAACGCGCGGCGGCCGCCTGCGCAGCCGGCGGCGGTTCGGCCCCGGGCGCGGCGCATTCCAGGCCCAGGGTCTGGAGCGGTTGCGCGACTTGGTCAAAGAGCGGTTGCACCGCCCGGGGCGCCCCGTCGAATCGGACATGGCGCACCGCCTCGCGGATCGGGCCGGGCAGTTTCCCCAGGGTGATCCGGATCTCGCGCGAGAACCCGGCGGGATCAAAGCCCGCGCTATCGGCCGTGCCGGGGAACGCGCGCAGCACCGAAATCCCGTGCCCGGCGGCCACGACCGCCGCTACGTGATCGGTCTGCGCGATCAGATGCAGGGTGGCGGTTTTCTCCTCGCGCACGCAGCGATCCAGGCCGAGTGAGAGCGAGACGACGCGGCCCCCGGCGGCCTGGACCATTTTTTCCACCGCCCCGAACCGTTTCATTGAAACGGCCGCGAGCGTGAGTTGCTGCTTGCCGTCGGGCAGGCCGCACGTGCCGTGGGTCAGGCGGAGTTCCTGCACCGGGACGGGGAATTCGCGCTCGGCGCGCAGTTCGAGGTACCCCTGGAGATCGTCCCCGGCGAGCGCCGGCACGTCGCTGGAGCTCGTCAGCGCCCAGGCCGGCGGCACACAAACCACACACCGCCGTTCCCTGATCCCGTGTGCGGCCAACAATGCAGAGAGTTGGGCCGCGGCTTTCTCCGGCTCCGCCACCACGGCGTCCGCCCCCAGGGGGAACTCCATGGATCGCACCACGTGGATCGCCCCCGCATCCACGCGGACGTGGTCCACGGTGGTCCGGCTCGGGTCGAGCGTGACCGCCAGCGCGGACTGGGTCTGCCAGTGTTTTTTTAGCGCGTTGAGGTCGAACATCAGAGCGCCTCCTTTGCCCGGGCCACAGAATCCCGGATCTGTGGGCCCAGCGCCCAGCCCAGCCTCTGCAGGTTGCGTCGATAAACGATCCGGGGCGTGCCGACGCTGGTATCCAAAACGAGCTGCGCTCTCCGGTATCCGCGCCCGGACCGGCCCACGGCCGCGATGTCGGCGCTGAACTGGAAACTCTGCCCGGTCAGATGGCGGCCCGCCTGGATGCTGCCTTCGCGGCCGAGAACCTCAGTGACCCAGGCGATGTGGCTGTCGAGTTGAGGCCGCGCCTGGCGCGCGCTCACGACCGCTCCGGCTTTTTCCGTTCCGATGCCAGGGACGCAGGTCAGCACGGCCTCGGGCGCGGAGTTGACGTTGATCCGGCCGAGGATCGTGTCCCCGTCGGCAGCCGTCAACGCGCCGTCCACCTGAGCGAACTCGTCGGCCGTCATGCCGCTGATCACGTAAAACTCCAGCACACTGGCGGCCTGGGTTTGGCCCACGGCGGCCTGGATTTGTTGGGCCCTGGAAGCCCCGAACGTCTGCTGGAGCAGTGAGTCGAGGGAGGCGCTGCGCGGGGCGACCTTGATCCGCGCGGAGCCGTCGCTGCGTTTGTTGGGTTCGCGTGTAAACGCCGTGACCCATTCCAGGAGCCCGTTGTCGAGCCCCGCCGCCCCGGTGCTTCCTTGGCTTTGGGGGGCGGTCTCGTGATCTTCGAGCACGCCGTTGAGGTTGGTGTCCCGGCCAAAGAGCAGCCCCGGGTCCGCCCCCGCGACCAGCCCGAGTTCCCCCACGGATTCAAACAATGCGTTCTTGCACTGGTAACCGGGTTGCCGCCGCAGATACGTCTCGGATTCCGCGCCGTTCGGACTCGGGTTTTCATCCGCATCGCGCCAGTCCACGATGGCCGCCGCGAGGTCCTGGGTCATGCCGGGCAGCGCAGCGAGCATTTGGAGCGTGGCTGTGTTGAGGTTGAGTTTGGAGGCTTCGTCCACGAGTCCGAAACTGAGCTGCGTGGAGTTCCGAGGGTCGGTTGTGGCCGTGTTGATTCCGGGTCGTCCAACGATCCACGCCGTGGCGTCGCCCACGAGCAGCTCCGCGCTGGGGTAACTGTTCACGTCGGGCAGTGCGCCGGGTGTCTGCTGGGCGCCGAGCAGCGCGATCAGGTGACGGGCGACGCCGTCGATGGCGTGCTCGGCCTGGCGTCCGGCCAGGTCGTTGTCCGCGCCGCGGTAAGCCATCAGAGTGGAGTGCCCAAAAAGCAGGCACACACTGGCCAGCCCCAGACATGTCCAGAGCGCGACGATGAGGATCGCCCCGGAGCAACGGTTGAACTGGGAGCGGCGGATCACGGGGCGGCGATGGTTTGGGTGGTCCACGGGACGGTTATCTCCAGCGGGGCGTCGCCGTTGGATCTGCGGACGGTGACCCGGATGGCTTGGGGAAGAGCCGGGTTTTCCGGGGTGTAATCCCAGCGTTCCGTCCAGGTTTGCCCGTCAAAAAAGCCCGGCTCCAATGCGGTGACCTGGTCGATGAGGATTTCGGGAGCGGGTTCCTCCGAGACGGGCGCGAGCAGGTTGGTTTGCGCGGTGCGCACGAGCACCCCGGCGTTGGCCTGGCGGGTGTCGTCCGCGACAAAATAATGCACCTGCTGGAGGTCGCCCCCCGGCGTGTCCTGCCCGGGGCGCGCGGTGGTGGTGGCGAGCGTGAGCGTTCCCGGGAACTGGCCTCCCTGCGGGTCGCGCGAGCCTTGGAGCACGGCGGCGAGAGCGCCTCCGGAAATCCGTGCGTTGCGGAGGTCATCACTCAGGATTCCCGCCGCGCGGACCCGGGCGCGGGACTGCCGGGTGCGTTCCGTGGCGTCGTCCCGGAGGTGGATGGCTTTTGAGAAAACGCCGTAAACCGCGCTGAGAAGCACGGCGCTTGCCGCCAGGGCGAGGCTCACCTCGAGGAGGGTGAACCCTCGCGGTCGGTTCGGTGAGCTGAGGTGGGGGCGCGTCGCACTCAAAGGGGAGGGGTGGCGGTGGCCGCGAGGGTGGTGAGTTGGATTTGCCGGGCGGCGCCCTGGACCTCGAACGAAACGCGCAGGGTGAGCTCCGTCATGGTGGGGTCGGTGATCCACGCGGTTTTGGTCAGTTCCCAGCGGTATCCGGGCCAATCGGCGCCGAAATCGCCCCGGCTCTCGGCGGCGGCCCATGCATCGGCCAGCAAGAGTTCGCCGAGGCGGTTTTCAGCCAGCTGCGCGGCGAGCCCGGAGCGATCCGCCAGCACCGAGGTGCGGTTGGCGAGCAACAGGGCGGAGAGGATCACCGGCAGGAGCAGCCCGAGGAACGTCATCGCGGCCAGCACCTCCACCAGGGTGAACCCGGGGCGGCGCCGGTTAAAGCGGCGGGTCCTGGCTGATTTCATAACCGAGCCCGTCCGGGGTGAGCGCAACGACGAAAACCGAGGCGAACCGATCCACGAGCCGGACCCACGGGAGACTGCCCGGGACGGGGCCGCCTTCACAGCCGAACTCGATGGAGGGGGCGGTGTTGGCGGGCGTCTGGGAGTTGGGCAACTCGATGCGGAGATCGGCGTGGAGCTGGAACTCACGGCTTCGTTGATCGTCCCCCGGGTAGCCGGCCTTGGGTTGGACGCCGAACCGGCCTGTGTCCGAAGCGATCCAAAGGACCATGGGGATGCCTTGGGAGAGGGCTTCATCCCGGGCGTATTCGGTGCAGGCGAGGAACCGGCGGGCCTCATCGGCGAGCTGGCGTCGGCGCAGTGTGCCGGAGAGCGAGGGCGCGGCGATGGCCGTGATGACGGCAAGCAACGCCATGACCAGGACCAGTTCCACCAGGGTGAACCCGGCGGCGGCGGAGGGCGGTTCACCTTTTTTCATCCCAGTTGGTGACGTCGTCATCGCCGCCGGGCCGGCCGTCCGGGCCGACCGACATGAGGTCGTAGCCGCGCGCGTTGTTTTTGCCGGGGTAAACATAGACGTATTCGTTGCCCCAGGGATCCAGCGGCACGCCTTTTTTGAGGTATGGGCCCTTCCAGTTGCGTGCGCCGCTGGGTTCGTCCACGAGCGCCGCCAGCCCGCCGCCGCCCTGCGGATAGGCGCCGGTGTCCACCTCGTAAGCGTCCAGCGCCAGCTCGATGCTGGCGATCTGGGACTGCGCGGCGGTGAGTTTGGCTTGCTGGCTGCGTCCGGAGAATTTGGGGATCACGATGGCCGCCAACACCGCCAGGATCACGAGGACCAGGAGCATTTCGACCAGGGTGAATCCGCGGCGGGATTTGAGGAGGAGGGATGTGTGCATGGGAGGTGGGGGTGGTTATTTGATGTGGTCTTGGATGGTGAAAATCGGGATGACCATTCCAACAAAGATCGTGCCAATGAACCCGGCGATCGCGAAAAGCATGAGCGGTTCCGCCAGTGCCACGGCGGTCTTGAGCTGCCGGTCCAGCGTGGTTTCGGTGACGCCCGCCAGGCGCACCAGCTCCTGGTCAAGCCGCCCGCTTTCCTCCGCCACGGCGATCATCTCCAGGGTGGACCCGGCAAACAACGAGCGGCAGGCGGCGAGGCTCGCCCCGAGGGCCTCGCCCTTTTTCACGCGCTCGGTGGAATCGGCCACCAAGTCGATGAGCGTCTGATAACCCAGGGAACGCCGGGCCACTGAAAGGGCGCTCATCAATGAAACGCCGGCCCCGAGCAGGGTCCCGAGCATCCGGCAAAACCGGGCCATGGCTAGTTGCGCGGCGAGCGGTCCGACGACCGGGGCGCGCAGCAGCCAGGATTCCCAGAGCCGCCGGCTGCTGTCCTTGGAGAACCAGCGGCGACCGAGGAACCCCGCAGCGAAAAGGACGCCGAGGAGATACACACCCCAAGCGCGCAGCACTTGGCTGATGCCCACGATGACCAGGGTGAGAGCGGGCAGCGCGGCGTCGAACCCCTCAAAGAGCGTTTGGAAACGCGGGATGAAAAACACCATCAGGAAAACCAGCACGGCGATGGCCAGGAACAGCAGCACGGCGGGGTACATCAGCGCCGCCATGACTTTGGCGCGGAGCTCCTTTTCGCGGGCCTGAAAGTCGGCGATCTGCCCCAGAACCACGTCGAGAAACCCGCCCGCCTCTCCCGCCTCCACCATCGCCACGTAGATCCTCGGAAAAACATCCGGCGCGCGGTTCATTGCCTCCGCCAGGGGCACGCCGTCGATGACCAAGTCGTGCAGTTCCCGCCACCGTTTGGCCGCGGCGGCGTGCGCGGTTTCCTTGTAGAGGATGGTCAGGGCCCGGCTCAACGGCACGTGGCCCGCCAACAGGCTGGAAAGGGAGCGCGTGAAATCTTCAAGAGCGGCGAACGGTACTTTTTGCGAACGCCAGGGCAGATCAAAAGGCTGGCCGTCCTTTTTCCCGGCGGCGCCCGTCTCCTCGCGGACACGCACCGGCGTCCACCCGCGTTGTTCCAGCATCCGCAGCGCCTCGTGGCGTCCGCCCGCCTCGATCCGGCCTTCCTGGGTTTTCCCGCCGGCCTCCACCGCTTTGTAGTCGAACACGGGCATGGCTTTAGATTCCCGAGGTGAGGGCGTCGCCGGTCTCGTCCTTGGACACGCGGAGCACTTCCGCGGGGGTCGTCGTGCCTTCGCCCACCACCCGCCAGCCGTCTTCAATCAACGTGCGCATACCTTCCCGGCGGGCGATCTCCTTGATCTCCACGCTGGAGCCGCCCCGGAGCAGGACGGCCCGGGTCGCGGCGCTCATGGTCATGAGTTCAAAGATCGCGCGGCGGCCCGTGAACCCCGTCATGCGGCAGCTTTTGCAACCCTGCGCTCGGAAGATGGGGGCTTCGCGCAGAGCGGGCACCCGTTCCCGGAGTGCGGCGGTGCGGGCGGACTGGTCGGGTTCCTTGCATTCCTGGCAGAGCACCCGGACGAGGCGCTGAGCCATGACGGCTTCGAGCGAGGAGGCCACGAGGTAGGGCTCCACGCCCATGTCCACCAGGCGCGTCAACGCGCCCGGGGCGTCGTTGGTGTGCAGGGTGGAAAACACCATGTGCCCCGTCAGCGAGGCTTGCACGGCGATCTGCGCGGTCTCCTGGTCCCGGATCTCCCCGATGAGCACGACGTCCGGGTCGTGCCGGAGAATGGCGCGCAGCCCTTTGGCGAAGGTTAACCCGGCTTTCTCGGCGACCTGGATCTGGTTGATGCCTTTGAGCTGGTACTCCACCGGGTCCTCGATGGTGATGATCTTGCGGACGGCGTCGTTGATGTGGTGGAGCGCGCTATAGAGAGTGGTGGTCTTGCCGCTGCCCGTCGGGCCCGTGACCAGCGCGATCCCGTGGGGCATCCCCAGCACCTGCTCAAAGAGCTGGCGTTCCCGGTCCGCGAGGCCCATGCCGTCCAAGCCGATCATCCCGGCGTCCTGGCGCAGGAGCCGCATCACGGTCGCCTCGCCGTGCAGCATCGGGATCACCGAGACCCGGATGTCCACCTCGCTGTTCTTGACGCGGATCTTGATCCGGCCGTCCTGCGGAACCCGTTTTTCGGCGATGTTGAGGTTGCTGAGGATCTTGATCCTCGAGACGATGGCCGGCTGGAACCGCTTGATCTGGGCCGGCACGGGCACCTCCTGGAGCAGGCCGTCGATCCGGTACCGGATCCGCAGGGCGTGTTCGAAGGGTTCAACGTGCACGTCGGAGGCGCGCAGTGAAATGGCGTCCCCGAGCACCTGGTTGACGAAGCGGATGATGGAGGCGTCCTCGGCCGCCTTGTCCAGGTCGCTGGAGTCGTCCCGGCTGTCGGCGACCACCTGGAAGCCTTCCTCCAGCTCCAGGCTGTTGAGGGTGTCGGCGCCCACGCCGAGGTGTTTTTTGATCTCCCGCTCCAGCGCTTCGCTCGGCGCGAGCACGGGTTTGAGGGGTTGCCCGGTGAACGAACGCAGGCTGTCCAGGCCCGGGGTGGCGAAGAGCCGGGACACGGCCACTTCCACCACGCCGTCCACTTCGCGCAGGGGGAGAAGCGACTCCTTGAGCAACACCCGCGCGGGAAACCGTTCCAGCAGGGCGCGGTCGGGGTCCGCCTTCTCCAGGGAGGCGTAGGCCAGCCCGTATTCGTTGGCCAACCATTGCAGCGCTTCTTCCTCGTTGCGCGCCGAAGCCGTTCCGGCAAGGGATTGCCGAGCCAGGGTTTCCGCGTCCATGCTGGAAAGCTGGCGGCGCTCCATCATGGCTTCCAGGAGTTCTGGAAGCGCGGGGGACGCAGGGGTGGCTGTGGAACCGCTCATGCCGGGTTCACTCTAGGACACCCGCCGAGACCAGAGCCGCTTCCTGGCGGACGGTGAGCACTTTGCGAAGGTCTTCCCGGAGGATCTCCAGCTCCGCGCTCGCTTTTCTGCGGAACTCGCGCAGGGCGGCGAGTTTGGCTTTGAGCTCTTCGTTGGGGGTGTTTTCGTTCTCAACCGCCGCGCGCAGGGCCATCACCTCCGCTGCGCCCGGCCGGGACGCCCAATCGTTGTTGGTGTTGCCCGAATCGCCGCCACGGGGCCGGCCTGCGCCGAACCGGGTGCTCATGACCTCGCGTTGTTTGCTCTGCACCTTCTCGACCAAAGGCAGGATCGCGTTCCACTCCTCGTCGCTGAGTTTCAGGGAGTTTTTGAGCCGCTCGTTCATCCGCTGACGGAATTCCTCGAACCCGCCGCGGCCGCCCCGGGCGTCGGCGTTGTCCTGGGCGTGTGCGGTGAACCCCATGAAGGTCAGAGCCAGCAGGGGAGCAAGGACTTGGAGTGAGTTTTTCATAGAAGAAGCGTTCTGGATCCGGTCTAACACCCCTCTGTTTGGGATCGGTTATGAAGTCGGCCCGAAATTGTTAAGGCTTCATTAAGTTCCCGGGGGTCGCGCGCGCCCCCTGCCTGTGTTAGGGAAATGCCCGTCCGAAGCATCCGTCCTGAAGCCCCCTCTGTTTTTCCCCTCATCGCCCGCATGAACCCATCGCCTGTGTTGTCAGCCGCCACGCCCCCGGCTTCGTTGCGTGTGCTCATCATCGACGATGACCGGGAGCTTTGCGGGTTGATCCAGGATTACCTGGCGCCGCTGGGTTACAGCGTGGCGGCCGAGCACCACGGAGTGTCCGGCGCGGAACGCGCGGTGCAGGAGCCGTTTCACGCGGTTCTTCTGGATGTCATGCTGCCGGGGCTCGACGGATTTGAGGTGCTCAAGCGGATCCGGCGCCAGTCGGACGTGCCCGTGCTTATGTTGACGGCGCGCGGCGACGAAACCGACCGCGTCGTGGGCTTGGAGCTCGGCGCGGATGATTATCTGCCCAAGACGTTTTCCTCTCGGGAACTGCTCGCTCGGCTGCGCGCCGTCACCCGGCGGCATGTCCGTCAGTCCGCTCGTTCCGAGGGCGAGCCTGATTTGGTGGTGGGCCCCCTGCGCATCAATCTCAACGGAAGGGCGGCAACCCTTGAGGGGCTGCCCCTGCGGTTGACGGCTTTGGAGTTTGATTTGCTGAGTTCGCTGGCCCGCGCCCCGGGCCGGGTGCGGTCCCGGGAACAACTCATCGAATCCTTCGCCGACCGCGAGTACGACGGGCTGGATCGATCGATTGACGTGCACATCTGGGCGCTGCGCAAGAAGCTCGGAGACGACCCCAAATCGCCCCGGTTCATTCTGACGGTGCGCGCGGTGGGGTACATGCTTCTGGAGCCGCAGCCATGAGTTTGCGTCTGCCGCTTTACGCCAAAATCCTGCTCTGGTTTTTTCTCAACCTCGTGGGGTTGGCCTCGGTGTTGGCGGCGATTTTTTATGTCCAGTTCAACTTCAACTGGGATTGGCTTCTGGCCGCCGGCGCCCGGGACCGCATCGACGCGGTGGGCGACTTGATCGTGGGTGAACTCAACGGGGCGCCTCCCGACGAATGGGCGGCGGTGCTCCGGCGTTACAGCGCCGCGCACCGGGTGGAGTTCGGGTTGCTGGACGAAAACGGGCTTCTGCTGGTGGGGGATGTGGGGAAGGTCCCGGAGGACGCCCGGGTGCGCGTGGCCGATTACGTTCAGGAGAGACGCGGTGGCCCGGGGGCGGCGACGGCGGGGGATGCCCCCGGGGCGTCCCGGTTTGTTTCCAAACGCGCGCCGCACCGGGCTTTGCGGGCCATCGTGCGCTCGGGCGCGCCGGCTCAGTACTGGCTGCTCGCGAGCGCCGAGATTGACAACCTGCTGGCGGGCGGCCCGCTCTGGGTGGTTTTGGTGGCCCGCGCGGAGTCCATCAGCGGCGGCGGGCTGATCATCAATCCCAAGCCGTGGTTGGCGCTGGGCGGCGGCGCGGTGGTTTTTTCGCTGCTGTTCTGGCTGCCGTTGGTGGGCAGTATCACGGGGGCGGTGGCCCGGATGACCCAGGCCACCCGCCAGATCGCCGACGGCCGGTTTGACGTGCGCATCGCCGGGCGTCGCCGGGATGAGCTGGGCGCTTTGGGGGAGGCCATCGACCAGATGGCGGGGCGTTTGGACGGATATGTGAAGGGCCAGAAACGGTTTCTGGGCGATATCGCCCACGAACTCTGTTCGCCCCTGGCCCGGTTGCAAATGGCTCTGGGGGTTCTCGAACAGCGGGTTTCCAAAGACCAATCCGCCTATGTCCGGTCCGCCTCCGAAAAGGCGGAGCAAATCGCCGCGTTGGTGGCGGAGTTGTTGAGTTTTTCCAAGGCCTCTTTTGGCACCTCCGCGGTTCGGATTGAGCCCGTTGTGCTGAGCGAAATCCTCGAGGCCGCCGTCCGCAGGGAAGGCGCCGACTCGGGCCAATTACGGCGGGTCTTGCGAGAGGATTGCGTCGTGTTGGCCGACCGCGAGCTGCTCGTCCGCGCCTTGGCCAACCTGCTCAGAAACGCCCTGCGCCATGCCGGGGCGTCCGGGCCGATTCTCCTGGAGGCCGGGGCCGACGGCGCCAAGGCGGTGATCACCGTGTCGGATTCCGGGCCCGGCGTGCCCGAATCCGAGTTGCCCAGGATTTTCGACGCATTCTACCGGGTGGATACCGCCCGGATGCGGGAGACCGGCGGGATCGGACTGGGCCTTGCCATCGTGAAAGCCTCCGTGGACGCCTGCGGGGGCACGGTGTCGGCCAGGAACCGGGCACCGCACGGATTGGAGGTGGCACTGCGGATCCCGCGGTCGGCGTCCGACTCCGGTCCGACTGCCCCGGAATGACAGGGCGCGGGATCTCACCGCAGGGGCGCGCTTTGGGGCGGTCTGCGGGCACGGTAAATCCGTCCGGATCGAGGCCGGTCTGTGGCTTTTAACCGGGTGAGGGTGGAGTTTTTCCGGGGATTCGCCGGCTTTTTACGGCGGAGGAAAGGCTTCCATTCTAAGACCGGGGCGGTTTGATGTGTTGTCTCTCCTGAACCTCCCAATTTTCCCATGCACGATTCACTCACCCCGTCCCCGGTTGTGACTCCGTTCCAGCGGATCACCTTTTTCTTTTCCCTCCTGCTGATCCTCGCCGTTTTTGGCGTTCTCGGGGGCCTTCTTCTTCTGCTTCCGCTCGGGGCGGCCGAAACCGCGGCGAAAGTCCCCCAGTGGATGATCTGGATCGGCCATTTTCATCCCCTGGTGCTGCATTTGCCCATTGGCGCGGTGACGCTCGCGATTCTTTTCGAGACGCTCGCGTTTTTTCCCGGCGCCCGGCAGCTCCGTGCGGCGGCGACCCTCAGCCTCTGGGTGACGGCGTCCACGGCGCTCGTGGCGAGCATCTGCGGATACTGGCTGGCGCTGGACGCCGGCTCGGTTTCCAAAGAGCTCACCACGCATCTGCGGTTCACGCTGGCGTTCACCGCGGTGTGCGCTCTCCTGGTTGGGGTGCGGCATCTCAGCGCGGTCCGACCCTCCGGATGGGCCCGGTTTCTTTCAGTGGCATTGTTGCCTGTGAGCATGCTGCTGTTGACGGTGGGCGCTCATTCTGGCGGCAACATGACCCATGGGAGCACTTTCCTCACCGCTTCAATGCCCGAACCCCTCAAACAGAAGCTCGGTCTGACGCAGCCCGCCAAAACCGAGGGCGCGGCTGCCGCGGAGACGGCGATTGCTCCCGCAGGCAAGTCGGTCAAAAGCCCGGAACTGTACGCGACCCTGGTTGCGCCCTTGTTGGAGTCCAAATGCACCTCCTGCCATAACGACGAGAAATCCAAGGGCGGCCTGAAGCTGCACACGTTTGAGGCGATCATGGCCGGGGGCGAGCGCCAGGCCGATGACGGGGAGATGGTGGTGGTCCCCGGCAAATCCGACGAGAGTTGGCTGATCAAACGCGCGCTGCTGCCGGAGGACGACGAAGACACGATGCCGCCCGACGGCAAACCCCGCCTGACGGCCCAGGAACTGGCTTTGTTGCGCGTTTGGATCGACATGGGGGCCACCAAGGAACTTACCGTGCTCGAGGTGTTTGCCGCTCTTAAAAATCCGCCCGCTCGATAGTCAGGGGTGAGTGGGCAGTGGGCAGGGGTGAGCATGAGCCCCAACTGGGCGACATAGGGTAGCCCCGGGCAAAGCCCGGGGACGGTCGGCCAGCACAAACGTCGAGCCCTGAAGGGGCGCTCCAAACCACGTTTCCGGCGATGATCCGCCCCTTCAGGGCTCCGCTCGTTTTTTCAACGTCGTCACCCCGGGCGTTTCCCGGGGCTGTCTTATGTCGCCCCTTCGGGGCTGGAATTTCGCCCCGTTGGGTGTGTGGGCGAGCCCCGAAGGGGCGAAAAAATGGAGCCCCGAGCAAAGCCCGGGGACGGTCGGCCAGCACAAACGTTGAGCCCTGAAAGGGGCGCTTCAAACCCGGTTTCCGGCGATGATCCGCCCCTTCAGGGCTCCGCTCGTTTTTTCAACGTCTTCACCCCGGGCGTTTCCCGGGGCTGTCTTATGTCGCCCCTTCGGGGCTGCCCCGCGTCTGCTTTTTTGGCCCCCTCACCCCTCACCCCTCACCTCTCACCTCTCACCTCTCACCTCTTTCTCCCCGCCCATCCTCACCGGCAACGGCAGCAGGCGTTTCGCTTCCTTGATCAGCCACGGAATCTCGCGGAACGGTTCCACGCTGATTTCCTGCCAGCGAATGAACCCCGCGCCGTCGATGAGAAAGGCCCCGTGCAGCGGTTCGCCTTCAAACTCGTCGATGCAGTGGTAAGCCTTGAACACTTTCTGTTCGGGATCGGCCAGGATCGGAAACCCAAAACCCTCGCGGTTCTTGGACTGAACCGTGGTTTTGCGGAGGGCGTCGGCCGTTTCCGTGCCCACCGCCACCACTGAAATGCCTGCGGCTGCGAAATCGCCCGAGGCCTCCGACAAGAGGTCGAGTTGTTCTATGCAATGTTTGCAGCCGCTCCCGAGATAAAACACCACGAGCACCGCGCGTCCTTGGTAACCGGCCAGGCTCTGGAACCCCTCGCCGCCTTCCAGTTTCCATGCGGGCGCAAGTGGGGGAGTCCAGCGCACGGGCCCCAGGGATTCGAGCGGGGGACGCACCCCGCTGTCGGCGGTTTCTTCCGCAGGCAACCGCCAGTCCGCCGGCAATCCCTTGGCCTCGGCCAAGGGCGCTAGGCGTTGCAACGCCGGAAGATCGAGGTCGGCCCGTGAGGCCAGGGGACGCAGTCGTTCCAAGAGGCCGAACGCTTCCTCGGATTTGCCGGCGCGCCAGAGGACATCGGCCAGAAGAGCCAGCGGCAGGACCTGCCCCTCGGCTTCCTTGAGGTAGGCGCGAGCCGCGGCCTCCTCCTTCCCCTGATCCCCGAGCCGACGGTGGATCAACGCCAGGCGGTGTTGCGGGAGGTCTTTCATCTTCCCGAGGTGTTCCTTGGCCGACTCCGTCTCCCCGGCGGCGATTGCCTCAAAAAGCCGCATCCCCGCGATCGCGCGTTCCGCCTCTTCGATCCGGGGTTCGAACGTCTGCAGGGCCCGGGTCATTTTCTGCGCGACTTGGTCTGCGGGGAGTTTGTCCTCGCGGGCGCGTTTTTCCTCGGCATCGGCCTCGCGATACCGCTGGTCCCGCAAACGGGGCAGCTGCGCCTCGGCTTCGGCGATTTTCCCGGCAGCCCGCTGAGGATCGCCTTTCATACTCCAGCCGACGCTCAGTGCGCCGAGGCGGTGGATCTCGTCGAGGGGGTCCTCGGCGGACGGCAGATAAATCGATCCGTCCAGGCCGCAGAGCTCCTCCCAGAGCTCAAACTGCGGGAGGATCTGCTGGAGGCGTTTGGCTCCCATGCGAAACGCGCCGGCGCCGGGTTTGCGCGGGGCGCGTCCGAGCACCGGGTGAGCGGGCGCCACCCGGGGCAGTTCGATCATGTTGCGGGCCAGGTCGATGGCCTCCCGAACCAGTCCGGTGAACGCGAGGTTTTCAACAAGCCAATCGTTGTTGTGGGCGTAGTTGTGGATTTGCTCGGGCAGGATCCGCCACCGGGCGGTGTGCGCGTGGTCGATCCGGGCGCTGGCCTCCTGCTGCCAGACGGCGTCCGAATACCGCCTGAGTTTGGTGAAGGTGTGCGCGCCCATGTGCCACATGTGCGCGATGCCCGGCGCGCTCTGCCCGCACCGAGCGGCGCTCTGGAGCGCGCGCCGGTCGTCCTCGTCGTTCCAGAGATGGACCAGGTAATGGTGCACGGGATGCATGGGGGCCACGGCGAGGATTTGCCGGGCCAGCGCGTCCACGGTCTGGTGCGAGGCCAGCGGAATCCCGTTCTGCGCGTTGTCCCAGAGTTGGTAGACAAGGAACGCTTTGATCTCCAGATCCTCGGGATGCTCGAAGCTGAGCTTCTCAAGCGCCTTCACCAGGGCTTGGGGCCGGCTTTTGTCGTCGGGTTTCTCCTCGTAATACGCCCGGAGCGCGTCGATCCAGGCCCGCTCCCTCGCGGAGGTTTTGGATCCCAGCGCATGCGCCTTTTTAATGAACTCCCGGGCCCGTTTCGTGTCGCCCAGGCTGGCCATCGCCAGACCCCAGTACGCCATCGCGCATTCCGGATCGAGCCGGGCCGCCTGGCGAAAGGAGCGTTCCGCCTCGAAATACCAGAACCCGTGGAGTTGTCCGACGCCTTGCTCGAAAAAAGCCTGCGCCTCGGGTTTCCCTGTCGTGACGGGGAAATGGATTCTCCCGGTCGCCCCGGGCGGCATCAGCAGGGCTTCCCTGCGTGGCCACTGGCCCTCGGTTTCCACGTGAGCGGGCCCTCCGGTTTTGGCGGTGTCATCCGCCCGGAGTGTGGTTGCGAGCAGGGCCAGGCAGGCGATGGGGAGGATTCGCATGGCCTGGCAATCTAGAGGGACCCCGGCGAGGGTCAACGACGCCGTCGCTTCTCGGGTGCGCCTGATTGTTCGCTGGCGGCGCCCGTCGGGGGCTGCTTAAAGTGCCCGGGCCGTCAGCGGCGCTACCGAGCAGAACACAATGAGCCAAGACCTTCCCCTCCGTCGTGCGGTTTTGAATGTGGTTGGACTTTCCGCCCGTGACCTGGAGTCCGGCGTTATGCCAAGGTTGGCGGCGCGCGCCGCCAAAGGCGGGTTCGCCAAGGTCCGCCCGGCGTTCCCGGCCGTCACCTGCACCGCGCAGTCCGATTACCTGACGGGGGTGCGCCCCTCCGAACACGGCATTGTCGGCAACGGCTGGTATGACCGGGCCCTGAGCGAGGTGCAGTTTTGGAAACAATCCAACCGGCTCGTTGGCGCCCCCAAGGTGTGGGACCGGCTGCATGCGGTCCGGCCCGGGCTCAAGGTCGCCAACCTTTTCTGGTGGTACAACATGGGCACCCAGGCCGATCTGGCCGTCACGCCCCGCCCGGTTTACCGCGCGGACGGCGGCAAGATCTTCGACATCGCCAGTTATCCCCAGCGCCTCAAACCGGCGCTCAAGGCGGCTCTCGGCGAGTTCCCGTTCCATTCCTTCTGGGGGCCGCGCGCCGGGCTGCCCGCCACCCAGTGGATCGCCGACTGCGCCCGTTGGATCGAGGAACACGAGAGGCCCGACCTGAGCTTGGTGTATCTGCCGCACCTCGACTACGACCTCCAGCGCTTCGGCCCGGCCGATCCCCGGAGCGACGCCGCCCGGCGCCAGGTGGACACGTTGGTGTGCGACCTGGCGGAATTCCTCGAGGCGCGCGGCGTGGAGGTGCTGCTCGTGTCCGAATACGCCATCACCGCGGTGGACCGAGCGGTGCCGCTCAACCGGGTGCTTCGCGCCCAGGGCTGGCTGGAGATCAAGGACGAGGTGGGGTCCGAGGTGCTCGATGTCATGGCCTCCAGGGCGTTTGCAGTGGTCGACCACCAGGTGGCCCATGTGGTGGTCCAGGACCCCGCGTTGCTCGCGCAGGTAAAGGCCGTGCTGGAAGCCACGCCGGGAGTCGCCCAGGTGCTCGACGCCGAGGCCCAGGCCGCCGCCGGGATCCGGCATGTCCGATCCGGCGATCTGGTGGTGGTCTCCGACGACCACAGCTGGTTCTCGTACCCCTGGTGGAACGACGACGCCAAGGCCCCCGATTACGCCCGCACCGTGGACATCCATCGCAAGCCCGGATACGACCCGGCCGAACTTTTCGTCGACCCGCAGATCTCCGTTCCGGCGCTCAAGATCGCCTGGTTTTTGCTCCGGAAAAAACTCGGGTTCCGCGCGCTCTTGGAGGTGATCCCGCTGGACGCCTCGCTGGTGCGCGGGTCGCACGGGCGTATTCCGGAGGACAAACTTGACTGGCCGGTACTTGTCGGTGCGCCCGGCTGGCAGCTGCCTCCCGAGATGGCGTCCACCGACGTCTGCGGCTGGATCAGCGGCGGCTTGGGGGGCTGAGCGGGCCCCTCGGAGACGCGTTCGGGAGCCGCAGCCTCAGCGAACCAGATCCAGAGTCAGCGAGCGCGTTCCCTTTTGGATCGTGACGTGATCCGCCGGTCAGCCAGAGGATTTCGCCCATGCTGTCTGCGTTCCGGGAGGGGGCGGATTTGTTGGAAGCCTTTCTGCGAAAAATGCAGGAGCGTTTCGTTGGCTTTGGTGTCGTCGGTTTGCAGAAAAAGTGCGCTCAGTGCCGCCCCCAGATCGCCTGCGTCACCCGGAGGAAAGGGCTTTTGGATCTGCTGCCGCAGCAGCGCATCCCGCCGAGCCTCAAATCCGTCCTCCAACGTCACGAGTTCGCTCTCCGCCAACGCCTCTGCTTTAATCCCCTCCCGGGCGTGAAGCGGCGCCACAAGCAGGATCAGCGAGGCGGTCCATCCGAGGGAGGGTGCCGCCTTGGCAGGGCGCGTTTTCTGGGGGTGCGTATCCTCAGGCGGCCGGTTCTCGCGTGCGGGGAGATGCTTGGAAACGACGTTCTCCAGCTCCGGGCCGAGCGTGTGGGTAAACAACGCCTCATGCAAAAGACGGAGGGAAGATTTGGTGTTCATAAGGGGAGGGACGAGCTTCCAAGAGTAAACCGCAGATCGGCACTTGCCGAAAGCCGCACGATGATGCGACGGCGCGCATGATTGACCCAGCGGGTCCTCGAGCACGCCCCGAAGCCTGCCTGCGAGGGCCCCCAGGCGCGCGCCGGTCTCAGGAGGGCGTTTCTGCGTTGAACCCGGCCTCAGGCCGACTGTCCTGCGGCGCGGGCGAACCGGGAGGCGGTGCACCCCAACGAGATCGCTTGATCCACCGCCGCCTGGTTGGCCGGGCTGCGGGCAGGGAATCCCTTGTGCCCGTTCAGGGCGTGTCGGCGGGTGCCGGGAAATTCCTGATCCCACCCTTGAGCCGTTTGTAGCTCTCCCAGACCTCGCCGCCGTCGAGCACGCGAGCGTCGCCTGTCTTCCTGAGATACTCCTCGAGCTGCTTGGAAAGTTCCTGCCTTACCTTCGCGTGGCGGGGATCCCCGGCGAGATTGTTGAGGCAGGCCGGGTCGGTTCGGATGTCGAAGAGCTCCTCGGCCGGCCGAAGCCCTGTGGCCAGCTGGAGGTACCGGCCCAGTGTGGGGGCGGCGGCTTTCGCGAGGAGGAAGGTGAGCGTCGGGCCCCGGTCGATGTCCGTGTAGCCGCTGTGGGGCCCCTCAGAGGTCCCATCCTCTTTGAGCACCACGGGATCGCCCGCCGGCCAGCGCTCCGGGCGGAAGTTGCGGATGTAAAGGAAGTCCGGGGTGCGCAGGGCGCGTTGCGGGTAGCCGAGGTTCCCGTGTCGGGAGGAGGAATGGCGTTCCCGGGCGCCATAGGCCGCGGTGCGTGTCGGATCCACGAGGCCCTGCTTGTTGGAAACCAGCACGTTCATCAGGCTGCGGCCCGCGGGCGGAAATTCCCCGCCGGGATGCCGCACACCGGCTGCGTCCAGGATCGTCGCGGTCAAATCCACGAACCCCGCAACATCCTCGACGGTGCGTCCGCCGGGCGCCCGTTGGCCCCAGCGAACTGCCAACGGCACGTGGAATCCGTCCTCGTAGAGGTTGGCTTTCGCGCGGGGAAACGGCATGCCGTTGTCGGCGGTGACGACGATGAGCGTGTTCTCTAGTTCGCCTGCCTCCTCGAGCAGCTTGAGCATCCGGCCCAGATGCGAGTCGAACCACTCGATTTCCAGGCAGTAATCGAGCAGATCGCTGCGCACCTCCGGCGTGTCGGGAAGAAACGCTGGCGGCGTGGCGTCCTCGAGTTTTTTGCCGGATTGAAGTCCGGCCCCCTGTTTGTAATCCCGGTGGGGTTCGCCGGTTCCGCACCAGAAATAGAACGGCTGATCCTTGGGGCGGGCGGCGAGGAAATCCGCAAAGTTCGCCGCGTAATCGTTGGTGGTGAGGCCCTCTCGGGGGGGCGTTGCGGTTCGTTTCTTGAACTCCGGTCCGGCCGGGTTGCGTTTGCGCTCCCCCTGGAGGGATCCCGGGCCCCAGCCTTTGCCGGTCATGCCGATGAAATAGCCCGATTTCTCGAGCAGCTCGGGAAACGCCACGTATTTCGCAGGAAAGGAGCTGGCGTGTGTACCCGCCTGCTCAATCTGCCAGGGATGCCTTCCTGTGAGGAGGGCCGCGCGCGAGGGGCTGCATCCGGGCGAGGCGGCAAAGCCGTTGAGGAAAAGGACGCCCTCCTTGGCCACGCGGTCGAACGCCGGGGTGTTCACCGCTTTGTATCCCGCGGCCGAGGTGTGGCGGTGGGACTGATCGTCGGAGATCGCGATGAGGATGTTGGGCCGGGCAGCCGGGGCTCCGGCCCGGAGCGCTGCCGCGGGACTCAACAGAACGACAACCAGCAGGGGGAGTTTCATGATCAAAGTCGGGAGGTGTTTGAGGCGCAGCCGAGGGGGCGGAGCTCAGAGCTGCGGCGCTTTCGGGGCCTCGGATGGCCAGTCATCCGTGCGGAAGGGGGAAGCCGGCAGGCAGGCCCCGTTGAAAAGGTTGCAGTCGGGGACGTCCTCCCAGGCGTACCGGACCGCCTTGGGGGATTTCACATCGGGGCTGGAAACCACGACTTTGTCGCCGACGATCCGAGCGGAGGCGGGATGCCACACGCGGTTTTCGCCCGCGATGAGAAAGCCTTTGAGAGGTTCGCCGCCCTGGGCCGCGAGACCGCCGTCGGTGTGTTTGAATGAAACCTCGATTTCGGCGCCGCGCACGGTGTGGCCGGCAGGCAGTGGTCCGCTGTAGGGGATTTCTTGGCCGTAGACTTTGGCAAGTGCCCAGAGGGCGAGCCGTCGGCCGGTTTCCTTTTTGTTGTTGGGATGGATCTTGTCTGGGTCCCCGGTGTCGACCATTACGGCCATTCCCGAGTTGGGGACTTGAAGCGCCTTGAGCATGCTTTCCCGGGCCTCGCGCCAACCGGTGAACTTGGGGTGCCGGTACTTGGGCAGCTGCACCCAGGCAAACGGGAAGTCGCCCTGGCCCCAGCGGGACCGCCAGTCCTGGATGAGCATCGGCAGTTGGCGGGCGTAAAACTTGCCCTCCTCTGCCGTCTGGGCGTTGGCTTCGCCCTGGTACCAAATCGCTCCGCGGACGGTGTAGGGGATCAGGGGCGCTATCTTGGCGTTGAAGAGGTTGCCCGGACCGCTCGCGCGCGGGTCGTACTGGGGTGAGGGCGGGTTGGGCGGGCGTGTTCCAGCGGCTTTGGCCTTTTCCACCAGCTCCTGGAATGCCGCCAGTTGCTTTTCCTTGGCCGCTTTTGCGGTGACCGGGTTGTAGCGGGAGAGCTTTTCAGCCAGGGCGTCGAACTGCGGTTTGAGTTCCGGCACTCCCCGCTGAACCTCCGTGCTGGTCCAGGATTCTATACGGGTTCCGCCCACGGCGGATACGACGAGGCCGACGGGTTGTTTGAGGTTTTCGTGGAGGGTTTTGCCGAAGAAATAGGCGGTTCCCGAGATCTGTTTGACGGTCTCCGGGGAGCATACCACCCAGGCCCCCTTGCATTTCTCCTGCGGTTCGCCTTCGCCCAGCGATTGCTCGGTGAAAACGCGGAACTCGGGAAAGGTGAGCGGCTTGTTTTCCTGGCCGCCCACTCCGAACGCCATGTTGGACTGGCCCGAGCACAGCCACACCTCTCCGACGAGCACGTCGGGAATGACGACGGTGTTTTTGCCCGCGACCGTCAATGCGCCGCTTTGGCCGACTACGAGGTTGACGAGCTTGAGCCTCCATTTCCCCTTCGCATCGGCCGTGGTGCTCCGGGTCTGATCGCCCAGCGTGACGGTCACCTTTTCTCCGGGATCGGCCCAGCCCCAGACGTTGGCGCCTTCGCCCGATTGCAGGACCATGTGTTCGGAGAAAAGCGCGGGCAGGACAACGTCCGCCCCGGCGGGGTGTGGCTGGGCGAGTGCTGCGAGCCCCAGCAAGGCGGGGAGAATCATTCTGGTGTGCATAGAGTGCGGTGGAACGCCGGGGTGGGCGCGATGGCTCGGCTCTTCCACACGGGCGCCACCGGCGCGGCGTGTTAGTTCGATGCGCGGGTCTCGCTCAGGTACCTCACCACAGCCTCCGTGCGGGAGTTGACCTGGAGCTTTTGGTAGATCCGCCGGATATACGTCCGCACGGTGTCGATGGTGAGCCCCAGCGCGTCGGCGATGTTTTTGTAAGGATGCCCTTCCGCCAGGAGCTGGATGACTTCGGATTCGCGCTTGGAAAGGTTCTCGCAGCCAACCCCGGTGTCCGGCGCCGCGGGGGTTGGCCGGGAACGAAAATGGGTGACGACCTGACGGGCGATCTGCGGGGACATGGGGGCGCCGCCGCTGCGCGCCTGATCGAGCGCGTCGCGCAAGGCTTGGGGGGTGCTGCGCTTGAGGAGATAGCCGCAGGCCCCGGCGCGCAGGGATTCAAAGAGATGATCCTGATCGCCGAACATCGTGAGCATGATGATCTCGGCGCCGGGCAGGATCTGGGTGAGCCGCCGTGTGCATTCGATTCCGGAGAGCTGCGGCAGGCCGATGTCCATCAGCACCAAGTCGGCCGGGTGCAGCGGGAGCTCGCGAAGGGCTTCTTCGGCGGAGCCGTATTCCCCGATGCAACGGTAGCCGGTCATTTGGTTGATGAGGGCGCTCCAGCCCGCGCGAATGCCTGGGTCGTCTTCGACGATCGCCACGGTGGCTGTGGAGGATGTCATCTTGGGAGGGTTCGGGTGAATGGCTTGGGCGTTGCGGTTCTGTTTGAAAGATTACCTGGGCCGCAAGGGGGCGTCATGTCGCATATTCTGCATACAAGCCGCCGCGCTAAATCGGGGCCTCGAGAGTGACGGTGGTGCCGACGCCCGATTGGCTTTCCAGGCGCGCCGTGCCACCCAGAGCGCCCAAGCGCTGCCGGAGGTTGATAAGGCCGTTGGCCGAGGCCGACACTGCCCCGGGGTCGAACCCGCGCCCGTTGTCCGCGATAGCGAGCTTGAGCATCCCGGACTCGAATGTGATGTCGAGTTTCACCCGGTCGGCGGCGCCGTGTTTAGCTGCGTTGTTGAGCACCTCCTTGACTGCGAGCAGAATCTGGTGCCGGGCCTCGGCGCAAACCGGCAGCGCCGGCAGTTGGGCGGGAAGCCCGAGTTGAAGCGCGATGCCGATGTCGCCCAGATATTCCGTGGCGAACTCGGCGGTGTATCCCACCAGTCGCTCGAGGGTGTCGTTCCGCGGGTTGACGGTCCAAACGATCCGGTCCAAGACCCCCGAGACGGAGCGGGCTTTCCGGGCGAGTTGCGCGAAGCGCTGGCCGACGGGGCTTTCCACTCCCAACTCGAACCCCGCCAGATCGCTGGTCAGCGCCAAGTGGGTGAGGCTTGCCCCGAGTTCGTCGTGCATGTCGCGGGCGATCCGGGTGCGCTCCCTTTCGACGGCGGTTTCCTGTTCGAGGCGTTCCATCCGCAGGCGGACCCTGCGCAGAACGAAGACGCGGACCACCGCGCCCAGTGCCAGGGCTGCCAGGAGGAGGAACCCCGCGCGGGCCCAGAGCGTTTCCCACCATGCCGCCGCGATTTGGAAGTCCACCGAGGCGGTGCGCGGCATCCAAGTGTTGGCGCCGATGGCTGACTGCACCTCGAAGCGGTGCCGCCCCGGAGGCAGACTCACATAAGTCGCCGAGCGCTCGTTGCCGGCTTCCACCCAAGGCCCGTCGCCCAAACGGTGCCGGAACCGGAGCCGTTCCGGGGCACTCCCGTTGGGGAGGGTGTAGTTGATTTTCACGGGAGTCGCTCGTGGCGGAAGGGGGATCGAGGATGGCTGGGGATGGTGATTGCGTCCAAGCGCCTCCAGGCTCTCTATCCGCAAAGGGCAGAGCTCAAGAGGAGCGGCCATGCTCTCGGTGCGAATCTCCAATGCGCCCTCCGAGGTCGCAAACCACAGCCGTCCGTCCCTTGTGCGGACGGATGTGTGGCGCTCGGCGCCGTTGAATTCCCCGTTGGGAACGCCCTCCTGCTGGCCATAGAGCTCAGTGAAAACCGCCGGGGTTTTGCCCTCCAAGGCGCTCTCCAAATTCTTGCGGGTGGTCCGAAAAAGTCCGCCGCCGCTTGCGAACCAAAAATTGCCTGAACCGTCCACCTCCATAGCCCGTAGGTCCGTGGACGGCAGGCCTGTCCCGGCGGGAAACCGGAGGGTTTTTCCCGCCTTCCATCGATACAACGCGCCCCGGGCGCCAATCCACAGTGCTCCATCTGATTCGGCGACAAGAAATCGAATCCGTTCTTCGGGCAACGCGCCGGGCAACCGAACCGCGACCAGCGTGCCATCGGAGTCTTCCCGGAAAATGAGTCCATCTGCCGAGCCAACCCAGAGCCTGCCGGCGGCGTCCTCGGCGAAGGCTTCTGCCAGAATCGTGCCCCCCTGGCCCGGGGAGGGCTCTGCGACGCCGTCTTTCCAGCGAAACAACCCTTGGTTTTCGCATGCGAGCCAGATCCGTCCTTTGCGGTCCGCATGGACCGCTTTGATCTGCAATCCGGGGGCGCTGAAGGCGGTCAAAGTCCCTTCTCGCCAGGAAAGAAATTGGTCCTTGTTCGTGGTGATCCAAAGTCCCCCTTTAGGATCCGGAAAAACAGCGGCCGCGGAGGGCCCCACCCAGCCTTTGAGGGGTGCAAAGTGCCGGTTGGCCGGTGTTGTGGCTCGGAGCGGCGGGCCTTTGGTGGAGGTGATCCAGAGTTTGCCGTCCGCGTCCTCGCACACGGAGCTGACGATATTACGCCCCGCTCCCTCGTAGGGTTGGAAGAGGCGCACATGGCTGCGGATCAGGCGGTTGAGTCCCGATCGAGTCCCCACCCAGAGCACGGCATCCCGGTCTTCGCTCAGGCAAAGGATCTCGTTGCTTGCAACGGGGGCCCGAACCAGCGTGCCTGCCTCCACTTTCAGGAGGCCCGCGTTGCGGGTCGCCAGCCAGAGCGCGCCGGTGCTGTCTTCCAACAGCGATCTGACATCCAGGGGTTCCGCCTCGGCTTCTTCCTCCGATTCACCCGCCGGAGGCATCTCCCGCACTCGCGCTTCCTTGGGCCTCGCCAGCCGATCGAGCTCCCAAGCGAGCTCTTGGCGCCCATCGGAGTGATAGCGCCAGATCTGCTGGTTACGGAACGCCCACATGCCCCCCGCTCGCGCGGGCGCAAGCCGCAGACCTTTGCCGCCCATCTCCGGAAAACAGTGGAATCTCCCGTCGTGATATATCTCGCAGCCTTTCTCGCCGGGGAACCAGATGGCGCCTTCGGAGTCGGCATGGATGGTGTTTTCCTCTCCGAATCGCAGGCCGTCGCGGGGGCCGAACCTCTGGATTTTACCCTGCCGCCACCGGCAGGCGCCTTGTTCGGGCGAGCGCCACCAAATGCCACCGTCGGCGTCTTCGGCGAACGGGGGGGCGGGCGACTGTGCGTTGGCGATTTCCCCCGTCTGGGCGATCGGTTCAAACTGCTCGCCGAGCTTGCGGGCGATCCCGCGCCGGTTCAATCCGACCCAGATCTCCCCGGCCCGGGAGCAGAAAACCGTTCGGACATCATCCGAATCCAGCCCGTTGAGGTTGGTTTTGGAAAACGAAGTGAACTTGAGCCCGTCAAATCGGGTCAATCCGGCGTTGGAGGCCAGCCACAAAAAGCCGTCCGGATCCTGAACGATCTGCCGGACGATATTGTGGGGAAGGCCGTCGCCCACCCCCCAGGTTCTCACGTTGTACGCCACGGTCTCCTCTCTGGCGGCCGCCGGGGCGCAGAGAACAAAGCACAGGACGGCGAGAAAAGCCGAGGGGACACTGACTGTCATGGCGCTCGACCATGGCGCCCGGCCTTGCCACCAATCAAGCGCACTCGGAAACATGCATCACGGAGAGCCGTAGCCGTGCCAAAAGGGGAGGATCCTGCGCGGATCCGGGTTTCAGCCCCGATTCTGCTCATGAACCAGCATCCGCAGACCGCTCTCAATCATCCCCAAGTGGGCCTGCGCCCGTTGGAAAAGATCCAGTTCCGACGGCGTCTCCACCGTCAGCACCCGGCGGCTGCCGCAATGAAAAAGGTGCGCCGCCTCAAACTCCCGCGTGTCGAGTTCGCCGGTGAGGTCCACGGCAATCACGCCCTGCGCGGCCTCTGATTCCTCGATCTGGGGCCGGGGATCCACGGGGCAATGGGGCTGGGCGGCGGCCAGCAGATGCGTCGACCAGAGCTCGGACTCGGCGGTGACCTCGTAAATATAGGCGCCGCAGGCGTCGTAATCCTCGTGCAGCAACAGCGCCAGGTCGTATCCGGCGTTGGCGGCGATGAATGTCTCGTGTGCTGTGATCAATGCGTGGCTGCCGTTGCCGCCATAGGCCCGGTTCAAATCCACGCCTGCGCTGTCGGTGCGCAGGTTGCGCCGCAGCCCCCACGGGTTCAGGCAGGGAAAGATGTCGAACGCGAACCTGCCCCGCCAGCGCTCAAAGCCTTCGAGCCAGAGCAGCAGGGCCAAAACCCCGGCCGGCTCGTCCCCGTGCAGCCCGGCCGACAAATACACGCGCCTCCCGGCGTCCGGCCCCGGCGAATGCAGCGAGAGCACGGGATCGGATTCGGCGGCGTGAAAAACTTCGAGCCGCAGGCCCTTGGCTTCTCCCAGTTCGCGCACCCGGCGGTGCACCCAGTCCACGTCGTGAATGGGATATTGGAGGGTTCGCATGGGACGATGGCGGGTGTCTTGGCGGGCGTTTGGTCGGCCCCGAATTACTTGCCCGCAGGGGTATGGATGACAAGGCTGCCAATGCCAAGTTTTCCGGTGTCGCCTTGAATCCGAAGCACGTGTTTGGAGTTGGCGCAGCCCTGAAGCAGCACGGTGCGTGTGTCGGCTGGCGCCGGTTGGTAGCGCGGCGCGGCCGTTTGGCGCGTGCTCCACGTCACTTGGAACCCTTCTGGCAGCGTCTTCTTGCGGTAACTCAGCGGCCACGCCACGTGCCAGTCCCCGGGCTCAATCACCACCCGGCCCGAGGGTGAAACGAACCTCTGGTCGCTCCAGCCTTCCCCCTCCGCACCCGTCTCGGCGCCGTCCACTTTGAAATGGAGTTTTGTCCCATCCGCGCTGGAGTCCGGGAGCAGGCTCAGCGTCCATTTCTGCGTTCCCGGCGGTTGCTGGAAGCCCACCTGCTTGATGGCTGGCATCCAGATGAACGGCCCTGGGCTGGGCAACGAGGCGGTCCACATCTCCGGAAAAGTTTCAAGGGGCCGACCGTCGAGCTCCAACGCGCCCGCGGCGTTCGAGTCGCCCTTCCCGTCGGAAACCGCCACGACCCGATTTCCCTCGAAGTCCAGTTCGAGCCCGCCGTCGGCGCCCCGCAGCAGGGTGTCCCAGCCTACCTGCCGGATCCGGCCGCTGGAGGGCGCGCCGTCGCCGAGGTTCGGCGTCCGTTGCAGTTCCTCTCCGACCAGCCGGGCCATCAGATCGCAGCCGGCTTCGTTGAGATGGATTTTGTCCTTAAGCAGGTCCTTCGGCGCGAGGTTCTGGGCTTGGAGATGCGCCCGCCATTTCGCCCGCACGTCGATGAGCATGCAGTCGTATTTTTTTGCCACCTCGATGATTTGGGCCGAATGGCTGTTCTCGCTCTCCTCGATCTCCTCGGGGTTGTCGTGCCGCACGTGGATGTGATCCGTGGTCAGCACGATCTCCGCGGTGGTGCGCCGACGGGTGTTACGGATGATCTCCTCGTATTGCTCGATCGGACCGTACACGTGGAAGATCAGCAGGTCCGGATACCACGGATAAAGATCGTGCTCGGCGGTGCGCACCAGGTTCGGCGACGTGAACCCGCCGATCGCCGGGTTGTGGAACTTGAATTGGACGGAGGGATAACGCCGGCGGAGCTCCTTCTCCACGGTTTTGGTCCAAGACTGCGCGGTGATGGATTGGCCGTAAAAAAGGACCCGCATTTTGCCCGGGGATTGCGGGGTGGACTCGCTGAGCTGCCGCATGCTGCGCTGGATAAACGCCGCGCTCGGGTTCTCCAGGGCCGTTGTGGTCAGGACTGGAAGCAGCCACAGGAGAAGGAGGGGAGTCAGAAGGCGGGGCATGGGGCGGCGATTGGAAGACGGAAACCGGCCAATGGAAAACTCAAATTCGGGCAAAGCGGGTTTGGCGGGGCTGTGGGTCGCGGCTTTTAAAAGGGGTGGATACGCTGGCCCCTGAGGCGCTCGATTTCAACGCGGGTAACAGGCACCGCAAGAATGGCGTGCTCTGGTGTCCGGCGGAGCCCGTTGCCGCGCATGCTGGCCGCTGCCCGGGCCCTTCATCCAGCATCCAGCAACGCACGGGTGGTGAACTGGCCGCCTTGGTCCGGGTTGAAGATGTCCGGCACCCTCGCCGCCCAACCGTCCGCTCCCTGCGCGCCCTCTGCTCCTAGTCTATAGCCCACTCGCCCGGTGCTTCATTCCTGTGGCGGGTTTTTTCGCCCCGAATACCCAAGCCCAAGCGAGTCATCCCGCGGGGGCAGTTTCACCCAGCCGGGTCCGTGCCAAGTGGACCGCGTTGTTCGCTCAGAGATTCCTCGTAGGAGGTGAGCGTCCCGCCCATTTGCCCCGACGCAGACCAAACTCGGTGTTCATGTTCTGGGCTCAAACACGCGCTCGATGGCGATCGCCCGCATGTACTGCGCCCGCTCAAACGCGCTCGGATCCGGGCAGTTGCGTTGGCTGAGCAGGCCGCGCAGAGGGGCCAGGGTCTCGTAGCCGTGGGCGTCGAGCCAGTCGCACATCTCGTGCTCAATGACGCGGATCTGCGGGATCCCGCGGGTGAGCAGGGCCGAGCAAAGCATGGTCACGTCGGCGCCGGCGAGAACCAGCTTGAGTGCGTCGATGCCGGTGTGAATGCCACTGCTGGCGGCCAAGCTGGCCGAGATGCGGCCCGAGAGCAGGGCCACCCAACGCATGGGCAGCCGGATGTCGCTCGACGCACTGAGATGGATGCTCGGGTTCACTTCAAACGACTCCAGGTCGATGTCCGGCTGATAAAACCGGTTGAAGAGCACCAGACCGTCCGCGCCTTCATCCACCAGCCGCTTGGCAAAGTGCATCAGGTTGGTGAAATAGGGGCTGAGTTTGACAGACACGGGGATTTTCACCTGCGCTTTGACCGAGGCGAGGATCGTCAGGTAGTCGGCTTCGATCTCCTGCGCGGTGAGGCCGGGGTCGGTGGGAATGGAGTAGAGGTTGAGCTCCAACGCGTCCGCCCCGGCTTGCTCCAGGGACCGGGCATACGAGGTCCATCCGCCGAAGGTCGCCCCGTTGAGGCTGCCGATCACGGGGATCCGCAGCGTCTCCTTGGCCCGGCGCAGGTTGCGCAGGTAACGCGCGGGCCAGACGGCGAATTCGTCGGGCCCGGGGAAATAGGAGAGGGCCTCTTGGCAGATCTCTGCGCCGCGCAAGAAGGGATGCTCATGGGTCTTCATTTCCCTCCGGATTTGCTCCTCAAAGAGGGAGTGGAAAACCACGGCGGAGATCCCGGCCTCGGCCATTTGCTGAAGATGCTCGTTTTTCTCCGAGAAAGGGGAGGCGCCGGCGACCAGCGGCGTGCGCAGGTCGAGTCCGAGGTAACGTGTGTTGAGATTCATGGCATTTCACCCGAAGCCCGCCCGGCCTTGACCCGCGCCCGAGGGGCGGCCGCCCCCCGGTTCGCGGGAGGGTTCCCGTTCGCGGCGGCGGGTGCCCTTGAACAGCGTCAACCGCCGCAGGGCCCCCATTCGGGTCTTTGTTGAGGTTTGTCTTTTTGTTCCCGGAGCGACATCCCGTCGGCCGCCACTTGCCGATCTCCGGCGGCTTCGCTTTGGTTTCCCCTCGCGGTTTGCGGCTTACGGCTTACGGCTTACGGCTGTCGGGGCTTCTCCCGGCCTTGTGGCTTCCTGGCGTTTTCGCCCTCCTTCTAGAGGAATGTGCCCCCGATTCGCCCCGGGCGCTTCTTATAGCGTGGTAAAAACTTTGCATCCCTTGGCGGCCCGGGGAACCGCTCCTCCGGGGCCGCCTTCTCCAGATCCTACGGCGGGGGTTCTGCCGCCAGGGACTCCACTCTTCCAAGCGCGGCGAACTCGTCGAGCGTTCTCTGAGCCGCTTCCTGGTCGAGCACGCCCAGTGCGAACCCCGCATGCACAATCACGTAGTCGCCCACCCGGGCTTCCGGAACGTAGGCGAGATGGATTTCTTTGATCAGGCCGCCAAAACAGACCCGGCCGGTGCGTTCAAACGGTGTGTCTCCCTCAATGGAGAGGAGTTGTCCGGGAAGAGCGAGGCACATCAGGCGGTGGGTTGGTATGCGGCGGCTGCGATCTGTCCCAGAGCGATGCCGCCGTCGTTTGGAGGCACGTGTTGATGCCAGAAGGCCTGGAATCCCTCCTCCCCGAGTCGATGCACGGCGTGCTCCGTCAGGTGGCGGTTCTGAAAACAGCCGCCGCTGAGCACCACGTGTTTCTCCCGGACCCGTTTTGCCACGGTCACGATGCCCTCAACCAGGGTGCGATGGAATTTTGCGGACACTTGGGCGGTCGGTCGGCGGCGATCCTTCAGCATCCCTGAAAACGCCGGGCGCCAGTCCAGAACCCCGTCCATCCCCAGGGGCATCGGATAATGGCCGCCGGAAACCGCGCCTTCCAAGGCGTGCTCGAGTTCCATGGCCGCCTGCCCCTCGAAGGTGCTTTGCTGGCGGATCCCCAGGAGCGAGGCGGCTGCGTCAAAAAGCCTCCCCGCACTGCTGGTCCAAGGGCTTTGGAACCCGCGCCGCAGCATTCTTCGGAGTCGGCGCCGGTCCGGTTCCGGAAAGGCCCGGACCGGGGGGAGATGCGCGAAACGGGTGAAAAGTGCGTCGCCGAAAAGGACGGAGAGCGCCCCGAGCGCGCAACGGCGGGGTTCGCGCATCGCTTTTTCACCGCCGGGCAGCGGGAACGCGCGCAAATGCGCGACGCGTTCCACGCCCCCGAGCGTGACGCGGAAGAACTCACCGCCCCAGAGCGAGCCGTCGGATCCGTAGCCGTTGCCGTCCCATGCGACGCCGAGGACGGGGGGGCGCAGCCCGTTCTCGGCCATGCACCCCAGGACATGGGCGCAGTGGTGTTGGACCGTGTTGCGAGGTGTGGCGTCGCCCCCGTGGCAAGGGGGATCATCGGGGTGGAGATCGCCGATGGTGCGGACGGGTTGAGTTCCAAAAAGCCGCTTGAAATCGGCGATCACGGATTCGCGGGCCTGGCGGTTCCCCGGGGAATCCAGGTCGCCGATGTGTTGGCTGATGAAAACCCCCGCCCCCACGGAAAATGCGACACAGTTTTTCTGGGCGGCGCCCAGTGCGAGGGTGGGCGGGATCGTACCCGGCAACGGGATCGGTGCCGGGGCGAATCCGCGGGCGCGTCGGAGCAACATGGGGCGGCCCGACACGATCCGGAGCACGGAATCATCGGCATGCCGGACGATGGGCCGCTGATGCGCCAGGAATGCGTCGGCCATGCCGGACAGCGCAGTCGGCGCCGTTCTTTCGTCGATACAGATGGGGGCGCCCGGTGGGTTGGCGCTGGTGACGACCACGGGGGCGCCGAGCTCGGCCAGGAGCAGATGATGGAGCGGGGTGTAAGGCAGGAGGGCCCCGATTTCCGAGGTTCCCGGGGCGATTTCCCGGGGCAGCCGGCGGCGACTGCGCACGAGCACAATCGGGGCGGCCGGGGAACAGATCTGCTGTTCTTCCAGGGGGGAGATCTGGCAATGCCGACGGGCCTCAATGAGGGAGGGGAACATGACTGCCAACGGTTTTTCGGGACGCTGTTTCCTTGCCCGGAGCCGACGCACCGCCTCGGCGTCCTCCGCGAGAGTCAGGAGATGGAAACCGCCCAGGCCTTTGACGGCGACCACGGCCCCGGCGGCAAGCTGTCGCGCGGTTTCCACCAAGGCCTCGTGGCCGCGCAGGCGCGCGCGCCCGTGTGAGTCCAGGAAGGTGAGTTGCGGCCCGCACTCGGGACAGGCATTGGGCTGGGCGTGGAACCGGCGGTCGGCCGGGTTCTCGTATTCTTCCCGGCATTTCCGGCACAGCTGGAAATGGCGCATGGACGTCCGCGCCCGGTCGTATGGGAGGCTCTCCACGATGGTGAACCGGGGGCCGCATCCGGTGCAGTTGGTGAACGGGTAAAGATGTCTGCGGTTGGTCGGATCGAAGATTTCAGCGACGCACCGGGGACAGGTGGCGAGGTCCGGCAACACGCCGGTGCCCGGGGCCGCCGAGGCGTCGCTGGCTTTGATTTCAAAGCAGGCGCTGTTTTCCGGCGCGCAGGCGACCCTCTCCATCCCGCTGACCACACAATGGGCGGGTTTCTCCGTCTCCAGGCGGCTTTGGAACCGTGCGAGTGTCTCGGGGGAACCTTCCGCCTCCACCGTGAGGCCTTCCATTGAGTTGCGCACCCAGCCTGTGATCCCCAGGTCGATGGCAAGCCCGTGGATAAAAGGCCGGAACCCGACTCCTTGCACCGTGCCGGAAAGGATCCAGCGGGCTCTGGCTCGGGGGCCTTGAGTGCCGGTCGCAGCCTGCGGGTGCTCATTCATCGATCTCCAAACTTTCGAGCACCACATCCTGGGCCTGCGGGTCGCCGGGATCCTCTCCGAGCAGCAGATCCAATCGGGCATTTTCGGCAAGGGTGCCCCTGGCGGCTTGCTCGAAATGCTCGCGGAAATGGCCGGGCGACATCTGGGTCAACGCACCCAGGCGCAGTTTCATTCCCACGACCCGGGCTGCGTTCTGCTGGGCGGCCAGGAGCTCCACTTTCCTGATGAGATCCCGGACGAGTGAGGTTTCATGCATGGTTTGGATGTGTTCGGTGAGTCTCCCGACGGCGGCGGCCACCTCGGGCGAGAGCCCCTGGCCCACCGAAAAATCTTTTCCCTCAATCCCGTAAACGACGAGCGCCGCCGGCAGCTGGCCCAGCGCTCGGGAAAGTGCCACGGCTTCCGCCAGGCTGAATGTGTGGGTCGAGGGGTGGAAAAACTCCGCGGGAACGGCCTGCGTGCGGGCGTCGACGCGGTGGATCGTTCCCGGGGCCGCGCCGGAGGCCACGGCGTCGATGAGGATCACGGATCGTTCCCCTTTCCATGCGTCCATAAGGGCTGCGCCTTCCCCGGTTTGCTCCAGGACACGCCCCGGATGCGGGGTGTTTGCGCGGATTTTGCGGGCGGCGATTCGGCCCGCCCCGTCGTCCCTGCGGAAGAGGTTGCCGAGCCCGATGATGAGGGGAGGGGGGGTGGGCTGCATGGGGGCAGTTACGGGGAAAGTGTGGCCTCCCAAAAATCGGCCTCCTGCGAGATTCGAAAGCCCGCCCGCCTCAGCAACGCCTCCCTGGGCATGTCCTCGACCTCAATCCGGGCGCTGATCTGGGAGATGTCTTCCTGACGCGCCACGTCCACGACGTGCGCCAACAGGCGGGTCCCAATACCGCGTCCCCGCCATTCGGGCACCACCAGCAGGGTGAGTGCCGCGACGGCATTCGCGGTCGATCGGCTCAGCCGGGCGACCCCCAGGATCTCGGTTTTTTGCCCGCGCCGATGCTCCGTAACGAGGGTGATCTCCAGCGTCGAATCGCTCCAGCAGATCCGCCGGATGCGTTCCCGGACGACGCGTTCCGAGAGATGCGACGGGGCCGGGGGGAGGGGATGGTTTGCGGGCTGTGCGAGGCTTTGGTGGAACGCCAGGAGGAGCGGTTCGTCCTCGGGAGAGACGGGCCGCAGAAGAAGGGAGACGCCGTCTTGGAGTCGGACATGGCGGACATGCCGAGTCGGGTAGGGCCGGAGTGGCAGCGGCGGCAGCGATTGCTCGGGGATGTCCGGTCCGTGGAGGATCACCCGTGCGTCCAAGGCGAGGTAATGTTCACCCTGTCGGCGGAGCGGGTTGACGTCCATTTCCTTGATGCAGCGGTGTTCCATCACCAGTTGGCTTATGCCGATGAGCCAGGTCTCCAGGGCCGCCGTGGCCGGGTCGTCGGCAAGCGCTTTGTAAATGCGCGTCTGCGCCATGAGCCGGCGGGCCTGGGCCGAGTCCAGCGGTGGCAGCCCAAGGGCGCGGTCCTCAATGAACTCCACGAGCCCGCCGCCCGCGCCAAAGAGAATGACGGGCCCAAACTGTGGATCGCTGGAGGCCCCTAGGATGAGATCGGCGCCCTCCACGGGAATCATCGGTTGCACGGTGACTCCCAGAAACGCGGGGGGGCCCTCGGCGGCCCGGACGCTCTCCTCAATCTCCCGGAACGCACGCCGGACCGCCTCCTCCCCCAGCAAACCGAGTTTCACTCCGTCGGCGGCGCTTTTGTGTGAGATGGTTTCCGAGTGGAGCTTGAGCACGACCGGGCCGTCCAATGCCTCCGCCCATTCCGCCGCTTCCTCCTCTGTCGCCGCCAGCCGGGTTTCCACGCTGGGCAGGCCGCAGGTGGTCAGCAGGGCTTTCGACTCAATTTCCGTGAGCAGGGTGCGACCCGATCGGCGGACGTGATCCAGGAGGTGCGCGGTTTTGGCGGTTTCCGCCCGGGAACGAGCCGGTAGGGGCGGGGGGCACTTCTCCACTGCTCCCAGTGAATGCCGGTATTGCGAGAGGGCCGCAAAGGCGCGCGCTGCCGCGTCCGGAAACTCAAAGGTCGGGATCTGGGCCGTATTCAACAGGTCGATGCCGTCTGCCACCGCCTGGCCCCCCATCCAGCTTGCCATCATCGGCTTTCCCTCCGGGTTGGGGGTCGAAATGAGCCGATCCGCAGTGGCAGTGGATTGGGTCATCGCCTGGGGGGTGAGAATCGCCAGAACCCCGTCGGCGCCGGGATCCCGGGCGACGATCTCCAAAGCCCGGGCGTAACGCTCCGCATCCGCGTCTCCGAGGAGATCCACGGGGTCCCTTCCGCTGCCGTGTTCGGGGAGCAGCAGGGCGAGGGCTTGTGTCGAGGCGGGAGAGAGTTCCGCGATCTGGCCGCCGGTTCGCACCAAAAGATCGGTGGCCAGCGCGGCGGGGCCGCCTGCGTTGGTGACAATCGCCAGGCGGGGGCCTCGGGGGCGGGGTTGTTTGGCCAGGAGCTCCGTCACCGCGAAGAGTTCGGCGATGGTGTTCACCCGAAGCACGCCCGCCCTGCGGAAGGCCGCATCCAACACCGCGTCGCTCCCGGTCAGCGCGCCCGTGTGGGAGGCCGCCGCCCGGGCCGCCTGCGGGGTGCGGCCGACTTTCAAAACGACAATCGGTTTTGACGGCGCGAAAGCGCGCGCGGCGGCCAGGAACCGGCCGGGGTCCCCGATGGATTCCATGTAGAGCACAATGCTCTGGGTGTGCGGATCGTTTGCGAGATGGGCGATCAAATCCCCCCACTGGACGTCCGCCATTGAGCCGATGGAGAGGAATGCGCTGAACCCGACTTTTTTCTGGAGGCTCCAGTCGAGCACCGCTGTGCATAACGCGCCGCTTTGGGAAATGAACGCGACTCTGCCCGTCTGCGCCATGCCCGTCGCAAACGTGGCGTTCAGACCGGTGTGCGGCAGCATGATGCCCAGGCAGTTGGGGCCGATGATGCGCATCCCGCCCAGGTGCGCCTCCGTGACGATTTGGGTTTCGAGGGCTTTTCCGGCTTCGCCGGTTTCGGCGAAGCCGGCGGAAAGGATCACCGCCCCGCGGACACCCGCCAGGCGGCACTCGGCGACGACCCCGGGCACGGCCCGGGCGGGAATGGCGATCACCGCCAAATCGACGGTGGCTGGGATCTCGCCGACCCGGGCGAAAGTGCGGTGCCCCAGCAGGGATCGGTGGCGGGGGTTGACGGGGTAAACCGCGCCGCCAAACGGGTGTGCGCTGAGGTTCTCTAGAAGGGTGCGGCCAATGCTGCCATGGCGTTCCGTGGCGCCGATGAGTGCCACCGTGGTGGGGGCGAACATGGCCTCCAATGCGGAGTACGCGGGATGCAAAAAGTCGCGCACTTCCTCAGGGGGGGCTGTGGTGAGGATGCTCATCGGCCGGGGGGATGGACGGGATGGACGGGATGGACGGGATGGACGGGATGGACGGGATGGACGGGATGGACGGGATGGACGGGATGGACGGGATGGACGGGATGGACGGGATGGAC
>CAMARB010000003.1 GCA_945860355.1 Chthoniobacter flavus | reverse complement strand
GAACCCCTGCAGAACGGGAACTTGCTGGTGACCTGCGGCTACGCCCGCAAGATCCAGGAAACCACCCCCGCCGGTGAGGTCGTCTGGTCCCTGGGGGAAAGCGACCTGCCCCCACCCCCGCTCCATTCGATCACCGGAGCACAGCGCCTCCGCAATGGGAACACGGTGATCTGCAACTGGTTGTCCGGAGAAAGTCCGCAGATTTACGAGATCACACCCGACAAGCAGTTGGTTTGGTCCTACGCCGATCGCTCGCTCTTCAAGTCGATCAACCAGGTGCGCATCCTCGACGAAGCGGAGCGCCCCAACGCCAAGGATCTCCGGCCCTGAGAAAGCTCCGGCACAAACCGCTCGCACCCTCGCTGCGCTCCAGGGTGGACAAGCCCCCGCCCCCCCCGGAAAACTGCCGGCCCGATGAAATCATTCCGTCACGAGCTCTGGATCGAAGCCCCCAAGCGCCGCGAACTGCGCAACATCACCCCGACTGTCGCCGAATGCCTCAGAAAAAGCGGGATCAGGGAAGGGCTTTGTCTCGTCAACGCGATGCACATTTCCGCCTCCGTTTTTATCAACGACGACGAGCGCGGGCTTCACTCCGATTTTGAGCGCTGGCTGGAAAAACTCGCGCCGGAGCATCCCCACGATCAATACGCGCACAACGTCGGCGAGGACAACGCCGACGCCCACCTCAAACGCACCCTCATGGGCCGGGAGGTGGTCGTTGCCGTGACCGACGGCCAGCTCGACCTCGGCCCCTGGGAACAAATCTTCTACGGCGAATTCGACGGGCTCCGCCGCAAACGCGTGCTGATCAAAATCATCGGCGAATAAACGCGCCGCCACCCGGCACCACGCTGGATCGCATGGCTTGGGATCAAACGGCAGAGATCGCAAAGACCTCAAAGGGGATTGCGGTTCAGGAGTTCTCTGCGCTCTCTGCGGTTCCTCCTCCGTCCTTCAGCGGCGGGAACCCGGGTTAAAACGCGAAACAGATCGTGTCAAAACGCACCTGGTTACAGTGCCGCAGGCCGATGTTGTAGTCGGGATTGAGCGACTTGAGATAGGCGGGGATCGTCAACAGATCGTCATCCCGATGATAGACACAGACCGCGATCCGCGGTTTGTGCTGCCGGATCGTCGCTTCCGCGCCCTTGAGCGTGTCGAGTTCGTGACCCTCCACGTCGAGCTTCAGGAAAGTGGCGCCCTCGCTTAACTCGCTGTCCAACCGCACGAGATCCATCACGCTTTCCCCGGCAAGCCCCTCCAGCACGCGCGAGCCTTCCCCGCCGCCGTGTTCAAAAGCCACTTTGGCATCGCGCGCCCCGGTCGCCTTGTTCCGGAGATGGATGTTCTTTGAAAAAGGCAGGTTGCGATACCGGCCGATCTTTTCGCTGAGCTTGCCGAAGTTGTCGCGGTCCGGCTCGAAAGCGTAGAGCCCGCGGAAACTCTCCCGGGTGATTTCCAGGAAGTGATCCACCGTCTCCCCCACCGCGGCGCCGCAATCCACAAAAATCTCGTCCGGGCGCAGCTCAAAAAGGCCGGACCGGAAATAATGGGCGTCGTAGGATCGGTTGATCCCGAGCAGATGCTCCCGATTGTTGTCGAGATGATGGGTGAGCACGCTGAAGAGCGTTTGTTTGGAGAGCTCGTCGCAGAGCATGGACTCCAGCGCGAGGAACTCATTTTGCCGGGCCACAATACTCGGCCGCCAATCGGCGAGCCGGAAGTCCACGGCGCACCCGAAGAACCGCACCGCCTGACCGAAGTTGAGCATCCGCAGCTGAAAACGCCGGGCCAGGTTGTCGAAATACCGGCAGCCGAGATCCCACTGCGCCAAATTGATGCAAATCGCGTTGGGCGTTTTCTTGGTCAGCGCCACAAACTCGGCGGTTCCGATGCAGGTGTGCCCGCAGTACGCCTGCCCCTTTTTGAAGTCATCCACCAAACCGATGATGTTCAAGTGCCGGGCGGCCTGGAGAAAAAACCAGCCCATCGAATTGGCCCCGCAGCAGATCACGGGAATCGAGGCCAGATCGGCGGGATCCAGCTCGCGGGCCCAGTCGGGGAGAAAAGCCAGCGGATCGGCCTCCGCGGTTTGGAGGGTCTGCCGGAAGCGGGCGGACAGCCGCTCACTTGTGAAATCGCGGGGGGATGCGGAGGAAGGCGCTGACATAGAATGGTTTATAAAATTATGGACGGGATGTTCTGCGGTCAACAATACGGCCCGGGGCGCGCAGCGCGGCGTGGATAAAAGTAGGCTCCGAGAGGGTCTCATTCACGTCGTGGAAGGGCTTCACAAAAGTCCAATCATGCACCCGCACAGACTCCGCGACGCGCACTTTGCTGCCAAACGTGCTGAAGGACCCGATGGTGACGTTGCGATCGGCAAAAAAACCGCTCCCGAAATAGTTGTGGTCGCCGACCCGCGTGTCCTGGCCAAAAAAGCTGTGCGCAAAGAGGAAGTTGTTTCGCCCCATCCGCGCGCCGAATTGGATCACCGCGTTCTCAAGGACCAGGCAGTGTTCGCCCAACACGACATCCTCGGCAATCTGCGCGCCGGGACTGATGAGCGACGCCGGACGATAGCCCAGACGCTGGGCCTCATCGAGGATCTCACCCCGGGCCACATTTAGCCGGGCATGCTCGATGGCGACAAAAATCTCGTGTTCAGCCGGATCAAAATGCTCGGCGAGCGTCTCGAAAGCGACGGCCGGTTTTGAACCAATCTGCGGTTCCGTGAGAAACCGCTCATGCACCGTGTGCGCCACTACGCGGCGTTCCCCATAGGCTTCAAACCCGGCGGCGATCATCCGCGCAAACGCGTTCACCCCGAACACCACGACTTTGGATCGTTCGCTCATGATTTAGGCGGGGGTGACGGGTGCCATGAGATCCATGTAGGCGGACTCAAAAGACGCGATCTTGTTTTCGCGTTGTCCGAGGATCCCGGGCTGGCACACCGAGCGGATCACCGGCTGGGTGACCTCCACGGCGCGCACGTCCTCCTCAAAGACCCGCAGCGACCCCAGGGCGAGGCGATAGAGCAACTCCGGGGTGACCCGAGAGGGGCCGCTGGCCGGGCGCGCGGGAATCAGCCAGTGCGTCATCCGGGAACGCTCCGCCGAGATCGGTTTGTAATGCACGAGGTTGTACCAAAATCCCTGCACCGAGGTGAGGATGAGATTGGGGTAAACAAAGAGATGCAGGTAATCGGGAAACCGGTGGACGCGATCCGGGAAATGCTCGCTCCAGAGCTGTTCGTTCCGCTCCACGGTGGCGTCGCTCATGGAAACCGTCAGCTGGGCGTGCCGCTTGGAGTAGTCGCGCGGCAGGTCTTCGGTCTGGCTGGAATACGGATGAAACTCCCACCGGGACCCCGTGTAGACGCTGGTGTCCAACGACGCCGTGGGATGCACAAACTCGGCGTGGATGTCGTCAAACGCATTCTCCACGACGAACTTCCAGTTGCATTCCGACTCCAGCTGCGTGGTGAAATAAACATCGTCCACGCCCTGGCCAATCCGGCCCAGGAGCCCGTGCCATTCGCCCAATTGCTCCCGGAGACTGCGCTCGCATGCGATGCTCACAAACACAAAGTTCCCGCACGTCTCCACCTTGAATGAGCGCAGCGCAAGCTGGCATTTTTCCTCCGAGGTAATGGGATAAAACTCCAGGTTGTGAGGGATCCCCAGCGGCACACCGGTCTCCGCATACTTCCAGCCGTGATAGGGACACACCAACGGCCGGTTCCCGGAACACGCCGTCTGGATCGGCGAATAACGGTGGGAACAAACGTTCTGAAACGCCCGGAGCTTGCCCTTGAAATTCTGCACAACCACGGGAATCCCCCCCACGTCGCCCGTCACAAAATCTTGGTCCCCCTTCAGATCGGTCGTCAGACAGAAAAACTGCCACGTCGCCCGGAAAATGACCTCCTGTTCCTTCTCGAAGATACGAGGGTCGGTGAAAAAATGCGGCGGGATCTGGGTGCGCGTGTTTTTTTGGATCGGACGGACCATGGGGCGGGAAAGAAGGCAAATCGGCGGAATCAGCCGGATGAGACAAGCAGGTCCCGTGCGCGATCGCGAAAGAACAAAGCAGCTCGTCGGCGAATTACCACAGCGCGTGCCCAGAGGCGCAGGGCTCACGCATCTTAAAAAACGCGAGGAACCCGCACGCGGGGATCGATCCGATGCCGGAGGCATCCCAGAAAGGAGCCGACGGTTGAGCGAAGCGACACCGCCGGAAGGCCGTCTCCCCGGGACGGCACCCCGGCAGGGCGTGCCAGAGACCACCCGGGGAACAAATCTTCTGCCACCCCTCGGCGGGGTGGAATGTTTCCGGGTGGAGCGCGTTCCGGCGGTGTCGCTTCGCTCGAGCGCCGGTTATGACCGATGTTCACTACGGGCTCCTGCCCGGTCAGGGGTGAGGGGTGAGGGGTGAGATCTGAGAGCCGTTTCAGAGCGAGCTGTCGGCGATACGCCCGGGCCTCTGGCCCTGATCGAGGGATATGGGGAGGTTCGGGGCGCGGAATGAATCAACCCGCCATTCAAAACGCTCCCAGTTGCTCCGGGTAAACCCCTCTGTGCTCACCCCTCACCCCTCTGCTTCCCTGTCCCCTCAATTTTAGATGCGTGAGCCCTGCCGATCGGCGGTTGATCATTTTTCGTTGGCCGGACCTTCCACGCCGCCCCCGGAGGAGTGACACCGGCGGAATTCAAGAAAGTGGTCGGGGCGACAGGATTCGAACCTGCGACCTCCTGGTCCCAAACCAGGCGCTCTACCAAGCTAAGCTACACCCCGAAGAGGCGCGCACCGTAGAGAAACCCCGCGAGGGCTGCAAGGTGTTCCTCGCAGGGATTCACGGGGGGATAAATCCGGGGAAAAAGAGGGGCATCGCCCGCTTCATCGGAGAACGCCCCCAAGGAACGCTCAGATTGCTGTCTGTGCGTGTCCTCCTCGCGGACGGCTGGTAGCGACGGTCCAGTGGACTCCGACCAAGCGAGCGACCCCGGAAACGTTCTCGCGCTAGACGCATGTCAGCGCGGTTTCGGACCGGCCCCCAGCGCGGCGCGGAATCCCTCCTCAACGCCCGGCGACGCCGGACGCAAAGGCCCGGTCGCCCCAGATAAACCTCAGCAACCCAATCCTGCGGATCATACAGAACCCCTCATCGAAGCCATGTTTTCACTCGCCGCCGACGGACACATCAACACCTGGAGTTTAGGAGCCGAAAGAATCACCGGATACTCTGCGGAGGACATGCTCGGGAAAGAGGCGCGTCCGCTCTACACCCGACGCGACTGGCGGGAGGGGCGGCACGGCGAGGAACTCCAAAAGGCGACGGATCAGGGCCGTTATGAGGCGGAGGGCTGGGGCATGCGCAGGGACGGAAGCCGGTTCTGGGGGCAGACCCTCACCACGCCCAAGTTTGACGAAAACGGCCAGCTCATCGGGTTCGACAAATTCCTGCGGGGCAGACCCTCCCGCGCCTTGCCGTCTCCCGCGCTCCGGCCCACGGAAGAGCAGCACCGGCGGATCTTCGAAGATGTCGAGGACTACGCCCTCTTTCTCATGGACCGGGAGGGCAAACTCGCAACGTGGAATCGCGGCATCCAGCGGGTCCTGGGATACAACGAAGCGGAGTTTGTGGGCGCCTCCGGGGCGTTGCTCTTTCCGAAGGAGGACCGCATTCAAGGTGTTCCTGAGGAGGATCTGCACCGGGCCGAGAGCGGCGAACAAGTCCAGATCGAACGCCGGCAGATGCGCAAGGACGGAGGCCACTTCTGGGCCACGTGTATCGTGACCGCGCTGCGCAACGCCAAAGGCGAGGTGACAGGTTTTTCCAAGATCATCCGGGACAACACCGAGCGGCGCCGGATCGAGCAAACATTGCAGAACGCGCAGGCCGCGCTGGAACAACGCGTCATGGAACGCACCCTGGAACTTTCGCAGGCGGTCAACCTGCTCGAGCGCCAACTCATCGAACGCGAACGACTCGAGAACGCGCTGCTGACGGCCTCGGAAGCCGAGCGGGAACGGCTCGGACAAGACCTGCACGACGGCGTCTGCCAGCAACTCACCGGCACGGCCATGCTCACCAAGATGCTCAGCCAAAGCCTCGCCCGCCGCAACGCCCCCGAGGCCCAGCAGGCCCAGCAGATCGTGGATCTGATCCGCACCGCCATCGACCAGGCGCGGGACCTCGCCAAGGGACTCCACCCGGTGTCTCTCCACTCCAGCCGGGGCCTCGTCGCGGCGTTTGAAGAGCTCGCCAAACGCACCTGCGCATCCGTGCCTTGCCGACTCATTCGCCCCGAAAAAATCGATCTCTCCCCCGGCGCAGCCCTCCACGTCTACAGGATCGCCCAGGAGACCGTCCAAAACGCCCTCAAACACGCCGCCGCCCAGGAGATCCGTATCTCCGTGCATCTCCAGGAGGAACAACTCGAGCTCACCGTCAGCGACGACGGCAATGGGTTCACCCCCCAGGAGGAGCCGGGCGGCGGCATGGGCCTTCTCAACCTCCAATACCGCGCCCGGGCCATCCGCGCCCGGCTCACTCTGGACTCACAACCCGGCAAGGGAACGGTGATGCGCTGCATTATCCCGCTCTCCAAGGCCAACTGGCACTCCGCGGAATAAGTCGCCGGCAGCGCCCCCTTCCCTTTGCTGCCACGGCTGCCCAGCCCCTCCCCCCGGCGGCTCGGAGCTAGGCTCCATCGCGGCGTTAGGGGATTCCCCCACCGCCCTTAACGAGGGGACGGCTCGGGGGACGGCGCGGTCCCCAGGATCCCCGGAGGCGCCACCATGATCCGCCCGTCGAGGGTGATCAGCTGCCCGTCCTTAAGGGTCACCTTGGCGCCGTCCTTGAGAATCACCTCGCCGTCACTCTGCACGGTGACGCCCTCACTTAAACGCAGTTCCCTCTCCACTTTTTGCCAACGCCCCTCTTTGAGGAAATAAACCACGCCGTCCTGCTTGACGATGGCCTCCTGCGGACGCCCGGGGGCAGGCGTCACACTCGCCGCCGGGGTCGGCTCCGGGAATCTCTCGGGGTCCTCAGCGTAACCTGCCGGAACCAGCCCGGGCACCCCCCAGAACCCCGCCACACAAAGCAGGGTGCCTCCGCAAAGCAGGCCGCCCCATTGAGAATTGATGATGTTTTTCTTCATACACCCAGAAAATCGCAGCCGCGCCGCCCAGCGGCCTTCCGCGACGATTGCGTAAACGCCCCGCGCCCGCGCACTCAGGGAAAAACACAAGCCCCTGGCACACGCCTCCCACCGCAACACCCGGCCCGCGCTCGGGACCCCGCCCGATGGCGCCGCGCACAAAGCCCTGCCTAGGGTGGGCTTTCGACCGTCCGCGCAACTGACTCCTGATGTATCCTGACACCCTCTCCTCCACCGTTTCCATCACCCCAAAACATTCCGTCCTCGTCGTGGACGATCACCCGATTATCCGGCACGGCGTCTGCCAGACCCTGGGGCTCGAGCCGGACCTCCAAGTGGTGGCCGAGGCCAGTTCCGCAACCGAAGCCCTGGACGCGCTCCGGACGTTTTCCGCGGACCTCGCCGTCATCGATGTGTCGCTCAACGGCACCAACGGCATCGAGCTCATCAAGCAGATCCGCAACGAACACCCCCGGCTGCCGATCCTCGTGCTCTCGATGCACGACGAGTCGTTATACGCCCTCAGGGCGGTGCGCGCCGGCGCCGGGGGCTACATCATGAAACGCGAAGCCCCGGACCTGCTGCTCACCGCCGTCAGGAAAGTGCTCGGTGGCGAGGTTTACCTCAGCCCCGCCCTGGAACGGCGCGCCCGCCCCGCGGAGGAACCCGCCCCGGCCGCCAACCCGATTGACGCGCTCAGCGACAGGGAACTCGAGGTGCTCGACCTCGTGGGCCAGGGCCATCACACCCGCGACATCGCCCAGCGCCTCGATCTCAGCTCAAAAACCATCGAGACCCATCGCCTTAACATGAAAGACAAGCTCGGTCTCAAAACCGCCCCGGAGCTCATCCGGTATGCGGTGAACTGGGTGCGGAGCCAGGCGCATTAACACGGGGCCTCCCTCGGAAAATCAGCGCCCCCATTTTTCAAGAGCGGTTCCGGGTGTTCCGGGACCGCTCTTTGTTTTTTCCGGAACGCCCCGGCCGAGGGCCGACGCCCGCCCCCGCACACACCCGCCGCTTTGGAGCCGCCCCCATTCGGCAGTCCCCCTCTTTCTGACTGACGAAACACCCGCGCGCCGAGTCACGGGTGGGCGCCCCAAAAGCCGGTTCCTGATGGGCTCCGGAAAAACATGGTATCCGGAGACCCCCGGCGAGCGGGGCCATTTGCGATTCGATTGGGTGAGGGGGAGAGGAGGGAAGAAAGAACGATGCACCCATTGATCCGACACAGGCTCGCGTCCGGACTGGGAAGTTTTTTCATTCGGCAATCCCTGGCAGCCCCCTGCCGGGCAATCCAGCCCGAGCCGAGCCCCGGGGCGTGGCCGCCCTGTTTTCCGGCCGCTTCAAATTAACCGCTCCCATGTTTGAATCACAGAAAGACCCCTGGCGTGACCCGCAGACCGCGCAAATTCCGCCTCCGGACGACTGGGCCTCGGGCGGGATTGGGGAGGCCATCCCCGGAGTCCTCCCGATTCTCCCGGTCCGGGGACTTGTGTTGTTTCCGGGCACGGTGATGCCCCTGCTTCTGGGAAGGAAAAGTTCGCTGCGGATCCTGGAGGCGGCGCAACCCGCTCCGGGGATCGTGGGGGTTTTTAGCCAGCGGGATCCGGCCCAGGAGGAACCCGAGCCCGGGGGGCTCTATCCGGTGGGGTGCGCGGCGCGGGTGCTCAAGGTGGTGCACCAGGCGCAGGGGAACGCGTTTGTGGTGGTGGAGGGCATCTGCCGGGTGCGTTATCGCGAGACGAAATCGACGACGCCCTATCTGCAGGCCGCGATGGACGTGCTCAAAGAGGTCGCCCCTCCGGAAGCCGAGAGCCACTGGGCGGCCGAGGTCCGCAACCTGCGGGAAACCGCGCTCAAGCTTCTGGAGCTTCTGCCCGACGTGCCCGAGGAGGCCAGCAACGCGCTGGTGGGCATCGATTCCGGCGGCGCGCTGGCGGACTTTCTCTCGGCCAACCTCACCCTGGACCTCACCCAAAAACAGGCGCTTCTGGAGGAAACAGATATCGCGGCCCGGGTGCGCGCGCTCCAAAGCCATATCACCACGCAACTGGAGATTGCGCAGATCCAGCAGAAGCTGAGGCACGACGTGCAGTCCCAATTCACCGAGGCGCAGCGCCGGGCCTATCTCCAGGAGCAGATCCAGGCGATCCGCCGCGAGCTCGACGAGGGAGGGGGCAGCCCGGAGGGCCAGGTGGAGGAGCTGCGGGAGCGGCTCAAACAGGCCGGGCTCGGCGCCGAGCCGTGGGGGATTGCCGAGAGGGAACTCAAACGGCTCGAGTTGATCCCCGCGGCAAGCCCCGAGTATGCGCTGGTGGTCGGTTACCTGGAGGCGCTGGCCGGGCTGCCCTGGAACCAACTCACGGAGGATCATCTCGACCTGAAGGCGGCCCAAGCGATCCTTGACCGCGACCACTTCGACCTGGCCCGGATCAAGCGCCGGCTCCTGGAATACCTCGCCGTGCGCAAACTCAATCCCGAGGGACGGGGCCCGATTCTTTGTTTTCTCGGGCCGCCGGGAGTGGGGAAAACCAGCCTGGGTCAATCCATCGCCGACGCGCTTGGGCGGAAGTTCGCGCGGATCAGCCTGGGGGGGATCCGGGACGAGGCGGAGATCCGAGGCCACCGGCGCACTTATATCGGGGCGATGCCCGGGCGGATCCTGCAGGAGCTTCGCAGGGTGATGAGCCGCAACCCGGTGCTGATGCTGGATGAGGTGGACAAACTCGGCACGGATTTCCGGGGGGACCCGGCCAGCGCCCTGCTGGAGGTGTTGGATCCCTGCCAAAACCACGCGTTTGTGGACCGGTATCTGGATGTGCCGTTTGACCTCTCGAAGGTGATCTTTATCGCAACGGCCAATTCGCTGGACCCGATTCCCGACGCGCTCCGGGACCGCCTGGAGGTGGTGGAGCTGCCGGGATACACCGCAAGGGAAAAGTTCGAGATCGGGCGGCGTTATCTTTTGCCCCGACAGCTCAAGGAAAACGGGCTGACGCTGGAGGACTGTCGCTGGGAGGACGCCGCGCTGGAGCAGGTCATCAGCGAATACACCCACGAGGCGGGAGTCCGGGAGCTGGAACGCCAGATCGCGGCGGTGTGCCGGTCCGTGGCGGCCAAGGTGGCGGGCGGCAACGGCGCGGACGCCTCGGGCAAACGCGCCCAGGAGGTCATCACCGTGGGATTGATGCGGGAGATCCTCGGTCCGGCCCGTTATGTTCAGGAGCAGAAGCTGGGGAGCAATCTGCCGGGCGTGGCCACGGGCCTGGCTTACACGCCCATGGGGGGGGAAATCCTGCACATCGAAGCCACGCGGTATCCGGGCAAAGGGGATATCACGCTGACCGGCCAGCTCGGGGAGGTCATGCGCGAGTCCGTGGAAGCCGCGCTGAGCCTTTTACGGAGCCGAGCGGCCGGGCTGGGGATCCAGGCGCAGAGCTTCCGCGAGAACGACATCCACGTGCATGTGCCCTCCGGAGCGGTGCCCAAGGACGGGCCGTCTGCGGGAATCGCGATGTACACGGCGTTGGCGTCGCTTTTTATGAATGTCCCCGTGCGGGCGAATGTGGCCATGACCGGGGAGATCAGCCTCCGGGGGCTGGTGTTGCCGGTGGGGGGGCTCAAGGAAAAGAGCCTGGCAGCCATGCGCGCCGGGATCGACACGGTGCTGGTTCCGGCGCTCAACGAGAAGGATCTGGTGGAGGTGCCTGAGGAGGCGCGCGAAAAGCTCCATTTTATCCTGGTGGAAACCGTGGACGAGGCGCTGGAGAAAGCCCTGGCAAGGGCCTTGCCCCAGAGCGATGTCAAACGGCATGCGTGGGCCGCCAAGGGCTGGGCTTGAGCGGCTGCGGAGGCACAACGACATCCCATTTTGGTCCCGATCTGGTGGGAAGCTTCTTTATCCCATGTATCCGGAACGAACGACAGCCATAGGCGCCCAGTGGAGTGCGGCTCAATGAGCGTTGCGTTTGAGCCGGTTGAGCTTTGCTCGGGCGCGAGTGACCTTGGCCAAGATGTCCTTGGCTTGGGCCGTCAAAATGGAGGGCTTCGGTTCCGGAGAAGATACTTCTCCAGTGCGGCGATCAGCTCCGGCAGATGCGCGACGGGAATCTCACCACTCAAAAATCGCCCCGGATGAGTTCTGAAGCGACACCCTATCCGGGCGCGGCACGAGGAGCGGGCGCGAGGCACGCAAGACACTCGATGCATCCAATCTATCTGGGCCAAACCGACCGGGCGCGATCAGGCTCTTATGCAAGAGTTGCCGAGAAAAACCCTACGACGGGGCCCGTTGCCAGCTCAGCCCATTGAGGCCCTTGGTATGGGCCTTCGGCCCCGGGCCGCTCAGAGCCGACCCGTCAAAAGCAAGATGATGAGAATGATGACGACAAGGCTGGCCCCCCCTCCCAGGAAATGGTTGCCGGAACGAAACCCATAGCCGCCACCGCCGAGCAGCAAAAGAATGAGGAGGATGACAATGATATTCATGATGTTTCAGGGATTCGACGCAGCGAGCCGGGTGCCCCGTCTCCATTGTAATGCCGTCACTGTGTCGGAACCGGATTGGCACCCATCAAAATAGCGGTGGAAGCTGGCGAGGCCAGTGAGGGGATTGCCCCATTAGATACCCTCTGCCACAACCCTCTTTCCATCGGGTGCTGCGGGCCCTTTTGCCTCGGCAGTTTTGCCTCTGGGAAGGCGTGGCAAGCGGCGCACATTTTCAGGGGACACCCGACGTTTTCCGGCCGCTCTGTTGTCTGCGGGGGAAAACGGAGTTCACGCGGGGTACAAAGGAAGGGCTAGTGTGGTGCGGCTCAATGAGTGTTGCGTTTGCGCCGGTTGAGCTTTGCTCGGGCGCGAGTGACCTAGGCCAAGATGTCCTTGGCTTGTGCAGCGCAAATAGAGGGCTTCGGTTCCTTGTTGTGTTGGGCGTGCTCATTGAGCACCGCCCCGGACGCCCCCCCATTGAATGGTGCACACCACGCCGCAAAATCCCGGCGTCCCCCCTCCATGACCCGCCTCCTCACCAGAGCCGCGCCTGCCGACGACTTCAACGGTTTCTCGCGAACCTTGCCAAAGAGCGGAATCCCCGACTGGAGTTTGTCGGGGAGCGCGGGAGCGAATACGTCCGGCTCACCCGATGAATCGGCGCCGGTGAGTCGCGGCACCTTGCTTCAGACCCGTTCTGCGCCTCCGTCGGTCGTGGTCTGGAATGTCGTCAGCCGTGAAACGACCTCCGGGGCAAAACAACGAGATGCGCGCCGCCTTGGCACCACCGACTCCACGTCTGCCCCAGCTTATCTTGTGTCTCCGCACGCAGGATGTTCCGCTTTTTGACGCAGGGGACCTGCTTTGGCCGCGCCATCTCAAACCCGGGCCCCGCCCTCCCGCCGCCTGCCCTTCGTCCTTATTGGGCGCCGCCTTCCTGGGATCGGTGTATTGGTGAGTCACCACCCCACTGGCGAACTCGGGCGCCTTTGCGAGCAAAGGTCCCGTCGGGAGCGCCGCTTTGGGGGGCCCGGTGCCTGGGATGCCCGGGGGTTCAGCGGCGGAAAGCGTCCCGAACGCTCGGAGGCTGCAGAGGATCGGTGTCGACAGGTGGATCAAGTAAACGCGCAGGGCAATCAACAGGGGGCTATTCCGAGACAACTTCCAAATGGAGGTCGAGAACGTCACCCGTGAGCCAGCCCAGCGCGACGTGCAGCCAGACGCGTTTTTCTCCCTCCTCCACGTCCACCCGAAGCGAACTCGCCCCGGGTGGATAACGACCGGACTGCGCGGTGAGATCGATGAGCAGGTTCCAAACGCGACCCGTGCCGACGTCCGCCAGCGCGCGGATCGCCCTCTCCCGGAAACGCTGGATGAGGTTGTTGGGCGAAAGCGCGCCCCGTCTTAGAGGGAGAGGTCGGCGCTAAAGCCGTCGTCCGGCTGGCCGTAGCCGCTTTTGTAGCCGGGCAAATATTTGCCCACCAATGCCCCGCCGCGCCGCAACGGGTCCTTTCCGGGCGCGACACTCCCGGGCCGGCTGATCAACGCCCCGGAAACCGCGGTGGCTTCCTCGGGCGAGAGAGCCGGCTGAATGGTGCGGCTCCGTGCGCCGGCGGGCAGGCTGCCAATCTCGTCCCGGGCCGCCCCGCTCAGAAGCGCTTGGAGCACGGCACCGCCGGCAGCGGGCAGGCTAAGCCCGTAGCGTTTGGAGACTGAGACATTACCGAGAGCCGCCCGCAGGCCGGAAACCACCGCCGCCGCCAAACCCGCCGTGGTAGTGTTCCGAAGAGTCGCCTCCGTGGAGCTTAGGCTAGCGGGGATCAACCCGAGGAGGGCGACAAAGCAGAAACTCATCACCCCGAGGGCCGTGGTCACCTCGCTCAATGAAAACCCTTACCGCCGCCGGGGTTGGAGCGCGGCTTTGACGGGGTGCAATCTTGAGGGCGCGTTCATGGCCGATAAACTTTGACGGCTCCCGTCACCGCATCGACTTGGAGAACGGCGACATTAGCCGAGTTGGAGTCCCGCTGCGCGCCGCGAGCGGGCACGATCCCCAGCTCGAACCGATAGACCCCCTCGCTACCGACCACAGTGGCCCCGCCCTGCGGATCAAACTGGATGCATCGGGTGAAGGTGTGCCGGGGTTTCGGGCTTCCCTGCGGGGAGCTGAATGACAGGGAGTCTTTCACCTCGGAAATCTGAAGGGGCGTCGGACTGGACGGCCGCAGGAGATTGCCCGTTCCGGGCAGCGGATCCGTTGGCAAGCTCACCCCGTCCCGCCAGAGAATACTCCCGAGCTGCATGAGGCGGGTGCCCGAGCGGGTCTTTGTCTCCCAGTCACGCTCCCTGTCGGCGGCGTTCGGATCATAAATCCGCGTGCCATCGAGGGAAACAACGGCCCCGACCGCCACACGCCCCCCCGACCCCTCCCCCGCCTCCTCCTGGGGAACCCGCTCCTCAGGGAGGTTCGCATTGCACTCCTGGATCCCCCAGAACACATAAGTGTTGTTGGCCATCGCGTAAGCGCGGCTCTGCTCCAGCGAGTTGGCGATCATGGAGACCCCAGCCGCGAAGTCGTTCCCGCCCTTGATGTAGCTGAAAGCCGGGACCGCCAGGCCCATGAGCACCAAAATCACGCCCACCGCAACAAGCAGCTCGATGAGGCTGAACGCCCGGCGCGGTCGGTTGGTTTCAACGGAGAGCCGCTTTGGAGAGGGGCGGAGACCAGAATGGCTGCCTCTGGCCCCTGGGGAACGGTGAGTCGACATGTCCTGGAGGGTCATATCTCATACTCTCCAGCCAACCGTCCCGAGGTTACATTTTTTTTATCCCTCCATTTAAAAAAAGGGAACAACTCGGATCGCTTCCCGGCATCCGGCAAAAAGCCGACCCGCGCTGTCGAATTGAGGTCCCAGAAGAAACTCCCGCTCGACGCCGTCGATGAGGGCCCGGTTCGAGCCGAAAGACGTCGAGGGGGGCTGCGGCGGGCTAGCCGGACGCTTTCGGGGCTGCCGACGCCGGTGCCCCCGCTGGAATGGTGCCCTCCGTCGCGCTCGCCGGGTTGCGGATGAAATCCAGACATTGACGCACGTCCGGCACGCTGCTCGTCCAGTTCGTCTCGTATTCGATGAAAATGCAGCCGCCGAACTTCTGCAGCCGCAGTTCCTGAAGAATCCCCGCGATGTTCAACACGCCCTTGCCGAAAATCTGGTCCGTCGTGGGACGCCCGATCTCCGTGCGGTCCTTCAAATGGAGGCTAATCATGCGGCCGGCAAGGAGCTTGATGGCGTCTAGCGGCACAACACCCGACGACGCCCAATGGCCGGTGTCGCCGCACGCCCCGATGCGGGGGTCGCGATCCTTGACGAGATCCAGGACGAACCGGGGATCCCACAGCTTGTAGTCCTCTTTCCCCGGGGTCCGCATATGCTCGTGAAAACCCACGCGAATGTCGAATTCCTTGACCATCTTCTCAATGGTGCCGATGGCGTCCACGGATTCCGTGGTCAGCGACTCGAGTCCGAGCCTTTTTGCGAATTCAAAGAGCCTTCTTGCCTGGGCCTCGTCCTTCGGAATGCCGGTGTAACAACTCGCCGCGGTCACCCCGTGCTTTTTCAAGTGTTCACGCAAGGCGGTCAGTTGGTCGTCCCCGAGTCCCGGTCCAAACCCCTTCGGGTCCGCGGCGCTGAGCCGCTGCCCGGGGTAAAACTCGACCACTGTCCCGCCGGCCTCCGCGGTTTTTTCGACGGCCTCGTAAACGGTGTAACGGTTGAAAGTGTAAGTCTGGCATCCCGCGCGGAACACCGGCTCGGGCTGTTGGGCTGATGAGGGAACCGGGAGAAACAACGCGAGGAAGAGGAGCAGGCACGCGGCGACCCTTTGCAAGGGGGTCTGCGTCGGAGCGAGCGTCATTGGGCGCCACGCGCCCTTTAAATCACTGATGTTCGGTGGGTTCATTTTTATCGATGGGAAGAGCCGCCCGAATCGTCGGCGCGCACGGATGCGGCCTGTGGGATGGAAGACGCCGGAGCGGTCAGTCAGGGGAGGGGTTCCGCAGACAACCCGGCCGGGATGACGGCATCCGGCCAAGCTCTGCGTTGCGGCGGATCATAGCCCCTGCTCCGCCCTCGGCTACGACTTGGGATTCAAACCCCGCGACTATCGTCTCACCGGCGACGACCCCGAACCCGCCCCGTGCTCCGTCCGCGCTGCGGAAAGCAACTCCCCCGTTTAAGCCGAACTCCGAAGTTTCAGAGAGAGATTATCTTCACGCGGAGGCGCGGGGATCGCGGAGGGATTTTTGTAAATCGCCGAACCCAAAGGCTTTGCAATTTCGCCCCTTCATTTATTCCGCTGGAACTTCCGTTTTCGGGTTTAGCGCGAACCGCGACCGTCCCCCGCGTGTGAGTCGTCACAATGGGGCGAGAAGGGATTTCCCACCATTTCATCAATGACACTGCGCGCCGTGAACTTCCGGTCACGGCTCTGCTGCTCCCGGCGGATGTGGCGGTCGCCGGTCATCTGCCGCTTTTTCCGGCTCTGGCGCAATTTGGCGATTTCGTCCTCCAGCTTGAGAAAACCCCGGTAGCGCGCGGGATCCAGCTTGCCCTCCTTCATGGCCACCTGAATGGCGCACCCCTTGTCGGTTCCGTGCTTGCAGTCGTGAAACTGGCAGAGCGCGGCCAGGTCTTCGATATCGCTGAACCGCTCGCGCAGGGTGGTTTCGTCGGTCCACATGTGCACCTCGCGAATCCCCGGGTTGTCGATGAGGATGCCGCCGCCCCGGAGGACAAAAAGTTCGCGGGCGGTGGTGCTATGACGTCCTTTGCCAGTGGATTCACTGACCTCGTCGGTCCACTGATAGTCGCCCCCGAGGAGCTGGTTGATCACAGAAGACTTCCCCACCCCGCTCGATCCCACCAGCGTGAGCGACACACCCCGTTTCAGGTAGCGGCGCAGCACTTTGAGGCTGCTTCCCGCCTCGGTGCTGGTGACATGCACATCGGCATCCCGGCTCAGAGCCCTCACCGCCTCGGCGGCCTCCTGGTTTTGTTGGTCGGGATACAGATCCGATTTGTTGACCAAAACCACCGGCTTGGCGCCGCTCCGGCCGATGATCGCAAAGTAGCGTTCCAGGCGCCGCAGACTGAAATCCTGCCCGGCGTCGGTCACCACCACCACCACATCGACGTTGGCGGCGATCACCTGTTCCTCGGTGCTTTTGCCCGGCATCTTGCGCGAAAGACAGGTCTGGCGCGGCAGCCGGGCGCGGATGACGCTCGGGGTTTCGCTGTCGAGAGCGACCCAATCGCCCACGGCGGGTAATTCCGCATCGGTCTCGGCGTCGTGGTACACCTTGCCGCTCATCACCACCTCGAGTTCCTCACCGCCCTCCAAGAGGGCCCCGTAGCTGATCTTGTTGTCGCGGACTAGCCGCCCAGGCCGCCAGCCGGCGCTGCGAAAGGGCGCAAACTGTTCGTTGAAGGCCGCGTTCCAGCCGAGATCCGTGAGTGTCATCGGGGCGCACTGTAGCCTCGCCTCGCCCCGGAGTCAGTCCCGCAAACGGCGGTTTTTTTGCCCCTCGGCGCGGAAGGACGCCCCCTTCGGCAATGAGGCGCAAACGCACCGCTTGACCACGCCCCATGCAGCGCTGCCGCTGGAGCGGCGGAAGTTCTTCGGCAATCTTCCGGCTCATCGGCAGCCCTCTGGGTTGCCGATGCCGTCCTTTTTAGCCAACGGCAAAAACGCGTTTCCACGAATCCGCCACCGCGTTCGCGGGACCGGCGCCTGCTAAGAAAGGCCAGACAAGCGGGGTCCCCTCGCCGGGGCGCCGCTTGTGCCCCACCACCCTCTTCCCAAATGAAACACCCCCTCTTTGCCCTCGCAGCTCTCTGCGTTCCACTGCTCACCGCTAACGCCGCCGATCTCGAACTCTCCGAAACGCTGCCGCTCCCCGAGGCCCACAGCGTCAACTGGGTCCGCAATTTGGTGAAGGAACACCCGGAGGTCGTCGGGAACGATTGGGATCGACTCGAGGATCCCGCGAAACCCGCGTCCACGCAGAACGCCCCGCGCGGATGGGTGTGGAACATCCCTGACGCGTTGTGGCAGGACACCGTCCGTCAGAAGGGGGAAGGCAAACGCGAGGACGTGCGCTTCGACCTCTGGATTCCCGACGGAGTGAAGCGGGTGAGAGGGGTGGTGGTGCTCTCGGGCCACGGGAGCGGCGAGTCGCTTTACCGACGCGACGATCTCAGGCAAACGGCGCGGGAACTGAATCTCGCGGTGTTCAAATTTATTGGGAACCCGATGCAACGCGGGTTCTGGCCGCGCTCTCTGCTCTCCGAATGCCTCCGGGATTTTGCGCAAAAAACCCAGCACCCCGAACTCCAACACGCCCCGCTTTTCCTCTACGGGCACTCCAGCGCCGTGGGATTTTCCGCCATGTTCGCCGCCGGCGAAAGTCACCGCGTCTGGGGCTGGGTCGCCATGCGAGCTGGCTACACCTTCCAGATCTGGCAGCCCGCCGCCGCCGCCGCTCCGGGACTCATCATCTTCGGGGAGGTGGATAAGTATTTCGCAAACGCGCACAGGGATGAGACGCTGTCGATTGTCCCGATGATGCGGAAGCATCATCAGGCCACCTGGACCCTGGCCGTGGAACCCCAGAGCGGACACGGCCCCGGAGAAAAAACGTGGCCGCTGGTGCTGTCGTTTCTGAGGCACACTTTTGCGGCGCGCGTGCCCGCGGACGGCGACACCACCAAGGCGCCCGCGAAACTGAACCCACTCGCTCCGGAGAAAGGATGGCTCGGCCAAAACTGGTCACCCAACCCGGGGTCGTACCAGACCTTGAACATCGCACCCTTTGCCGATTTCTCGGGCGACAAAAACACCGCCTCCTGGCTGGTCAACGCGGCCTTTGCCTCGGAGTGGCAGGCCTTCCATCGCGAATAACCGCCGGATCCCTCCTGAAAGACCCATGAAACTCCTCCGCATCCTCTTCGTCCTGGCGCTTTTCACGCCGCAGCTTGCGCATGGGCAGACGCCTCTGCCCTCCCGCCCCCCCCGGCCCAACTTCCTCATCCTCATGGCTGACGATTTGGACACCCATGAGCTGAGCTGTTACGGGGGCCAAAACGTGCGCACCCCCAACATCGACCGACTGGCCGGCGAGGGCATGCTCTTCACGCACTTGTTCACCCCACAGGCCATGTGCGTTCCCACACGCACAGCCATTTACACGGGACTGCACCCGATGCGCTCCGGTGCCGTCCGGAACCATGCCCAAACGCGCAAAGACGTAAAAAGCGTGGTCCACCACCTCACCGAACTGGGCTACCGCGTGGGCATCGCGGGCAAAGTCCATGTGCATCCGCAGGGAGTCTATCCCTTTGAATACGTGGAGGGGTTTTCAAAAGGCTCCGAGCGAAAGGCCGAGGACGAGGCCTACCACACGCGGGATTTGACAGCCTTCCTGCGCCGCGACCCCAACCAGCCCTTCTGTCTGTTTGTCTGCTCCGCGCTGCCCCACGCAGCCTACGTGGCCGGAGATCCAAGCGTGTTCGACGCCAGCAAGTTGATCCTGCAAAACCACTGGATTGACACCCCGAAGACGCGGGAGGATTTCCGGCTGTACCTTGCCGAAATCGCCGCGCTCGACCAGCAAGTCGGTGATGTCCTGCAGGTTCTCAAGGAGTCCCAACTCGAAGACAAGACGCTGACGCTCTTTAGCGGAGAGCAGGGCTCCGCGTTTCCCGGCGCCAAGTGGAGCTGCTACAACGCGGGCGTCCGGAGCGCCTTTATCGCGCGTCTGCCGGGCAAGATTCCGGCGGGAACCCGCACCGATGCCATCGCGATGTGCGAGGACATTCTGCCCACGCTCATCGAGATGGCCGGAGGCAACGCGGCCGAAAAGGCGCTTGATGGGCGCAGCCTTTTGCCCGTGCTCACCGGGTCCACCACCGCGCATCGCGACCACGCATTCGGCATGCTGAACATGCAGCCTGACGGGAAGCCGTTCGCGAGTCGGTTCATCGTCAACCACCAGCACAAACTCATCCTGAATCTCACCCCCAAAAACGAGTACACCATGCCCGGCGGCCCGCCCAACAGCGGCCTCTGGCGTTCGTGGGTCAAGGCGGCGGAGACCGATGATCTCGCGAGGAAACAGATCGGCCGCCTCATCGAGCGTCCCGCCGTCCAATTGTTTGATTTGCAACAAGACCCCTCGGAGCTCCGCAACCTCGCCGACAAACCCGAGCTTCAAGCCGTCCGCCAGCAACTCGAAAGTCGGCTACGCGATTGGATGACCCAACAGGGCGACCCCGGCGCCGCACTCGAAGAGACGCCGCTCCCCCGGCGGGCCGCCGTTGAGCGCAAAACAAACCAGACCCGCGCCGGATCTCCGCGTTGACCCAACCATCATGGCCGCATGAAAGGGCCCTCTCCCACGCGCCCCAAAAAAAGCGCGACCCTCGGCAGTCTCACCCAAACGGCTGCATCCTCCGTGGCGCGGGCCAAGCTTGCATGTGCCGCTCCACAATCTCGCCGATGACATTGGGGAAACCAAAAATCTGGCCACTGCGATGCCGGACAAAGTCGCGGAGATGAAAGCGTCGATCGAGAAAATCATCGCCGACGGGCTGAGCACCCCGGGATCTCCGCAAAAAAAAACGATGTACGAGTGATTCGGCCGCCCGTGCTCGACAAAACGAACAAAACCTGGGAAGTCCCGGAGGCTTCATAGGGGGCCCTCGGAGATACCCTTCGCCCGCCGGCTCCGGCTTGCTGTCGCCGCACTGGTGAGACCTGCGACGCCCGGCCACGAGCACCGGAGACGCGCGCCCGGGTCAGTCCCGGAGAAAGTCCCGGCATTTCCGACGCAGCGTGACGCGGTTCATCTTCGTCTCGCGGGCGAGCACGGTGGGTTTGTTGTCGAACCGGCCCAGCAAATGGCGCAGCGCCATGGCCTCGAGCGCCTCCGACATCTGCTGGTAGGTTTCACCGGCCTTGAGTTTTTCATCCAACCAGGCGGCCAGCGCGGGCGCCAGGGGCGGTGGCTCGGCGGTGCCCGTCTCGGCGAGTTCGCGCACGTCGCGGGGCAAGTGCTGCGGCAAAAGAACCGGGCCGTTTGAAACCGCCACCGCGTGCTCCAGCACGTTGCGGAGTTCCCGCACGTTGCCCGGCCAGCGATGCCGCGCCAAAAGCTCCAGCGCGGCCTCGGAGATGCGCAGGGCGCGCCCGGGAGCGAGTGATCCCAGGAAAAAATGGGCCAACGCCGGCAGGTCCCCCATGCGCTGGGAAAGCGCCGGCATCTGGATCTCAAGCACGTGCAGCCGGTAATAAAGGTCCTCCCGGAACCGGCCCGCGCGCACCTCCTCGCGCAGATCCTTGTGCGTGGCCGTGATCAGCCTCAGATCCACCCGCAGATCCTCGCGTCCACCCACCCGGGTGAACGTGCGCTCCTCGACAAACCTCAGAAGCTTGGCCTGGACGGTGAGCGGGATGTCGCCGATTTCGTCCAGAAAAAGGGTCCCCCCCTGGGCGCGCTCGATGTGTCCCGGACGCGCCGCGCCCGCCCCGGTGAACGCGTGTTTCTCGTGGCCGAACAACTCGGTCTCCAGCAGATTCTCCGGCAGCGCGCTGCAGTGGAGCGTGACAAACGGGGCGCCGCGCCGGGCGCTCTGGGAATGGATGACCTTGGCGGTGAGCGTTTTGCCCGTCCCGGTCGGACCGGAGATGAGCACCGGGGCGTCGCTGCCGCAGGCGTGTGCGATCTCAATGAAGCTGCGCTGGATCATGGGCGCGGCCCCCACCATCAGCGACACCGGGGTCTCGCCGGGGGGCGTCGCGGGGACCGCCTCGGAGAGCACTTGGCGGAGCGTTTCCTGCACCTCCTGCAACTCCAGGGGCTTGAGCAAATAGGCGGCGGCGCCCAGGCGTTTGGCAGCCACGGCGTTGTCCAGGGTGCCGTGGGCGGTGAGGATGACCACGGGCAGCGCGGGATGCAGAGCGCGCAGTTTTTCGAGCAGATCGAGGCCGCTCATATCGGGCAGACCAATGTCGAGGAGCACTAGGGCAAAGGCGCTCCGGGACAATTCGTCGAGGGCCCGGCTGCCCGAGGCGCACAAGCGCGCGTCGCAACCCAGCCGACGGCAGACCGAGGCGAGCGCCGAGGCCAGGGCGTGTTCGTCTTCGACGATGAGGATGGTTTTCATGGGGAACAAACGGGGAGTTCGAGAAGGACCACCGCCCCGGTCACCGACCCGGGCTCCGGCAGGGACACCCCGGCGAAGGAGGCAACGCCCCGGTTGGAAACCTCCAGCCGCCCCCCGTGGGCGCGCAGGATTTCCATGGAGACGTTCAACCCGATGCCCATGCCGCCTTCCCGCTCGGAAAAGAAAAGTTCCCCATGCCGGGCAAGCGCCTCGCCGGAAAATCCGCGCCCCGTGTCCGAGAACACGAGCCGCACCGTGGAGTCGTTGCGGGATCCCCGGAGGGACAACTCGCCGCCGCGGGGCATCGCCTGGATGGCGTTGAGGACGATGTTGCCGACGGCCTGCCCGAGCCGACGCGCATCCACCCGCACCGGCAGATTCTCCGGGAAGTCCGCCGCGACCGTCACCCCGGCATGCGCCGCGGACGCGGAATAGGTCTTGAGCACCGTCCCGGCGATCTCGCGCAGATCCACCAACGCCGTCTGCGGCGGGGCGGGTTTGGCCAGGAACATCCACTGGTTGACCAGCCCCTCGATCCGCGCGGTTTCATCAAGCAGCACCGGCAGGGAATCGGCCGTCGCGGCGGCCAGCTGCGCGGGGGGAGCGGACCCGAGCAACTGGGCGTGCATCCGGATCGCCGAGAGCGGGTTGTGGATTTCATGCGCCAGGCCCGTGGCCATCCGACCCAGCAGGGCGAGGCGCTCCGCCTGTTCCCGCCGGGCGCGTTCCTGGGCGAGCTGCGTGCGGGTCTGGAGATACGCCCTCGCCAACTGCCCGATTTCATCGGCGCGTTCCGCCCCCGGCAACGTCGCCTCGGAATCATCCCCGATCATGGGCAGGCGGCGCGCCAGAAGCCGCAGGGGCTGGACAACCCCCCGCGCCACGGCCCAGGCCAGGGTCATGGACAACCCCCAGAACGCGCCCAGCACCGCGAGGGTGCGCACGTCAAAAAGCGGCGCCGCGGCCATGTCCGCGGACCGGAGCAGAATCAGATCCAGCGAATCGGAGACGGGATGCGCCACCGCCTCCTGTCCCTGTTCCCGGTGGACCTTGCGCGCCTGCCGCTGCGCCTTTTCCAAAACAGGCGCCGTGCCCGGGGCCGGCTCGGTGCTCCAGTCAGCGGACTGCGGTTCCCGGCCGTTGCGTCCCGCAAAAAACACCTGCACCCCCAGCACCTGGCTGAGGTTGGTGGCGGTGCGCTCGGTGGGGGGGACACGTTCCCTGCGGATAAAGTCGGCGGTGGTCCGGGCCAGGGCGGCAAACACGAGGCGCTCCTCGCGCAGGGCTCCTTGGTGGAGCCAAAAAACAAGCGCCGTGGATCCCGCCGCCACAAAAAGCAGGAAGGGAATCGCGATCCTTAGCCAGAGACTCTTGGGGAAAACCGACGGCATCAGGCGGACACAATCCATCCCGCCCCCGAACTGCGCGAGGTTATTTCTTATCCCGAACCACTCCCCCTGGCTCCGGGAGAATCCCCCAGCGGAACCCCTCAAAACACAGCGGGCCCCTTCCCTCCACCGCCAAACCCACGGCACCGGGATCCCCAAACGAGACGTCCTCTCCTTGGAACCGTTTTCTGCCGTCAATAAACACCTCAAACCGGCGGGCACGAAACTCCACGCGGATCGTATGCCACTTCCCTCGTGAAAAGGGCGCCGATCCCTTGGGCCGGAGCGCCACCCCCTCCAGATTCGACACCTGGCCGTCCGTCATGCGGAACCCTTGGACCCGGTTCCCGGCCATGGACATGAGGCAGAAAGAGTAGTTGTCCAAATCCTCGCCCCGCCAGAGCAGTCCCACCTTGGCGGCGGTGGCGATGTCGGGGGTCTTCCAGCGGACCTCCACAAAACCGTTCCCGAGCCAGGCCTCCGCCCGATGAAAGGCGGCAAGCGAGGCGGCTCCGGAGAACTCAAGAAGAGAGGAGCGTCCTGGCAGGGCGGGCCGGTCCGCAAGGCGCCCGTCGTCCCCGCGCGCGGCCAGCCAGCCAACGGGTGCGCTCCCAGCGGGAAGACGCACAGGCTGGGCGAGGCCATCCGGCACGAGGCTCAGAGCGGCGAGGAGGAAAACGCGGTGCACAGCGGAAGCCAATCAAAGCGCGGCCCCAACGCCAATCCCGGGCGCAACGGGGCGTTTTTGCGAGGAACAGAAAAAAACCGTTGAATCTATTTCGTTTTTATCTACTTAAAGGAAATCCGCCTCGGCGGGAAACAGGCCGACCGTTCCTCACGGAGGCCTTTCCAAAACCACCCTCTCATTCGGCTGAACCCGGCGGTCCCCCGCAGGTCCCGCCTCCAGCGGCTGCGAGTTTTCCCGATCGCGCTTTGTTCTGCGATGCGCGGCGAGGCATAGCGGCCGGCGGAGGTTTTCAGCGCCACCCTTCAAAAAGAATATGTCCCATCCTCATCGTGCACCCGAAGGGCAGGAGCAAAACGGCCTTCCCCAAAGGCGGACGCCATGATTGATCCCAACCCGCATCGGCCCCCGTGGAGAGTCGCTCGTGCAGACAGCGCCCCTCTGTTTTCCAGCCCTCCACCTTCCAAACCCCTATTCCCCATGCAACGCACCCTTTCCCTCTCCATTTCCGCCCTCGTATTCCTGGCCTCCTTCGCCCCGGTCCAGGCCGGTGAAAAAAAGACGGGCAGCTTTTACAAAAGCCCGCGGAGCTACAGCACCACGCGGGACCCGGACCCGCCCAAATACGCTCACAGCGGCAACCAAACCCTTCTGACCTCGTTCACCGGGGATCAACAGTCCTTCCAATGGCTGGACATCGGGCTCGATCACCGGACCCGCTTTGAATACCGGAGAAACGATTTCCGGGCGAAAAGACCCGGCACCGACACCCCCGTGCTGCACCGCACGCGGCTGTATCTGGGGATCCGGGAAGTGTTGGACCCGTTCCGGTTCGCCGTGGAGGTGCAGGACGCCCGGAGGAGCCGCGGCTGGGCCGACCGGCCGGTGCCCGAAAGCGATGAAGTCAACGAGTTCCAGGTGATCCGGCTCTACGGCGAACTCTTCACCGACAGCCTGTTGCCCGAGGATCCGCTGGGGAACGATCGCCCCGTGAGTTTGCGTTACGGGATTCACAACTTTGAGTTCCTCGACCGGCGCCTCATTGGGAACAACCAGTGGCGCAACACGGCCAACACATTCCAGGGATTCCACGGCGCCATCGGCCAGGACTCCAACGATTGGCAGATCGATTTGTTGGCGCTCCAGCCGCTCAACCGGCTCAAGTACGACTGGGACCGGCCGGTGGATCCCCGGTATCTCTACGGCATCATCGCCCACTGGCGGGGCTGGTCGGATTGGATCACGCTCGAGCCGTTTTATCTCCAGTTCCAGCAGTCCCGTTTCATCGGCTCCGACGGAAAAGCCAACACGGAAAGACAGATCCACATGCCCGGGCTGCGCGCCTACGGGTTGCTGGGGAAATCCGGGTTCGACTTCGACCTGAGCGTGATCCCGCAGTTCGGGAAAAAGGCGGCGATCGAGGAGTCCGATCTGGGCCCGGGAAACAACAAGAGCAAGGACACGCGGGCGGAAGAAAAGATCCGGGCCTTCGGGGCGACGGCGGAGCTGGGCTACACGTGGGAGAAACATGCGTGGAAACCGCGGCTGAGCGCGTTCTACGGATACGCCAGCGGCGATCGGAACGCCAATCCGGAGCTCGACGGCTCCAAACCCAACGCCCCGGGGTGGGACACCACGGACAACCGTTTTGAGCGCCTCTACGGGTTCCAGCGGCCCTGGTCGGCGAACGACTACATTGTCTTTGAGAACATCAGCTCGCCAAAACTCCGGCTCGAGGCGCGCCCTGCGGCGAACCTTCGCGTGGACCTGGGCTACAGCGGCTACTGGCTTGCCAGCGGCACCGACCGTTTTTACCGGGCCAACGCCGGAGCGGGCACCTCGCGAGATTATTACCAAAAAGGCGGGGAATTCCTGGGACACGAGTTCGATGCCCGGGTCCGCTCCAACTGGGGCAAGCGGACGGAGGTGACCCTGGGATACGCGCATTTCGAGTCCGGCAAATACATTCAGACCAACGTCCGGGGCGGATCCTCCGACTTCGTCTACGTGGAGCTCAATTATCAGTTCTTTTAACCCGAGCGCCGGGATCACGGAGAAAGAGCACTTTCACGCGGAGGAAACGCGGCGAGCGGATGAAACATTCCCCGGCGCCGGGGCGATTGGATCTCCGCAGATCCGAGCGGGCATCGGCTTTTAATGTCGAACGCCGGGGGCCGATCAACGGCCCCGGCGAGCCGGGTGCGCGGGCGGCCTGGTCAAGCAGGCGCCCCCGGGGGGCCTCGCAGGGGACGGACGTTCCCTGAATGAAAAATCCCATGACAAAACCCCTGCCCCGCGCCCGGACATTATCACTGCTATTTGAATATAGATTATGAATGAACAACCCAACCAAGAGACTCATTCCGGGCGGCCCGACCCCCACCCCGCCTGGGTCCAGGTCGTCACCGAAAAGGTGGCCTCCCTGCGTTACGGCGTCGTCCAAGTGACCGTGCACGACGGAAAGGTGGTGCAAATCGAGAGAACGGAGCGCACCCGGTTTGACCCCTCCCGCCCCTGACCCGGCCCGACACATTCAAAACCCCGCCCATGGATTCTTCATCGCCCCACCGCCTGTTTGATCCTATCCAAACTCTCGCCGTGGAGACGGCTCAACCCCGATAGAACGGATGCGGGAGGAACACGGGCAGGCACTCTGCGCCGGGAGCCCCGTTTTTTCGTTTTCCCGCAGAAATCCGCATTCCTCAGGGGCCCGCCGATCCGTTTCAAACGATATAAATGCGGGGAGAATGGGGGGATGGAGGTGGGGAATGGATCTATGAGGCCAGAGAGGATGACCGAAAAAACAGCCGGAGCTCGATGCGAGGACGACAACATCGTCATCGTGTCCCATCGCGGGCCCCACGATTTTGTTTACGAACAAGGCCAGTGGGTGGCGCGGCGGTCCACGGGGGGGCTGGCCAGCCTGCTGGAGCCTCTGGCGCGCCAACCCAACGTCACCTGGTTTTGCTGCGTCGCGGAGCCGGCGGGCAGCGAACCCGAGCGCGACCATCTCTTCACCACAGCCAAAGACCAGACCGATCCGGAGCTCAACGTCGTGCCGGTGCCGCTGCCCGCCGCGATGTATGCCGCCTACTACGGGACCATCAGCAACGGGGTGCTCTGGAGGATGCACCATTCCCTCGCCGCGCTCCCCGGGGAGTGGGCCTACCAAGCGGAGCATCATCGGGCCTGGGAGACCTATCTCCAGGCCAACCTGCGGATGGCCCAAGCCGTTGCCGCCACCGAGCTCCCGGTGCGCGGCTTTCTCATCCACGACTACCACCTCTATCCGCTGAGCCGGATGCTCCGGGAGCTCTATCCAGGGGTCCCCAGCCTGCATTTTGTGCATCTGCCCTTCCCGGAGCCGCAACGGCTCCGGCTCATTCCCCGCGCGTGGCGGCAGAGCCTTCTGGAGGGGCTGCTGGGGGCGGACGTGGTCGGGCTCCAGACCGAGTCCGATGTCGCCTCGTTTCTGGCCTGCTGCCGGGTGTTTCTCCGGGCGGCCGTTGACCCGGGCACGGGGCAGGTGCATCTGCCCTCGGGCCGTTCCGTGGCGGTGCGAGCGCTGCCGGCCAGCGTGGACCCGGACAAAATAAGAGGTTTTCTCAAACGTGAGGAGACGGCACGCGCCCGTGAGACACTCCGCAGGCACGTTTGGGAACAAACGGTATTGCGGGTCGATCGGCTCGACCCGGTGAAAAACCACATCCTGGGGTTCCAAGCCTTCGGGCGGTTTTTAGAGCTGCACCCCGAGTGGCGGGGCCGGGTGAGATTTCTGGCCTTTGTGATTCCTTCGCGCACGGACGAGAGCATTTACCGGGACTACCGGGCATCCGTTGAGCGCCAAATCGAGGCGGTCAACGACCGGTTCCGGGACGGGACGGGGGCGGACCCCATTGTGGTTTTCTACAGCCACGACCACGCGCAAGTCCTTGCGGCCATGGAGATCTGCGACGTGTTGCTCGTCAACAGCAGCCAGGAGGGCATCAGTCTCCTAGCCAAGGAATGGGGGGTTGCTTCTGAGAGGCCCGGGGTGCTGGTGATCTCCGAAACGGTGGGCGGCTCCGCGGAGCTCGAAAACTGCGGACTCCTGGTTTGTCCGCTGGATGTGGAGGGGACGGCAGAAGCGCTGGCCCAGGCGATTGCAATGCCCACGGAGCAACGCCATCACTGGTTAAACCGGATCCGCCAGCAGATAGAGCAGTGGACCGCCGGGCACTGGCTCCAGGCGCAGCTCCGGTTGCTGGGATCCCCACCGCTCCCCGAAAGTGCGCCCATGGGGAGGCGCACAGCTCCGCTTCTTTCCGTCGAGACGCTCCAATTTTCGGAGTGCCAAATCACCATCCGCAACCAGGAGGGCATCCATGCCCGGCCCGCCGCGGCGTTTGTGCGATGCGCGCGCGCATTTGAATGCCAGATCGAGATCGTGAAGGACGCCTCCAGTTATTCGGCCAAGAGCATTTTATCGGTGCTCACGGCGAACCTGCAGCGGGGCACCACGTTTACGCTTCGCGCGACAGGCCACGATGCGCAGCAGGCGCTGGAGCAACTCAGCGCGCTGGTGGAAACCCTGGCCACCGCCGACCCCTGAACCGTCCCTTGCCGGGATGTGATTCATTCCACAAGGGGGCGTGGCGCCAAAGCTGCTTCTTCCGTCGCGTCCCAACAAAGCCCCCATTGAACCACCCCCTGCGATGAACCCTGCCATTTCCACCCGCGTCTCCCGCTCCATCCAGCCGCCCGCCGAAGTCACAACCGATGACCTTTTGGAGCCTGTCATGGAGAGAGCGGCGCGCTCTGCAAGCCTCATGCCCACGCAAATCGAGGTCTCCCTGCAAAAACGCAGCTGCAAACTCACCAAACTCATGCTGCTCGGGGCCAGGGGCGGCGGGAAACCCGCCCGAATCGCCCTGCTCGGCGGGCTCGACTCCGGTTCATTCTCAAGCGTCGCCGCAGTGGGCGATCTGCTTTTGGAACTCGAATCCAACGCGGAGGCCTCGAAAGACTACGCGATTTTTGCCTATCCAACGGTCAATCCGCTCGGGTTTGAGCCGAATCCGGCTCCTCTGGAAAACTTCCAATTGCGCTACGCCGAAGACGCGCCGGATGCGGACATCCAATTTCTCAAGGGAGAAATGCAGAACTGGGCTTTCGATGGCGCCATTTCTCTGCGCACATCGCCCACCGTAAGCGGGTTGCACGTCCGGGTCCGGAGCGAGATCCTTGCCCACGAGGTGGTGACTCCCGCGCTCCAAACCCTGGCTAGGAAGTTTTCAATCCACAGCGACCCCGTCGAAATCATGGAGTCGATCCGCCTCGCCCGGAAAACGGCGGCCCAAACCGGACGCAGCTTTCTTCCCAGTGAAGGGCGGTCGCGCCCGTTCGAAATCGAAATCTTCGTGCCTGCGAACCAATCAGCCTCGCAACAAAAGGAGGCCTTTTGCGTGGCAACCCTTGAGATCTTAAACCGCCACCGCCGCGTTTTTTGCCAAGCGCAAAACATTTAACCGCCAAAGGCTGAAACAACCCCCGTCCCGAGCACAGCGGAGGCGATCGATTGCCTCTGCCGCCTCGATTTGTGCCCCTGAGGGACGCACCCGCTGAGCCCACCAAAGGCACAGCGAGTCCTTCACCAGACCTCAACCCAAAAAACCCGTCTCTCAAGGCCAAAAAGCATGTTGTCCGCAGGCGCCATCGCACTTTCCGGGATGCGCAGGGACACGAACGGAACAAACCCCACCCTCGCCGGAAAATTACATTGCCCTCACCCATGAGAATGTTACTCGGGAGCCTGATGGAATCCTCGTTCAACGATCAGCGCATCTCCCTCGAAATGGAGGATTTGCGCACGGAGAACCACCAACTCCGGAAGGAAATCGATGACCTGAGGAGCGTGCTGCAAACCACCCTGGGCGGTGCCCTCTTCAAGTCCCCTGGGCATTCTGAGAAAAAGGGCAAAAACGCGGCCGAAAAGCAGCCCACGAACCAACCGCTGCCGAACACCGCGACAGTGACTCCCGAAGGGGTGTTCAAGTTAACGGACGCGTTAACGGCCAGGTCTTACGACTCCGTGACGGTGATGTTCACCGACTTCCAGGGGTTCACTCAAATCGGCGAACAACTCAGCCCCGAACAACTCGTCGAGGAAATCGACCTCTGTTTTCGGGCGTTTGACGAAATCACCGCCCGGTATCCGATTGAGAAGATCAAAACCGTGGGCGACTCCTATCTCTGCGCCGGGGGCTTGCCCGCGACCAACAACACCCACGCCGTGGATGTCGTTTCGGCGGCCCTGGCTTTCCAGGAGTTCATGGCCGATCTCAAAAAGCGCAAACAAGCCCAGGGCCTGCCGTATTTCGAGATGCGGATCGGGATTCACACCGGCCCCGTGGTCGCCGGCGTCGTCGGCCTCAAAAAAGCCGCCTACGACATCTGGGGCGACACCGTCAACACGGCTTCCCGGATGGAAACCACGGGGGAAGTCTGGAAGATCAACATTTCCGAGAGCACCTGGAACCTGGTCAAAGATCATTTCCACTGCACCCCCCGCGGGAAAATCCCCGCGAAGAACAAGGGGGAGATCGAGATGTTTTTCGTGGACTCCAAGAAAGGCGTCTAAACGGGGATTAACGCGGCCCGGCTGTGCGGCCGACGGCCCGTGTTGGAGTTCTAGGCTGACGCGGTTTTATCCGGGGCGCGGCGGACGCTTTGGGCGACGGGGACGGTCCGCTCATTAACGGGAAAGCTTCCGGGAAAAGAGGGCCGCCATCGCATTGCGAAACTTTTTTGTGACCGAGGGTGCGTGTTTTGGAATCTCTCACACAAATGGTGCATTCCCCGAGCGACCGTCCTTTCCTTGAGGCTCTGAGCCGCCACCAACCGGCCTTGGAAGCCTTTTGTTATGCAAGCCTGGGGCGGCGGGAAGACGTGCCTGAAGTCCTGCAAGCTGTGGTGATTCGGCTTTGGGAGAAGTCGGCAGACTGGGACACGAGCACCCACTTTCTTCCCTGGGCATTTGCCGTGGCCCGCTTCACCCTGCTCTCGCATTTTCGCGACAAGTCCAGGGACCGCCTCGTCTTCGACGAGGATGTGCTGCTAGCCGTGGCGCAAGAGACGGAGCGGGCAGCCGAACAGTTCGAGGCGCGCAAAGAGGCGCTCGGTTCGTGTTTGGAAAAACTCGACCACGAACAGCGCCGATTGCTGAACGCGCATTACATCACCGGCCAGGGCCTGCGCGAACTGGCCGGGGCAATGAGTCGCAGCGAGAGCGCCCTCAAGATGACCCTGTTGCGCCTGCGCGGCCAACTCCGCAAGTGCATCGACCGGCAACTTACCCAAGCCATATGAGAACTCCCATGGATGAACTCGATGGGCGCCTCCAGGAACTCTTGGAGAAGGCCCTCACACAGAGTGACCCCGGCCCCCGAAATGAGCTCAATCGCCTACTGCGCGAAAACGCCGACGCACGGCGGTGCATCGCCCGATTTTTGGTGGACGAGCAGGTCCTGCTCAGCCGACTGCGCGAGGAAAGCCTCGCGGCAATTCTCACTCCGGGCTCGGTGGGCGCCATGTCCCTCCTACCCAACCCGGCGAAAGCGAAGCACCGCGCTCCCTCGGCCTTGTGGAGGCCATCTTTGGCCGCAGCCGCCGGGCTGGTGCTTGGGCTCTTCAGTGCCTCCATGGTCTTTGGATCTGGCCTCCTGCGCCCTGCCACATTGAAAGTCCATCGCATCGAATTGGCCAACCCCGGCTTCGAAGAGGAACTGGGCCGACTGCCCTCCGGCTTTCCGGTGAGAACGGGCGCGTGGAGTGGCGATGAATCAGAGGTTGTCGAGGCAAAGGCCCCGGGCGCCGCCGCCCTCCAGAGCGGCAGGGCGCTGCGCTTTGTGCACGCCGCCGCCGACCGCCCAGCCGGGTTAGCCTATGCCTGTGATGTGTATCAATTGGTAGACCTGCGGCCCGCCCAAGCGTTGAGTCGAGGCGCTCCGTCGACCCTGGATTTTTCAGCCGCATTTCACGACGGCCGCCCAGCGGGATCAACCCTGGCCAAGATCAGCTGCCGCATTTACGTCTTCAGCGGCGACCCTGCCAGCCTAGCCAAAAGGTGGCCAGATGCGCAGGAGGCGGCCCTGACCACAGCCCTTGGTCGGTGGGAGAGCTCCGGAGGCAACTCGGAATGGCGCCGGGTGGAGACGCAGACAGTGCTTCCCGCCAGCGCGGAATTTGCGGTGATACACCTCGCGGCCTGGGACTCATCCCAGGAGGGGCGCCCACCAGCCTTCGGGCAAATCTTTGCCGATGATATCCACCTGAGTCTGCTCAGCCAAACGCCCCAAACATTGCCTGTGCCCAAGCGCTAACATCTCCCCAGCCCCATCCCCCAAAATGAAAAGCGTTCCCCCTCTCTTTTTTCTGGGGTGGTTGTTAATGGCCACGCGACTTGAGGGCGCATTGACCTTCGCGGGCATTTTCACTGATCAGGCCGTGCTGCAACGCGAGGCGGCGGTCCCCGTCTGGGGATGGGCGGATCCCGGCGCCGAAATCGTGCTCGAGTTCGCGGGACAAAAGGTGACGACTATAACGGGCAGTGACGGCAAATGGATAACCAAGCTCGCCGCGATGGCGGCCAGCGCGGAACCGCGAGTGCTGAAGATCACGGCCGGCGACCAATCCCTGACGCGTTCCGAGGTCCTGGTGGGCGACGTCTGGCTCTGCTCGGGGCAGTCCAACATGGACGCCTCGATGAGCACTCCCAGCCCGGTGCTCCGCGAGGCGATTACCAAGGCCGGCAACCCGCATCTGCGTTTGTTCGCGACCCTGAACCAATTTCCCGATGCGCCCGTGCAAGACACCACGGGCCGATGGGAACCCGCCACGCCAGAAACCGTGAAGAGATGGACGGCGGTGGGATACCTTTTTGGCCTCCGCATTCAGCGCGAACTCGGTGTTCCTGTCGGGATCGTTTGTTCGGCGCGGGGCGGCACTCGAATCGAGACGTGGCTGCCAACGGCCATGCTCGCCGCCAACCCGGCCAATCAGTTTTTCCTGCAAAAGCACGCCGAGGCGGTGCAACGGTTTCCCGAAGCGATGGCTGATTACCAAAAGGCGAGCGAGGAATTCAAAAGGCAATTTCCGAACGCCAAGGCCATCGCCAGCGAGAATCAGTCGCGCCGCGAGCGCGGCGAACAGCCCATTCGGCAGCCACGCGAGCCCGCCGGAAGGCCCGGGAGCGCGACGAATCCAGCGGCTTGTTACAACGGCAAAATTGCGCCGCTGCTGCCCTATGCGCTCAAGGGCGTGCTTTGGTATCAAGGCGAGGGCAATGTTTTCGGCTTTTAGGGTTATCCCAGCCAGATGGCGGACTTGATCCGGGCTTGGCGCCAAGGCTTCCAAATCGCCAATCTGCCCTTCATTGCCACCGAATTGGCGCCGCTCGGCCCGCCCTCCAAACGGCCCGAGGACGCCGCTCGGGCCCGCTTTGGGGAAGCCCTTGCCAAAGTCGAAAAGAACGACCCGCTGGCATGGGTGGTGACGATTGTGGACGGCGGGGATCCAGAGGACATCCATCCGGCGCAAAAGGAAATCCCCGCGGAGCGTTTCGCGGCCATGGCGCTGGCCAAGGTGTATGGACGCAATCTCGTGGCCCATGGCCCGCGTTTGGAATCCTGGACAGCGGAGGCTGGAAAAGCAGTGTTGAAGTTCTCCTCGGTTGGCGGCGGATTGGTTCCCCGAAGCCTGCGGCTTGGCGGCCACTCCCTGAGCGGAGATAAACTCGCGGGCGCCGACCGGAAGCTGGTTCGTGCCGAGGCCCGGGCGGTGGGCAACGACACATTAGTGATCGAGTCGCCAAAGGTGCGCCAGCCAGTGGCGGTGCGATATGCCTGGGGGGCGTTTCCATTGTGTAATCTATTCAACCAGGAAGGCTTTCCCGCCTATCCCTTCCGCACTGATAGCTGGCCGTGGAAGACGCCGACGGACGTTCCTCCGGTCAAAAACGTCGAGCGGGCAGCCATTCCCGACTTGCCCCCGACTTGCCCCCGACTTGCCCCTGCGCCTTAGCCTCAATGCGGATCTTTTCCTTCAAAACGTTGGGCAAAGAGTTCGGGAAAGAGTCGGAACTGCTTAGGCCCGCTATTCGGTTTGGCAGCCTCGCCGTCGCCTGTCTGTTTCTCGCCGGCTGCTTGCCGGAATCAAAGAACCCACTCTCATCACCGGCCGATTCCCTCTACGACTCCCATCTGGAGGGCGACTACCGGACGGAGGAAAAGAATGAGACCGCCTTCTGGCATTTCCGCTACCGCCGCGAAAATCACGGCAAAAACCGCAAGCACGAGATCTCGCCGTGGATTGATGTGGCATCCGTACACTACTCGAAAGACCGCAGCCTCGAACGAGACGGTTACGAAGTCTTGGCGACACAGATCGCGGGGCGGAAATATCTGAGTTTCAGGCCGGTTCCCTATGACGGCTCCAAAAAGCGGCCGATCCGGTACGGTTTCGCGCGCTACGAAGTGAACTGGCGCGGTGACCTGCGCATCTGGCTGGCCAGCGAGAGCGCATTCGTTGCGGCTGTTAAGGCGGGCAAGCTGAGAGGGAAGGTCACGCCTGGAAAATATTCCCCCAGCGCCGAGCTCACGGGCACCACCGAGCACCTCGCCGCCTTTGTCGCGGCCGGAAATCCCCAGGACCTTTTCGACGGCCAGCCAATGGTCCTGCGCCGCATCGCGCGATAACGAAGGTCACCGCCACTTGCGCGACTATGCGCCTTTCGATCACGAACTTGCAGGGTGTTTCTACGGGCAGCGATTGCTTCGCGTGCTGGGGGTGGAACCAGATTAACGCTCCGCTGCAATGCAGCCCCTCCCACCCAAACGGGCGCAGCATACGGGGGGGACGCACAATTTCTCTGAGCGCGCAGCAGGCCGGAGGGAACTTCGGTCATAACCAACGGTCGAGCGAAGCGACACCGCCGGAACGAGCCCCCCCAGAAACATTCCACCCCGGCGAGGGGCGGCAGAAGCTGTCACCCATCTGGCGACAACCTCCGATGCCTCCGGCATCAGGCTGAGATGCCTCCGGCTCCAGAGCCCCCGCGCGAGTCACACGTCAGCGCCGCGAAATTCAACACGAACTCCGAAGTTTCAGAGAGAGATTATTTTCACGCGGAGTGCGTGGGGATCGCGGAGGGATTTTTGGAAATTGCGGAACCCAAAGGCTTTGCACTTTCGCCCCTTCAGTCATTCCGCTGGAACTTCCGTTTTCGGGTTCAATCGACAGCCCCCCGCGCTCGCCTCTCTGGCGTCTTTTTGGATGCGTGAGCCTTGAGATTCTGGTGAAGCCAGAGCCAAGCCGGTGAATGCCCCGGTGCGACGGCTCAAGCGGAACTTTTGCCCATTGCCCGGGACACTCCCCCCGCTCACGGATTCACCGGTCGAGACGCGCGGCGAGCGTTTGCCAGGAAGCCTCGGGACGGGGATCAAACCGGCGAATCTCAAATGAATTGCGCACGATTCCGCGCAGACTCTGAGCTGAAGACAACTGCCCCATGGCCAGGGCTTGAAGAAGCACGTTGCCGACCGCCGTCGCCTCGACCGGGCCCGCCATCACCACACACCCCGTCGCGTCGGCCACCCACTGGTTGAACAGCTCGCTCTGGCTGCCGCCCCCCACAATGTGCAGCACGCCAAGGGTCCGCCCCGTCAGCTCACGCAACTCCCCCAGCGTGCGGGCGTACATCAGCGCGAGACTCTCGTAGATGCAGCGCACAAAATGCCCGGGGGTTTCCGGCTCCGGCTGATCCGTTTCCCGGCAGAACGCCGCGATTTTTTCCAGCATCCGCCCCGGCCGCAGGAAACGCGGATCGAGCGGATCGATCACGGACCGGAACGGCTCGGTGTCGCCGGCGGCGGCGGCCAACGCGGCGTAATCCAAATGGCGCCCCTGCCGCGCCCATTCGCGCTTGGACTCCTGAAGAATCCAAAGCCCGACAAGGCTCTTGAGGAAGCGGGTGGTATTGGCGAACCCCGCCTCGTTGGTGAAGCCACGGGCGCGCACTTCGGGGTTGATGAGGGGCGCGTTCAACTCAACGCCGATGAGCGACCACGTGCCGGAGCTCAGGAACGCCCAGTCTTCACCGGTGGCCGGGACCGCGGCGACCGCGGCGCCGGTGTCGTGGGAACAGGTGGCGACGACTTCCACAGGGCCGAGGCCGGTTTCGTTGGCGATATCCTCCCGCAGAGGCCCAAGCCGGGTCCCGGAGGCCACAATGGGCGGGAAAATTTTCCCGGGCAGCTGAAGCGCCTCCCGGAGCGGACGCGACCAATCCCGGGTGACCGGGTTGTACAGCTGGGTGGTGCTGGCCAGGGAACGCTCCGCCACCGCCACCCCGCTCAGCAGAAAATGGAGGTAGTCCGCCGTGGGCAAAAAAAGGTCCGCCAGCGCGACCAGCCCGGGACTCTTCTGCTGATCGGCCATGATCTGGTAGAGCGTGTTGATGGGCATGAATTGGAGCCCCGTTTCCTCAAAAACCAGATCGGCCAGCGCCGACTCCGTCACCGACTGAAAAGCGGACTCCGTGCGGGGATCGCGATAGTGATGCGGCTGCGCCAGCAACGGCTGGCCCGCGCCCAGCCAGGCGTAATCCACGCCCCAGGAATCCACGCTGACACTTTCCACCTTCACTCCGCGGGCGGCCACTTCGCCGAGACCCGTCAGGATTTCCTGAAACAACCGGGGCAGATTCCAGCGCAGCGAACCGTCCAAGCTCACGGGCTCGTTCGGGAAACGATGCACCTCCTCAAGGCGGACCCGGCCGCAGTCGAGCGTGCCGAGGATGACCCGGCCGCTCTCCGCCCCCAAGTCACAGGCCACGTAGGAACACGCGCTCACAACTTCAGCGCCTTTTGGCGGTAGTGCTCGTCCCGGCGGTTCCCAATGCGTTCCACGTCGGCGTCGCTCATGAACAGCGGCCCCCCCAGAGCCGCCGCCCCGAGGAAAATCGACGCCGCCTTCACCGCCATGAGCATCGCGCCTTTGACCGCGGAAGCCGAGCCGCCCAGGGTAATGATGCCGTGGCTCTTGAGCAGGATCACCCGGGGGGGAGCCCCGCGCTCCTCAAGGAACGCCAGGGTCCGCAGCCGGATCTCCTGCGCGAGTTTCAGACCGGGATCCATGTAAGGCACAAAAACCGAGGCGGGCCCGCAGCAGACGACTTCGTCGGGAAAAATCCGCCGCTTGGCGAACTCCTCCGCGCGCGGGGAACAGAGGATCGAGTTCACCGCGACCGGGTGGGTGTGGCCCACGAACTCGACGCCCGGGAGGGTGAGCAGAAATGCGTGGAAAAGCGCCTCGACGGAGGGCTTCCTGGCTTGCTCATCCAACCGGCTGGCGAAGAGGACCGAGTCCACCCGCTCGTCCTCCGGCGCCGTCTCGTCCATGAGCTCGAGCAGCGGCGCAAACCGGCACGCGACCAAGTCGCCGTCCTTGAGAGTGCCGAGGCTGCTGCCGCTGGCCTTCACCCAAAACGAGTCGGCGTCGAGGCGCGCGGAGGTGTTCCCCTCGCCCAAAATGGCCAGGTGGCGGTGCTCGGCGCCGAGGTCGCGGGAGAGTTCGAGGAGTTCGGTGTGACGGTGGGTGTTCATGAGAGATCTCCACACACAAACGCTTCCAAGCCAAGTTCCCGCATCGCGGCGGCTTTGGCCAGGAGCCCCCGGCGGGCGGCCGCTTTGTCAGGCGCATACACCACCTGGATGTGGTTGGAGGGATGGCGCGCCATCATCTGGTCGCGGGTGATTCCCTGGAAAACAGCGTGCATGATGGGCCATTGCGAAGTGGTCAAACGCCAGCGCTCCTCGGTTTCCTCGCGTGGCAAAGCCACCACCTCAGCCAGCCCCGTGTCGAACTTCAAACGGCCCTCGGCCACATACACCCGGCTCCAGACGATCCAACCCGGCTTGCTGATCCCCTTCAGGGTCCCGCCGCCGAGCCGGAAATACATCGAGGGCTGGCGCTCGCTGCTTGCGCCTTTCCAGCCGCCCACAAAATGCTCGGGCGGCGCGGCCCCGGAGATGAGCAGCACCCAGACATAGGCGTCCACCCCGCCCCCCTTGAAATGCCGTCCCCAGCGCAGGTCATGCAGCGTGTTCTCGGGAGCGAACCCGAGTTTCCGCCAGAGCCGCGCGGTGATGAGGCCGTCCAACCCGGCGCATTCATCGACCTCGTTGAAATGCGGCAGGGGTTCGCCGGGGTAAAGCTCCTGCCGGGTGCCTTCGCGGAACACCGGCGGACGCGAGGCGTTGTTGAGCATGCCCTCCACCAGATCCGAGGCCGGGGCGAGATCCTTGAGGCCCTGCTGGTATTGGATGCCGATGGTGGCACACCCGAACTCATCGGCCAGACGCACCGCGGCGATGTACATTTTGCACTGCTCAAGCACCTGCCTCTCGGTGAGATCACTCGCCTCGTCCGACCCGAGATTGAGCCGGAGCCCCTTTTTCATCAGCCAACTCAGGACGCCGCGCGCCTCGGTGTCGGACACCGTGAGCATCTTTGCGTAAAGCGTGGACTGGCTGAGGCGCTCCTTGAACACGCCCGTGCCGTGCAGGAGTTCATCGGGGATGATCGCGTTGTACATCCCCATGCAGCCCTCGTCGAAAACGCCCATGATGGCTTTTTCCGTTTTGAACTCGCGCGCAAAACGCCGACCGAGTTGAGCGGCAGCCGCAGGCACCTTGCATTCCGCAAGCGGCCGCACGTGGGAGGTGTCATGTTCGATCCTCCCGGACTTGAGCCAGCGTTTCAGGCCGTCCTTAAAAAAATCGTCCTCGAAAGTCTCACTCCAAAGAGTGCTGTGGGCGACGCCGGCCTTGGTGAGCGAACCGTTGAGGTTGAGCATGCCGACCAAGCCCGGCCATGTGCCGCTCCAGTTTGCCAGGGTGAGGATCGGCCCCCGGTGCGTCAGCAAACCGTGCAGCAGATGATGGCTGTATTGCCAGACCGCCTCCGCCACGATCAGCGGGGCGTCGGCCGGGATGTTTTTGAACACCTCCATCCCGTATTTCTGGCTGTCGATGAAACTGTGTTTCTTCTTCCGGTCGTAGCCGTGTGCCCTCACCACCGTGCGGCCTTCGCGTTCCACGGCCGCCACGATCTGGCGTTCCATGGCCGCCTGGGCGGCTTCACATTTCTGGTTGGCGGAGAGGCGCAGGTCGCCGTTGGCGATGAGATAGACGGGTTTCATGGGAGCAAGCGGAGGCAGGAGGGAGTCAGGGGAACGTCGGGCGCGGGAAAAAGGAGGGGGAAGCAATCCGCGCAACCCATCGGAAAAGATAAAACGAGAGGCGCCTTGCGTAAACAGACACCTTGCGCAACTTTAAGGACTCTCCGTGCAAAACACCCCCCCCGCTCCCAAACGCCATGTGCTGGTCGCCCTGGGCTGGTACGACCCCCGGTTCCTCGAAGGCATCGGCCGCTGCGCCCGGGAATGCCAGTGGCACCTCGCCAGCCGCCCGCTCTTGGAGGCGTCGGACCCCGGGGAATGGCAAGGCGACGGTCTGCTGGTCAACGACACCGACACGCCCCGGCTTGCGCCGTTCATCGAGAGGCAACTCGGGCGGCAACCCACGGTGCTCTTCGGCGCCAACCACGGCGCGCATCCCTTTCCCTCCGTGGAGGAGGACAACCGAGGCTGCGGTCGGGTCGCGGCGGAGCATTTTCTGGATCGCGGCTACCGGAATTTTGCATGGCTGAGCATTGGCCGGGGCCGCGTGGAGCGGGAGCGGCGAGAGGGGTTTCTGGAGACGCTCACCGCCGCGGGCAAGATCTGCACATTGTTAGAATGGAAAAAACCGCTGGGAGCCGGAGGGCAGGGCTGGGAGGAGTTCCGCGAGTGGCTGGGACAGCGGCTGCAAACGCTGCCCAAACCGGTCGGGTTGTTTGCGCTCGATGACCTGCTGGCCTGCGACGCGGCGCAGACCTGTCTCGCGGCCGGGCTGCGGATTCCCGAGCAGGTCGCGATTCTTGGGGCGGGAAACATCGAGCTGGCCTGCGAATGCTCGCCGGTGCCCCTTTCGAGCGTGGACCTGAACATGGCGGAAGTGGCCTACCGGGCGGGCCTTGCGCTGGAGAGTTTCATGCGCCACGGCGCGCCGGAGCACGCCCGGGTGGTGGTGCCGGTGCGCGGGATTGTGCAACGGCAAAGCACCGACGCGCTGGCGCTCACCCACCAAGGCGTGGGGCGCGCAGTGGAGTTTATCGCCGCGCATTTCGCCAGGAACCTCAGCGTCGATGAAATCGCCAAAGCCTCCGGGATGTCGCTGCGCGCGCTGCATTACGCCTTCCGCTCGGAGCTGCGGCGTTCACCCGCCGGGCATCTGCTCAGAGTCCGGCTCGAACACGCTCAACGGCTCCTAGCCCGTCCCAACAAAACAATCGCCGAGGTGGCCAGGGAATCAGGGTTCTCGTCGCTCCGGAACATCCACCGGTGTTTCGTGCGGGAGCTTGGGGTCTCGCCAAAGGCATTGCGAAGAGCGCTGCGAGGCGACGGAAACACTCCGCCAAAGGACGCACAAAACACCGGCGCGTGATTTGTTGAATCGAAAGCCTGTGCTCCTCGCATCATTACCGGCGTGGAGGGGTTTTGTGAACGAAAGGCATCTCCCCCAGATCAGTCCCTGCTGACTGCAGGTGAACCGCAGATGCCTCAGATTTCCGCGGATGATTCACTGACTGCCGTAAGCCCTTCGCTGAGTGCGGCTCATTGCGGACGCTGAACCGACGGAGCAGATCACCAAGGGCCTGTCCCCCAGATCAACACACAGCATGGATAGTCGTGCCCGCCGGTGATAGGGGGAGGACGGGAGATTTCTTGTCCCGCTGAAATGCAAGCCCACAGAGGGTCCGCGTTCGCGGTGGGGAACAGCTTTAAGAAAAAGCAGCGCAAGAGGTCTCTGCTCAGAGCCGCCTCTTATGAAACACGCCATCCTGTCCCGAATATTCCCGCAGCGAAACACACTGCTCAACTCCTGCCGCGCGCTCTTCTGTGGCAGCCTGCTCGCTTGCGGGTTGCACAGCGGTTTCGCGGAATCGCCCGCCCCCGCAGCCCCCGCCAATTCATGGCTGCTCCATGCCGCTCCTTTGCCTCTCGTGGCCAGCCCGCAATTGACCGAACCTCTGGGTGCGGCATGGAAAATCCATCATGGCCAATGGACTCCCGAAAACGGGGAGCTCAGGGCTGCTGAGATTCCGCAGGAAAAACACAGCGCGGTGCTCCATCATCGCGTGGGGCTTAAAAATGCGGTGGTCGAGCTGGAGTTCCGACTCGAGGGCGCGGGGTATTTCGGCGTCGGCTGCGATGGTCCCCCGCATGTGGGAAGGGTTATTGTTCTGCAAAACCGAATCCAAATCGCCCAAGACTCGAAGAGCACACCCAAAATTCTCGCCGTGCGCGAGATGCCGGTTCGTGTGGGTGAATGGCACCATCTCCGCGTCGAGTGGAGGGAGGATCAAGTGGCTGCGCGGCTCGACGGCCAAGAACTGCGCGCCCAACACGACTATTTCAGCACCAGGAAAGGGCTGACTTGGATCGGCGCGGGCCCGGCCGGCGCCACGATTCGGAACCTCAGGATTTACGGAGAGGAAAATCCGGCGAAATAAACACCAAGGGGGGGATTTCGCACAGAGGGCATGTCCCGCATGGCACTGAGTTCAGGCTTCTTTTCGACGTTTCCCTCTGTGACCGGGGCAACGGGGCGCTTTTTGGGCGAGCGGATTCGCCAACTCTTGGCACCGCGCGTTCGCGTGAACTCCCGGAATCTTTGAGCCCCTTGCGTTCCTCTGCGGTGAAGATTGAGGAGGGCTCGGCCAAGTGAGGCTCCGAGCCCGTGGCCCGTGCACGGTTTTTTCGTAACCGCAAAGATCTCAAAGATCGCAGCGAGGATTTCACCTCAGAATTCCTCTGCGCGCATCTGCGTTCCTCTGCGGTTTCCCTTCCCCTCTCCCAACCCTGCACCGGGCACATCCTCAAAGATCTCAAAGGACCCAAACAAGCAGGTTGGAACTTCGGCTTTCGGGCTTCATTCAGTGCCATTCAGGCATGTCCCCTGAAAACTGCCCGCCACGGGACCTCCGGCAGTCAGATGGAGTAGACCGATTCATCACAACCTCGCTGAGGTCGCCACCCAAAACGAGCGATTTGGGAATTGCACGGGGGACACATAAATTATCCATGCGAAGGCCGAACCGCTCGCCCCCTCTGCGAAGACGCACGGAGCCTGTCACGGTTGAACGGAAAGACGGGAAGGGTTCTGAAAGTTGCGGACCAAAATGAAGCAATCCCAGCAAACCAACGCCCCTCCAGAAACGCGCAGTTCGTTCAATGACGAGTTCAAACACCGACTCCAGAAAATCGGATCCGGCGAAGCGCACACAACAGAGCCCGGGAGAATCAAACCTGGCATTCGGCCGCAAAGGCTCGGGAGGAAACGAAGTCAGGACTCCGTGCGAGGAGTCCTGACCCGGGAAGGGCTGGCGAGCTCTTCCCCCAGCTCTTTTCAACAAGGCCTTACGGCATCAACACCGTGTCGACGACGTGAATGACTCCATTGAAAGCGTCCACATCCGCTTTGGTGACCTGAGCCTTACCCACGGTCACTTTGCCGTTCTCGGATTTGAGCTCAACCTCCTTGCCGTTTACCGTCTTCACCGGGCCGGTTTTCACATCGGCAGCCATGATTTTTCCTTGCACGACATGGTAGGTGAGCAGATCGGTGAGCTTTTGCTTGTTCTCAGGTTTGAGCAGGTTGTCCACCGTGCCGGCTGGAAGTTTGGCAAAAGCTTCATCGGTGGGTGCGAACACCGTGAAAGGGCCTTTGCCACTCAGTTTTTCCGAAAGGCCTGCGGCTTTGATGGCTGAGACCAAGGTTTTGAAATTTCCAGCTTCGGAGGCAACTGCCACCACTGTTTTCTCCTCCGCCGCGGCTTGCGCAGTGGAGATGTGCGAAGTGGAGATCAATGAGGCCGAGACAAAAGCCGCGGCGGCGATATAGAGACTTTTTTTCATTCGATGTATTGAGTTTTTTCTGGAGAAAATTTCCCCCCACTGGGCAAAACGCGCCAAACCCGCCTCCCGGATGTCCCAGGCTTGCGAGATCCTCAGCGGCTCAGTCTGCTGGAGATATTTCCACGATTGACCGTCCCTTGCGCCGCACCGATCTGCAGATCCTAGAGCACAGGGCACACACAAAATATCGTTGATCGGCTGCGGCAGCCCAAAGGCGCAGAGGGCGTGCGCGAGGAGCACGGCTCGCGGGCATTACCGGGCACGGCGGCGGCATAAGAAGCCTGCCACAGCGGCGCGCACCAAACGCATTCCCCACCAAACGCCAACGGCATTACGCCATTTTGCCCGGCCGTTTCCCTCCGACAACGGCGTTCCCGTCCTTCAGCCCAGGGTTGCGGCCGCCAGACCGCTACCCCGGGGACCACGTCCCGCTAAACGATTTAACCCCGGCGGGGTTGCGCCCCCAATCGGCGGTCTGGCCTCCGTGCAGGCCGGACCCGCTTTGCGGTTGAATCATGACTCCACCAGCTCCCAGGGTAGGCCTCATTCCATTCGGCCGACCGTGGGCTGGAGGTCGTAAGCCCTTTAGGCTCTTGGGGGCAGCCATGAATCTGCGCCATCGCCCGGCGAAAACCCTCGTTCAAAACCCCTCAGTGGGCTGTTGGCGGGGGTCGAACCCGACATTCTGAGAACATAATCCCGGGTCACACGAGCCGGTTGCCACGCGATTGCATCCAACCCGCCCCCGGACAGCGCCACCGCCACGGTCGCGAACTACTGGGCCGCGTTCACAGGCAACCGAGGGCCGAACACGCTGGAGGGGTTCGCCGAACTGGCCGGGACAGCATCCTTGGACGCCGCGAATCCCAGAGCGATTCCATCCGGCCATCCGGCCCGATAAGGCGGAGTCCGCCCGGCTGGACGCACCCATTCCATCGCGTCGCAGACGGCATCGATGCCCGCCTGAGCCGCGTCAAACTGCACCCTGCCCGTGACAAACCCTCGGTCTCCATAGAGCGCCGCATACACCGGCCAGCCCAGCGTGGGCGACAGCCGGTTCGCATGGGAAATGGTCGCCCCGTCAGCGAGTCGTCCCACCAGCCGCACCACTCCCGCTTCGCTCACGGTCATCAGTCCGGAACCCGCCCCTTGAGGGAAGGCACTCTGGGCAATGCCGCGGTTGATCTCGGCGCCCTCATCCACCACCGCCTCAAGGAACGCCGTGTAGCGCCCGTTCTCATACGCGCGATTGAACACCGATTCCGGCACCCGCCTCATGCCCTCCGGCAACACCGTGGCCGCGCTGTAAATGTGTTTTTCCGCCGCAAGCCTCGCCATCACCGTGGACTCGCCCGGCGCGGTCAACTCTCCCACCAATTTCCCAGGCACCCCGCCCCGCATCCGCAACACCAACTCCCCAAGCGCCGTCACTACCCGGCCCTGCGTCTTTTTGGGAGCGCAGGGGATGGGAACGCTGGGGACAGACAAAATGTGAAAACACCCCCTGCGCCTCCAGAGACGCACGTCCGCGCCGTTTTAATTTCGAACCCAACGTTTCACCGCTTTTTGCTCCGGCGGGTTCACGGAACGAATTTTGGGGCTCAGAGAGTGGCTCTGCGCGTTTTGGTCGCCTGAAAAGGAACCGAGAGATTTTCTACTCAATAAAGCTCTCCGAACTCGAACAGGAGGCCTCGGAGGGGAACAGCCCTCTTCCGTGCATCCATCGCGCTCGCGTTGCATTTTCTGTCTTCCTCTTTGCGTCCCTTGCCTCTGGCTGCAAACCCAATGCGGGTTACGATTGAACCCGCGGCCATGCCCGCAGACCGGCCCTCCCCCGTTGTCCCGCTCCCTCAGCAAACTGCGCCACCCCCCATGATCATGACACTTCGCACTCGACTCGCTCCACCTCTTCTTTGGCGCGCCCTGCGTGCGCAACACTGCACATTCCATTGGACGGAGGGTGGCACGGGCAAAAGCGCCGAGGCTGGGCTGGCGTCAACATCGGTCTCACTCCGAAAGTCGGCACGAAATCCTCGAAAGCTGCGTTCCCCAGGCAGATCCAGACTCATCACCCCATAAACCTTCTCTCCATCCTCTTCCTCGCTCACCTCATTGCTGTCAGCGCGCTTGCTGCGGATCAGCGGCCCAACATCGTACTCATCCTTGCCGATGACCTCGGTTACGGCGACGTGGGCTGCTACGGCGCGACAAAGGTGAAGACGCCGAACATCGACCGCCTCGCAAGCGAAGGCCGGCGGTTTACAGATGCACACTCGGCCTCATCGGTTTGCACGCCCTCGCGATATGCGCTGCTCACCGGCGAGTATCCGTTTCGGAAAGGCCTCTGGGGGCCGGCACCCGTGACCTCTCCCGTCCTGATTGATCCGACGAAGGCGACGCTGGCAACCTGCTGGGGTTCAAATTCGACTCGTCGCCGTTAATCCATCAGTAACCCGCCGTTCCTAAAACCGACCGCCGTGACATCGGCGGCATGTTTACTTCAAGGTGAGGGTCACGCGGCGAAGGTCCATCACGCTCTTGCCTGGGATGTCGGTGGCGCGCAGCTTGAGTTCGCCTTTGCCTGGCTCGAGGCGCACCTCGCCCAGGGTCATCGTCCGGAAGTCGCGCATGACCGACTCGGCGGACGGCCGGGGGAGGGTGTCTTGTTCCGGTTTAAGCGGGCTATCGAAGGCTTCGCTGACCTTGCCCCTGAGGCGGGCGCCTCCGAGGGAAAACTCGATCTGCGAGCCCACGTCGGCCGCGGCGCAGGCGTAGTCGAGCGTCACGACATACATGCCGGTGGTGACCACTTCGATGTTCCAGACGGCGGCGTCGGTCGGCTTGGTCCAGTGGACAAAATAAGAGGAGTTGGGCGCCGCCGCGCTGCGGCGCATCCCGCCGCGTGGTTCGCCGTCGCGGGCCGGCAAGATGGTGATCGGGAACTCGCGGTAACCCACCGCGATGGGCCGCGGATCGACAGCGCCGCCGGGGCCGTTGCCCCCCTTGCCTTTGCCGCCGGGCGCAGCGATGCCCATCTCCCTGCGCCACGCGACCACCGCGGCGGTGAGTTCCCGGGCCAGCTCCGGCTGGGAGGCCTGGATCGGCTTGGTCTGCCCCGGATCGGCGTCCATGTCGAAGAGGTCGCCGGCGTTGTCGAGACGATGGGTCTCGGTGCGCACGCTGACGTTGCCGCCCCAGGTCTGAAAGATCTGGCGGGGCGCCCAGTCGGCGTCGGTAGCGTTCTTGAGCAGCGGCGAAAGGTCGCGGCCGTCGAGAGGCTTATCCCCGAGTCGTTTCACGCCCGCGAGAGCGTGCAAGGTCGGGGCGAGGTCGATTGCCCCGGCGATGGGTTTGACTCGCGTGCCGGCGGCGATCTGCGCGGGCCAGCGGATAAAGAGCGGCGAACGCACGCCGCCCTCATCGGTGGAACCTTTGGTGCCCTTCATGCCGCCGGTCCAGCGGTGGCCGTTCGGACCGTTGTCGGAGAAGTAGACCACGATGGTGTCGTTCTCGAGGTGGAGTTCCTTGAGCTTGGCGAGGATGCGTCCGACGTTGCGATCCTGGTTCTCCACCATGGCGAGGGCGCACCGCGTCTCGTTGACCCGCTCGTTGACCCGCTCGTTGACCCGCTCGTTGGCCGCCTGCGTGGCGGTCTGCGCGATGGGCTTGTCCTTGAAGCGCGCCCAGTCGCTCGCCGGAACGGACCAAGGCGAATGCGGGGTGGTGAACGGCACGAAGCAGAGGAAAGGTTTGGACTGGTTCCGCTCGATGAACTGCAGAGCCTTTTCGGTGAGCACGTCGACGATGTAGCCCTGCGAGGACTTCATGACGCCGTTGTGTTCGAGGGGCGCGTCGAAGTATTCGCCCCAGTGCCCGGAGGTGTAACCCCAGAAGGTCTCGAAGCCTCGGGCGAGCGGATGGTAAGGCCACTGGCTGCCGTTGTGCCACTTGCCGAAGATGCCCGTCACGTAGCCCGCCGCCTTGAAGGAGTCGGCGAAGGTTTTTTCGTCGGGGTTCATCCGCTCCTGGCCGGTCGACACGCCGTACACGCCGAGGCGGCGGTGATAGCGTCCGGTCAGGAATTCGGACCGGGTGGGAGAACAGACCGGCTGGACGAAGAAACGCTCGAAGTGGACGCCGCCCTTGGCGATGGAGTCGATGTTCGGCGTGGCGATCTGGCGGTTGCCGTTGAAGGAATAATCGCCCCAGCCGGCGTCGTCGGCCAGCAGCACGACCACGTTGGGCTGCGTCGCGCCCGAGAGGCGGCAGGCTAGGAGGATCAAGCAGGCGAGGATCAGGCGCATGGCTTATTTCTTGGCCGGCAGATAGCCGAGCGAGACGAGGAAATCGTCGGTCGCCGCGAGGGTCTCGGCATACTTCGCCTTGTTGAAGAACCCGTGCGGCTGGCCTTCGTAGCCGACGAGTTCGCAACGGTTGCCGGCGGCCTTCATGACTTCGGCGAATTTTTCGACGGTCGCGTAGGGCACGGTGGCGTCGGCCTTGCCGTGGAAGATGATCGTGGGCGGCATGCCTTTCTTCACGTGGTGAAGCGGCGAAATCTCGTTCGGTTCGCAGCCGAAAAAGCCCTTGAGATCCAGACCGGGGAGGGGCGCCATGACGGTGGCGGGATTGAAGAGCACAAGGGCGTTGGGCAGGCAGGAGATGGCCTTGTCATCCGGGGCGGGGTCGAGCCCGGGCAGGGTCGCCACAGAGGCCGCGAGGTGGCCGCCGGCCGAACCGCCGCCGACCGCGATGCGGTCCGGGTCGATGCCCAGGCGTCCGGCGTTGGCGCGCACCCAGCGCACGCAGGCCTTGGCGTCGGCGACGCAGTCGACCGGTTTGGCGTTCTGGCGGGTCTTGACGCGGTAGTCGGCGACAAGCGCGATCATGCCGCGGGCGGCGAGGTGACGGCTCTGCGGTTCAAACTGCGTGGGCGAACCGGAGGACCAGCCGCCGCCGAAAAAGAACACGATGGCGGGCAGGGGCTTTGCGCCTTTCCGCTCGGGGTCGAAGATCCAGACCTTGAGCTCGGTGTCGCCGACCTTGCGGTAGGTCTCGGACTTCGCCCCCTCGATGACGGGCGGATAGACTCTGGCTGGTGTCCTGGAGGATTTTTCCTGGGCGCCCGCGGTCAGCGCGGCGAACAGGGAGAGAAGGGCGATTACGATGCGCATGGGGGTGCCCCATGGCTAGGGGAGTGGAGGGCCGGAAGCAAGGAGGGGAAGGGATGTTCTCTTCAACCGAAAACGAAGGTCGGGACTAAAAAACAGCCTGCAACCGCGCGGCGTTCAGCCGGATTTTGCGGGTCCGGCTCCAACTTCGGCAAAGGGCAGATGTTCCATTCCAAAATTCGCTCGATGAGAGGGGTATGCTTTTGGATTCCTACCCAAGCTGAGTGGGGGGGTGAGTGGGGGGCCACACAAAATATCGTTGATCGACTGCGGAGGCCCGGGCTCCCACAGCCCCAGAATCGGCAGTGCCCCGGCGCGCAAACCGGGGCTCCTTGGCGCCCCGGGCAAAGAGAGCGTTGCAGGGGCCGGGCGGAGTCTGATTCGATGGCGCATGGAGATTGCAATTGTAGGGGGAGGCCCGGCTGGGCTGAGGGCAGCCGAGATTGCGGCCGACGGGGGAGCTGCGGTCACGCTCTACGAGGCCAAAGCCTCCGTGGGCCGGAAGTTCCTCGTGGCCGGACGCGGCGGGCTCAACCTCACCAAGGCCGAGCCGCGCGATAAATTTGCCACCCGTTACCACGGTCCGGAGCAGCCCGCCGGGGTCTGGGAAGCGATGCTGGGGCGGTTTGATGGCGAAGCGCTCCGGGGGTGGGCAGCGGAATTGGGCGTGGAAACCTTTGTTGCCTCCACGGGCCGCGTTTACCCGCGGGCCCTCAAGGCGGCGCCGCTGCTGAGGCGCTGGCTGCAACGGCTGCGCACCCGAGGCGTGCGTTTTGCCACGCACCACCGGTGGACCGGGCTGCGGCCGGGCGCGCCCCTCACCCTGGAGTTCGAAGTCAACGGCGAGCCAAAAACCGCCACTGCGGACGCCGTGATCCTGGCGATGGGCGGCGGGTCCTGGCCGGAAACCGGCTCCGACGGCCGGTGGATCGAGGGTTTGAGCGCGGCGGGAGTAAAAACGAGGCCGTTGGAACCCGCCAACTGCGGCTGGGAACTGCCCTGGCCGCAGGCCGCTCTGGACGTTGCGGAGGGGCGCCCGATCAAAAGCATTGTCGTGCGGGCGGGCGAAGAAGAGGTCGCGGGAGAACTGTTGGTGACCCGGTACGGGCTCGAAGGCGGGGCCCTTTACCAACTGGGTGCCGTGCTCCGATCCCAGGCGCGCCCGGAGTTGCGGATTGATTTCAAGCCCACGTTTACCCGGGAAGAACTCGTGGCCCGGATGGGGCCGATCCGGCGCAATTTCCTTGAGGAAGCCCGGCAACGCTGGCGCCTGGGCGAGGCGGTCGTGGCGATCCTCGGCAACTTGCCCGGACAAGGCCCTTACGGATCCGCGCAGGAACTTGCCGAGCGGGTGAAAAACTGTGTGTTGCCGCTCACCGGGCCGCGCCCGATCGCGGAAGCCATTTCCTCGGCGGGCGGCGTGTGTTGGGACGCGCTGGACCCGGGGCTGATGCTGCGGGCCGTGCCGGGCGTGTTTGTGGCCGGCGAAATGATCGACTGGGAAGCGCCCACCGGGGGGTATCTGCTCACCGGCTGTTTTGCCAGCGGCACCCAGGCGGCGCACTCGGCCCTGGCCTGGCTCCAATCCCGGGCCGCCGCCCTTTGAGAAAGGGCGCCCAAAACCCTCAAGCCCCTGAAAACGGCGGACGGTATCTGGCGGCCGCCTTCAAAACGCGTTTGCTTCGGCACAGGTTCTCGTCTTAGTGCTCGGGAAACCATTTTTCATGACCAAGCCCAAAAAAACATCCCGCGGCAGCCTGACGCTGCTGGGCAACGCCAAAGCTGAATTTCCCAGCAAACCCTCCGTTGAAATCCTTGAGACGTTCGAGAACCGCTTCCCCCAGCGCGATTACTGGGTGCGCTTTGACTGCTCGGACTTCACGTCGCTTTGCCCGATCACCGGCCAACCCGACTTTGCAAAGGTCCGCATCGAATACATCCCGGGCGACCGCTGCATCGAAACCAAGTCGCTGAAGTTTTACCTCTCCGCGTTCCGCAACACGCGCAGCTTCAACGAGGAGGTGGTGAACCGGATCCTGGAGGATCTGGCCGCCTGCTGCCAGCCGCGCGTGCTCAACGTGCACGGCGAGTTTGCCGCGCGCGGCGGGATCACCGTCAGCGTGGACGCCAGTTTCCCGGAATGAAGGTGGTCGTGTTGCTCAGCGGCGGGATGGACTCGGTGACGGCCCTCTACGAGGCGCACGCGCACCATGAAGTCCGCTGCGCGCTGAGCTTCGACTACGGCTCCAAACACAACGCCCGGGAAATCCCCTTTGCCCGCTGGCACGCCGAGAAACTCGGCCTGACGCACCTGGTCATCCCTCTGGATTTCATGGCAACCCATTTCACCTCTGACCTGCTCAAGGGCGGAGGCCAGATCCCGGCGGGCCATTACGAGGAGGCGTCGATGAAAAAAACCGTCGTGCCCTTCCGCAACGGGATCATGCTGGCCATCGCCGCGGGGCTTGCCGAAAGCCGGGAAGCGCAAGGGCTGGTGATCGCCGCGCACGCCGGGGACCACGCGATTTACCCCGACTGCCGGGAGCCGTTCATGCAGGCCATGGCGGACGCGGTGAAACGGGGGACGTACGCCGCCATCGAGATCCTGCGGCCCTTTATCGCGATGAACAAAGCGTCCATCGCCCGGCGGGGGGCGGAGTTGGGGGTGGATTTCGCGCAGACGTGGTCGTGTTACGTGGGCGGGGAAATTCACTGCGGGGAATGCGGCACGTGCGTGGAGCGACGGGAAGCGTTCCTGCTGGCGGGCCTGCCGGATCCCACGCTCTACGCGCACCAGGGGCCGCTTCCGCCGAAGCCCGATCCAAACGAGTCAGCGCATGTGGATCTCTGAGATCTTTTACTCGATCCAGGGGGAAGGCGAGTTGGTCGGCGTGCCCTCGGTGTTCGTGCGCACGGCCGGGTGCAACCTGCGCTGCGCGTGGTGCGACACGCCGTACGCGTCTTGGAATCCGGAAGGCGACGAGCTGAGCATCGAGACGATCGTGGAGAGGGTGCGGGAGCATCCGGCCCGGCACGTGGTGCTGACGGGGGGCGAACCCATGATTGCCAAGGGCATCCACGCCCTGGCGGGCGCCCTCCGGGAGGCGGGCCTGCACATCACCATCGAGACGGCGGGCACCGTCGCCCCGGGCGGCATCGCCTGCGACTTGGCTTCGCTCAGCCCGAAGCTGAGCAATTCCACGCCGGAAACGCTCGGAGCGGGCTGGGCGGAGCGCCATGAGCAACTGCGCCGGCAGCCGGCGGTGCTCCGGGAGTGGATCGAGAAATATCCATTCCAGCTCAAATTTGTCGTGGAGACCGGGCGGGACGTGGAGGAGCTGGAGGCCTTGGCGGGTGAACTCGGCCTGTCGATCCCGCCCTCCAAGGTGCTGCTGATGCCGCAGGGCACCGACCCGGCGACGCTGCGGGCCCGGGAAGAAACACTCGTCGCGCTGTGCAAACTGCGCGGATACAGGTATTGCAACCGCCTCCATATCGCCCTTTTCGGAAACGAGAAGGGCACCTGACCCATGCCTTACCGGATCTGCAAAACATTTGAAATCGAGAGCGGCCACATGCTCTCCAAACATCCCGACAAATGCCGGTTCCCGCACGGCCACAGCCGCAAGGTGGAGTTTGTGCTCGAGAGCGACCAGCTCGACGCCAGCGACATGGTGTGCGACTTCAAGGTGGTCCGGGAAATCATGCGCGATTTTCTCGAGCAATACGATCACGCCCTGTGCATGAACACCGAGGACCCGATGCACGCCCAGCTCAAGAGCGTTTACGGGGAGAGGATCATCAGCTTCGAAAAAAAGGATCCCACCACCGAGGTGATGGCCAAGGCCATCTACGACTTTTTCACGGCGCGCCTGGCCGAGTCCGCGCGGCGCACCGACACCCCTTATCCCGTTCGACCGTCCCTGCGCGTGATCAAAGTGCGGCTCTGGGAAACCAGCAGTTCCTGGGCGGAATACTCTGAAACAACTCCATGAATCTTACCCCATCGGCCCCTGTTACTTCTTCGGCCCCCGCGAGCGCCCCATTGAAAACCGAGCTGGTCGACATCCAAAAAACCCCGGACGTGCGGGGGATCGACATCAACCAGGTGGGGGTCTGCGACTTGACCTACCCGATTGTGGTGCTCGACCGGGATAACCAGCGGCAGAACGCGACCGCCAGCATCTCCATGTCGGTGAACCTGCCCCATCATTTCAAGGGCACCCACATGAGCCGGTTTCTCCAGGTGCTCGCCAAGCACAAGGGAGAGGTCACCCTGCGCACCCTGCCCGCCATCCTCCAGGAGCTCCGTCAGCGGCTCGACGCCGAGGCCGCGCATATCGAGGTGGAATTCACCTATTTCCTCCTGCGCACGGCCCCGGTCAGCGGGCTCAAAGCCCCGATGGATTACCGGTGCACGTTCATCGGCGAATCCAACGGCAAGGCCGACGACTTTATCCTGCGTGTGGCGGTGCCCGTGAGCACCCTCTGCCCGTGCTCCAAGATGATCAGCGACTACGGCGCCCACAACCAGCGGGGTTACGTCACGATGTCGGTGCGGATGAACCGGGACGCCCAGGGCGGCTGGGACATGGTCTGGATCGAGGAGCTCATCGCCGTTGCGGAAAAGTCCGCCTCCGCGCCGATTTACCCGCTGCTCAAACGCACCGACGAGAGGTTCGTGACGATGCAGGCGTATGACAACCCGGTGTTCGTGGAGGATGTCGTGCGCAACGTGGCGGCGCTGCTGCGGGACGATCCCCGGATCGCCTGGTTTGAGGTGCGCACCGTCAACCACGAGAGCATCCACAACCACTCCGCATTCGCGGTGGTCACGATGGACCGCAGGTAACTGCGCCCGGGAGGGCGCGCACCCCGAAACCCAGCGAGCGCCGGCCTAGGCGGGCAGCTCCTCCAGATCCACCCAGGCGCGTTTCTGCCAGCTCTCGATGCCTTTCTCGGCGAGTTGAACGCCTTTGGCGCCCTCGAGCAATCCCCAGGGAAACGGCTCGTCCAAGGCCACGTGCCGGAGGAAGAGTTCCCACTGGATTTTGAATGCATTGTCGAACGCCTGGTAGTTGGGCACGCGATTCCAGCCTTCCTCGAAACGGACCGGGCTATCGATGTCGGGGTTCCACGTGCAGCGGGGAGTCGCACTGGAATGCTGGACCAGACAGTCGCGTAATCCGGCCACAGCACTGCCCTTGGTGCCGTCCACCTGCAACGTGAGGAGATCGTCCCGGCGCACCCGGACACACCAAGAGGAGTTGAAGTGGGCGACCACGCCGTTCTCCAGCTCAAACGTGGCGTAGGCGGAGTCGTCGGCGGTGCAGGCGTAGGGCTGCCCTTTCTCGTCCCAACGCTGTTTGACGTGGGTGGCGCCCAGGCAACTCACCGAGCGGACCTTGCCAAAGAGATTATCGAGCACGTAGCGCCAGTGGCAGAGCATGTCCACGATGATGCCGCCGTCGTCCTCCTTGCGGTAATTCCAGGAGGGCCGTTGCGGGGTGATGACGTCGCCCTCGTACACCCAGTAGCCGAACTCACCGCGCACACTGAGGATCTCTCCGAAGAACCCCGAATCGATGAGGGTCTTGAGCTTCACCAGCCCGGGCAGCCACAGTTTGTCCTGCACCACGCCGTGTTTCACCCCGGCGGCCTTGGCCAGGCGGTAGATCTCGTAGGCGGCTTCCGCGCTCACCGCGGACGGTTTCTCGCAGTAAACGTGTTTTCCGGCGGCAATCGCCCGCTGGACGGCGTCCGCCCTTCGTCCCGTGGTCTGGGCGTCGAAATAGACGCTGTAGCGCGCATCGGCCAGAACCGCGTCGAGGCCGGTTGTGTATGCCACGCCTTCGCCCATTGCCGCGAGTTTCGCCAGCTTCGCCTCGTTGCGCCCGACCAGGATCGGATCCGGCATGAGGGTTTCTCCGTCACTGATCCGCCCCCCCCCCTGTTTCATGATCGCGAGGATCGAGCGGATGAAGTGCTGGTTGGTGCCCATGCGTCCGGTGACGCCGTTGAGGATGATGCCGATGCGATGTGTTTTCATAAGGGATTGAGGTTGAGAGGTGTTTTCTCGGCGCGACTCACCCCGGGGAACACAAGTCAGTCCTGGAGATCCTCTTCGTCGGGACCCCAGAGATGTTCCTTGGTCCACTTGGCCTCGTAGAGCTTGCAGAGGCCCAGGGCGGCCGCAACACCCCCGGAGAAGGAGGCTGCGGTGGAATATTGTTTGTCCTCGTCGTAAGCGCCGACCGCGACTACGGCGTGGTCGAAGTGCTCGCTGAGAAGTTCAAAAACTCGGTCGATGGTTTGTTGTTGTGCCTCGGTCATGCCCGAAAGCTGAAAGCGCGAGGACGAAAGGGAAAGGGCAATCTCAGCGCCCTACTCACCCTCAGAGGGCGCCACCGTGCATTGGGGCCGGGCCCCCGCCGGGAGCGCCGGCACATCCACGCCCGCCCGTGGCAAAGTGCCGCTGAGCTCCTGGCGCCAATGCGCCACGTCGCCCGCCGGGCCGTAGCAGTAGATCATCCGCAAAGGCGACGCCCCGATGTTGGTGAGCTGATGGAACACGCCCGAAGGGATGTAAACCATCTGGCCTCCGGTGACCGTCCGGCGCTCCTCGCCGAGGCACATCTCACCGGTGCCTTCGACGATGAAATAGACCTCCTCCTGCTCCTGGTTGTGCCAGGGAACCTGCCCACCGTCCGCGTCGAGTGTCACGTTGCCCATGCAGAAGTTCGCGGCCTGAATCGGCGCGACTCCCCCGGCAAGGTTCTGGGTTAAACGGCCCGCCGGATAGCGGCGACCAACAATTTGCGAGAGATCGGAGATGATCATAAAACTTGGGGTGGCTTCATTGTGAACCTTTCTGGCGCGGCCTCGCGCGGCGTTGTGCAGCTCAAACCCGCGCCCCGATTCACTGGGTGCAGCCTATTGCGGCTCCCGATCCGCCGCTAGCATCGGACGCCGTTTTACTAGCACGAAATCCCCCTGCCCCCACCCCCGCCACCACGGCATCCGTACAGCAAAAAGCCATCCGGCTTTCGATCCCCAGAGCGGTTCGCTCTTCAATAAAGGGACCTCAGCCGGATGGCTGAATGCGATGAGGATTACGGATCGCCGCCTTTTAAAAGGCAGCCCCGTTCAATTAGACGAGTTCCTGGCCGACTGCGTAACGAACGAAACTCCGGATGGAGAGGTTCTCACCCAGCGCCTTGCTCTTCTCTGCGAGCAGTTGCTGGATGGTCTGGTCGGGGTTCTTGATGAACGCCTGGTCCAGCAAGCAGGACTGGCTGTAGAACTTGTCCATTTTGCCATCCACGATTTTCTCGATGATGTTCGCTGGTTTTCCTGCGGGCACCTGGCCCCGGTAAACCTCCCGCTCCCGCTCCACCAGGGCCGCAGGAACTTCCGAACGATCCACGCCGATCGGGTTTGCCGCCGCAATCTGGAGGGTGATGTCGCGCACGAGCTGTTTGAAGTCGTCGTTCTGGCTGGTGGTGTCCTTGTCGGCCCCCACTTCCACCAGCACGCCCACTTTTCCGCCGGTGTGGATGTAGGCAGCCACCAAACCGCTGCCCTTCACCTCAAGGCGGGCATGACGGCGGATCCGGACGTTTTCACCGATCTTTTGCACCGCCTCAACGCGATCCCCTTCGAGGTCCGCTTCGGGCTGCTCAGCGATCTTCTTGGCCATGTCGTCGCAGAAGCTTTTGAAGCTGTCGTTTTTGGCGACGAAATCGGTCTCGCAGTTCACTTCCACCAGAACGCCCACTTTCGCGCCGACCAAAATGGCTTGGGCGATCACACCGTCCTTGGCTTCGCGATCCGCCTTCTTGGCGGCGCCGGCAGCGCCTTTTTTGCGCAGGATATCGACGGCAGCCTCCAAGTCGCCGTTGGATTCGGCCAGAGCGCGTTTGCACTCCATCAGGCCTGCGTTGGTCTTCTCTCGGAGCGTTTTGACAAGTTGGGCATCAATGACAACAGCGGTGCTCATAGATTTATTTAGTTAGAGGTTGAAAAAAGCAGAGACGAGAGCACCACGCCCTCGTCTCTGCGAAAGTTGGTTAAGGAGGACCGGACTACTCGCTCACGCCCGCCAGGGCTTCCTGGGACTTGCGCCCCACTGTGCCGCTGCCGGAGACGATGGCGTCCACAACCTTCTGCAAAACGATGCGGATCGCGCGAATGGCGTCGTCGTTGCCCGCGATGGGGTAGTCGATGAGCTCGGGATCGGCGTTGGTGTCAACGATCGCAACGATCGGGATGTTGAGGCGCTTGGCTTCCGCCACGGCGATCGCCTCGCGGGTGGTGTCGATCACCACCATGACGTCGGGGAGCTTCTCCATGTTGCGGATGCCCTCGAGGTTGCGCTTGAGCTTCTCACCTTCGCGGCCCATGGCGGCGAGCTCCTTTTTGCCCATCTGGCTGAAGATCGGGTTCTGCTCGATCTCCTCGATGTATTTGAGGCGGGCGATGCTCTTGCGGATGGTCGTGAGGTTGGTGAGGGTGCCTCCGAGCCAACGCTGGTTCACGTAGAACTGCCCGCAAGCCTGCGCCGCTTCCTTGATGGCTTCCTGCGCCTGCTTTTTGCAGCCGACAAACAGCACCTTGCCGTTTTTCGCGGAGACCTCGCCCAAAAACTTGGTCGCGGAATCCAACTGACGGACGGTCGCTCCCAGATCGATGATGTAGATCGCGTTCCGCTTCTCGAAGATGAATGGCTTCATCTTGGGATTCCAGCGCTTGGTTTGGTGGCCGAAGTGGACTCCCGCTTCGAGAAGTTCCGTCATCAATTCAGTGGACATAATATGGGCGTGCTTTTTTGAAAAGGGCGCGAAGCATGCCCCACGGGCAATATCAGTGCAAGGGGGATTTTAACAAATCAGCAGTTCGCCCCCATTTTTCTGCGGAAACACCCGCCCCAACCGCGAAACGGGTGGCCCCTCACGCCATGCCGGCCTTCGTCTCGATCCATCGGGCGTAGAGCCAGCAAAGGTCCGAGAGCCGGTTGAGATAACGGACGCTCTCGGGGTTGACCGTGTGCCCTCGTTCCGAAACCTCCACCAGCGCGCGCTCGGCCCTGCGACAAACCGTCCGAGCCAAATCAAGCGCGGCGCTCGCCTGCGTGCTGCCGGGTGTCGCCCAGCGCTTGAAACTGATCCGGTGGTTTTTCTCGAGGTCATCAATCGCGTCCGTCAGACGGCCCACCATCGCCGCGTCCACAAGAGGATACCCGCCATCGACGTAACGGGTGCGATCCTGCTCGTCGACGGCGATCTCGCCCATCAATGCCACCAGCTCCTTTTGCACGCCCAGGATGGGCTCCACGACGAGCGGATCGCTGCAAAACGCGCGCACCATCCCAAGCGCGGCATTGAGTTCGTCACAGGCCCCGTTCGCGACAATCCGCACGTCGGTCTTCGAAACCCGCCTTCCGAACATCAGTCCCGTGGAGCCGTCATCACCGGTCTTGGTAGCAATTGACATAGGGCAATGCTTCGCACGCCCCTGCGTTCGCTGGCGAGCCGGATTCTTGCGGAATCAGAATCAGCCCGCGAAGCCCCCACAAAAAAAAGCGCCCGGAGGAACAAGTCCACCGGGCGCCGGTTAATTTTCGTTGAATCCGAGGAGACTAGCCGACAGCGGGTTCCGGCTCTTCGCTGGGCGACTCGCCGAGCAGAGGCTCACCCAAGCTAATGAGCTTGATGTCGCGCACCGCAGGGAATCCGGTCCCGGCCGGGATGAGATGCCCCATGATGACGTTCTCCTTGAACCCGCGCAGGTGGTCGATCCGACCCAGCGTGGCCGCCTCCGTCAACACGCGGGTGGTGTCTTGGAACGAGGCCGCCGAGATGAACGAATCGGTTTCCAGCGAGGCCTTTGTGATCCCCAGCAGAACGGGCACCGCCTCGGCGGGCTTGCCGCCCTTCTCGATGACTGCGGCGTTCTCCTTCTCGAAGGCGAGCTTGTCCACCTGGTCGCCCCAGAGAAGCGCGGTGTCACCAGGCTCGGTCACCTTCACCTTGCGCAGCATCTGGCGCACGATGATCTCGATGTGCTTGTCGGAGATTTCCACCCCCTGGAGACGGTAAACCTCCTGCACCTCGTTCACCATGTGCTCCTGGAGCTCCTGCGGTCCGCAAACATCCAGGATGTCGTGCGGAGGCACGGGGCCTTCGGTGAGCTGCTGGCCTTTCTTCACGAAATCGCCCTTGAAGACGATGGTGTGTTTGTTGAGCGGAACCAGATGCTCCTCCTCGGCGCCAGAATCGACGTCTTTCACCAGGATCTTGCGCTTGCCGCGCACCGTCCCGCCGATGTCGACCACGCCATCGATCTTGGCGATTTCCGCGGCGTCCTTCGGACGGCGGGCTTCGAAGAGCTCAGCCACCCGGGGCAGACCGCCCGTGATGTCCTTGGTCTTCGCGATCTTCCGAGGCGTCTTGGCGAGCAACGCACCAGCCTGGGCTTTTTTGCCCTCGCCCACGGTCACGTGAGCTCCGGCCGGAATCGAGTAACTCGCAAGGACCTGCTTGTTGTCATCCACGATGACAATCTGAGGATGCAGATCCTCCTTGTGCTCGATGACCACCGTGCCCAACACGCCAGTGGCTTCGTCCACCTCGCGCTTGACGGTGACCCCGCTGATCATGTCGCGGAACTCCACAGTCCCGGTCTTCTCGGTCAGAATCGGGACGTTGTACGGATCCCACTGTGCGAACACGTCGCCCTTCTTCACAGCGCCGCCATCGGGCACGCTCACCACCGAGCCAATCACCACGTTGTAACGCTCGAGCTCGCGGCCCTCTTTGTTGTGCACCGTAATGGAACCGTTTTTGTTCAGCACAATCCAGTTCCCGTCGAGTGCCTGAACCGTCCGCATCTCGTTGAAGCGCAGGACACCGTCGTTCTTTGCCTTGATGACCGGCTGCTTGAAGGTCTGCGACGCGGTGCCACCGATGTGGAACGTACGCATCGTCAGCTGAGTTCCGGGCTCGCCGATGGATTGGGCGGCGATGATGCCCACCGCCTCGCCGAGCTTCACCATCTGACCCGTAGCCAGATTGCGGCCGTAGCACTGCATGCAGGTGCCTCGCTTGCTTTCGCACGTGAGCACCGAACGGATCTTGAGCTGTTCAACACCGATCCGGGTAATCGCGTTGGCGGTGACCTCGTCGATGAGCTGGTTCTTTTTGACAAGCGGCGATCCGCTGACCGGATCCTTCACCGTCTCGCAGCTCACCCGCCCGTTGATCCTGGTGGCCAGCTCCACGACCTCTTCGTCGCCTTCGTAGATCGACTTCACCACGATGCCGTTGACGGTTCCGCAGTCATCCTCGGTGATGATGACGTCCTGAGCGGCGTCCACCAGCTTCCGAGTGAGGTAACCGGAATCCGCCGTCTTGAGCGCCGTGTCGGCGAGACCCTTCCGGGCGCCGTGCGTCGAGATGAAGTATTCCAGCACGGTGAGGCCCTCACGGAAGTTGGAGGTGATGGGCCGCTCGATGATTTCGCCGCTGGGCTTGGCCATCAAACCACGCATACCGGCCAACTGCTTGACCTGCTGGCGATTGCCCCGAGCACCAGAGTCCACCATGAGGAACACGGGGTTGAGCTCTTTGCGCCCCTCGTTGTGCTCCAAGGTCCGGAACATGACGTTGGCGATCTCCTCACCCGCGTGGGTCCAGATGTCGATGACTTTGTTGTAGCGCTCGCCGTCGGTGATGATGCCGCGACGGTACTGCTTGTCGACCTCCGCGATCTGGCGGTAGGCCTGATCGAGTTCCACCTGCTTCTCGCGCGGAATGATCATGTCGGCGATGCCGATGGAGATTCCCGCGCGTGTCGCCCACTTGAAGCCCATCTCCTTGAGGCGGTCGAGCATGTCAACCGTCGCTTGGTGACCCGCCACCTGGTAGGTCCGGAAGATGATGTCAGAGATCTGCTTCTTACCGCAGGCCTTGTTGAAGAAGCCGACGCCCTGGGGATAGATCTGGTTAAAGATCACGCGCCCGGCCGTCGTCTCGATGACTTTCAGCGCGCTATCGCCATAGACCGTCTTTTGGTTCAAGTCCGGGTTCTTGAAACGAATCCGGTCGTGCACCTTCACCGAGCCCTCGGACATCGCAAACTCGACCTCATCGGCGTTCGCGAACAAGGGCAAACGCGCTTCCGCTTCACCGGAACCCGCCGTTTTCCGCGGATTCTGAGAGAGATAGTAGCAGCCCAGAACAATGTCCTGAGAGGGCGTCGTGACCGGCTTGCCGCTGGACGGCGAGAAGATGTTGTTGGGCGCAAGCATGAGCATGCGCGCCTCCATCTGAGCCTCCACCGAGAGCGGCACATGGACCGCCATCTGGTCGCCGTCGAAGTCGGCGTTGTAAGCGGTGCAAACCAGGGGATGAATCCGGATCGCCTCGCCCTCAATCAATTGGGGCTCGAAAGCCTGAATCGAGAGCCTATGAAGCGTTGGCGCGCGGTTGAGAAGGACAGGGTGGCCCTTGGTGACTTCATCAAGGATGTCCCACACCTCCGGCGTCTGGCGCTCGATCATCTTCTTGGCGCTTCGCACGGTGTGCACGTAACCCAGCTCCTTGAGCCGGCGAATGATGAACGGCTCGAACAGAACCAAGGCCATCTTCTTCGGCAAACCGCATTGGTTGAGCTTGAGCTCGGGCCCGATGACGATGACGGAACGTCCGGAGTAGTCGACGCGTTTACCGAGAAGGTTCTGACGGAACCGCCCACCCTTGCCCTTGAGCATGTCGGAGAGCGACTTGAGGGGACGATTTCCCGCGCCTGTGACCGCGCGACCGTGCCTGCCGTTGTCGAACAAGGCGTCCACCGCCTCCTGAAGCATCCGCTTCTCGTTCCGGATGATCACATCCGGGGTCTTGAGCTGGAGCAGGTTCTTGAGACGATTGTTGCGGTTGATCACGCGCCGGTAGAGATCGTTGAGATCACTCGTGGCGAAACGGCCACCTTCCAGGGGAACCAAAGGCCGCAGGTCGGGGGGAATCACAGGAAGCACCTCCAGAATCATCCACTCGGGACGGGTATGGGAAGTGGCGAAGCCCTGAACAAGCTTGAGCCGCTTTGCGAGCTTCTTGCGGATCTGCTTGGAGCGGGTGTTGCCCATCTGCTCCTCCAGATCCTTCTGGAGTTCCGCGAGATCAACCAGCGAAAGAAGCTGGCGGATCGCCTCGGCGCCCATGCCTGCCGTGAAGGTTTCGCCGTATTGGTCGAGCGCTTCGCGGTATTCGGACTCGGTGAGCAACTGGCCCTTCTGGAGGGGCGTCTGCCCCGGGTCGATCACGAGGTAATCCTCGTAATAGATCACGCGCTCCAACTGCCGGCTCGACATGTCGATCATCAGACCGATCCGGGACGGCATGCACTTGTAGAACCAGATGTGCGTCACGGGAACGGCCAACTCGATGTGGCCCATCCGCTCACGCCGCACCCGGGCGAGAGTCACCTCAACGCCACAACGGTCGCAGATCACACCCTTGTGTTTGATGCGCTTGTATTTGCCGCAGGAACATTCCCAGTCCCGCGAGGGACCGAAAATCCGTTCACAGAACAAACCGCCCTTTTCGGGTTTGAACGTGCGGTAGTTGATGGTCTCCGGATTCTTGATTTCGCCGTGACTCCACGAGCGAATGTTCTCCGGGGCGGCGACAGTGATGCCGACTTGATCAAACCCCAGCGTGCGATCCTCGCCAATCAGTTCACGAAAATTCGTTTCGGACATAGGTAGATAGCTAGTTAGTGGAACTCGGGAACCGGATTAGAGAAGACCCTGAGGAAGGATCGGCGCC
>CAMARB010000002.1 GCA_945860355.1 Chthoniobacter flavus | reverse complement strand
AGCGGGATCCGGCGAATCTGGGGAGATTGGAGGCGGCGTTGGGTGATGAGAGCGAGCCGGTGCGGTGGTGGGCGGTCCAAGGGCTTGGGATGTTGGGGCATCGGGCGGCCGCTCAACAGGAAGCGGTGGAGGGATTATTGCAGGACGCGTCGGGGGCGGTGCAGGTGGCGGCAGCGGAGGCGCTGGTGGCAATGGGTTTTGCGGCGCCGGCGCTGCCCGTGTTGGAACGTTGGCTGACACAAACCGAGAACTTCTATTTCAAACTGCAGGCGGCGAACGTGACGGCCCGGATCGGCGAGCAAGCCCGCCCGTGTGCGCCGGTCTTGAGGCAGCTTAAAGAGTCGGCGCCAAAGGGCGGTGCCAAACAGACCGGACACAGCGGCTACCAGCTCGACCTCGTGGAGAAATCCCTGGCGATCCTGGAGGGCAAAGCCGAAGCCCTGGTCTATCCGGCGAGGCGCTAAGGTCCGGGCGAGGCCGCCGGAAGCCGGTGGGTGGCTCAGCCTTTACCGGCGGGCTTCAGGTATTCCGCGAGTATGTCCACCAGATCATCCTTGGACGGATCAAAACACTCGAAGGCGTGAGGCCACCTGAAATGCACGTGGCGGGAGCGGCTACCGGGAATATGGGATTGAATCCAAGCCGACAAAGGGCCGCCCCCCTTTACGAAGAGCAACGGCAGGCACCGATTTTTCCCGAGCATGTGGAAGAGCCGATACTCCACTGCGACGCATGCAAAACCCTTTCCCGCCAGGCTCATGGCCACAGGTCGGTTACTGCGGTGGGTCCCGTTCAGCCAGCCCCCGCCATGCACAAAGAGGACGACGGGTAGCCGCGTTGCGGAATTCGTCTTTGGCGTGTATAGCTCCAAGCGCAGCGCGCGTTTCCCCAACGCGTTGTAGACGATGTTCTCATGGACATTGATCCGCGCCTGGTACGGCCGCGCGGCGATGCTTACCCCAGCTATTTCCTCCTCCCGCAGTTGCATGGTCCTACGGATGGCCGGAGTGAAGTTTTTGGTCAGGAACGCCGCCACCCCGGCATCGGCCTCGGCGTGTTCGATCTCCGCCTTGATCACCAGTCCATCCTCGTTTCTCACCAGCGCGGGCAGGAATTTCTCGCGGAACGGCCGCGGAGCGGGAAACCCCGCGCGATATTGAGAGACGAGGCCCCGCCATCCATCGGATGGGCGGGACCGGTTGGAGGCTTTGGTTTGGGGGGTGCTGTCAAAAAGGGACGCTTTTCTCGCAGACACGCCGCGGGCGTGTCCCGTGGATCCCGCGCCCGCAAGGAGCCGCAGCGCCGTTCGGGGAGGGACGACAACGGGGTTTTCGGATGGAGGATACCGCGGGCCGCCGTGACCTTAGCAGAATGCCCGGCATCGGGGTGTCGCGCACGGACTCGCTCTGATAAAGGCGCGCATTCAGGAGCCCGGCCAGGAAAGCGCGTTCATCGTAATGGAGCCCGACCATGGCCTCGGTGATGAGTTTCACGAGCTCCGCGTGCCGGGTCTCCGCCAGATCCGGCGCGACCGGCTCAGCGCCACGCTCACCGCCGCGGCCGTCCAGCCCACCCGCCGCGCGATCTCCCCGGGCTTGTGTTCGTCGCGATAAAACAAATCAATGATCCGCCGCGCCTGCGGCGCCAGCCTGTCCAGGCACGCCGGCAGCAGCGACAGCCGCCGGTCGTCCCAGAGCTCCGCCGGGGCGCATTCCGCCAGCGCTTTGAGCACCTCGTCCGAAAACCGATCCGACCGCCGCTGATGCGCCGTCTGCGCCTTCATCACTTGGAACCGCGCGATCCGGAAGGCCCATGCGGTAAAACTCGTTCCCGGCTCGAACTCAGCCGCCTTGCGCTGCACGACAAGAAATGTCTCCTGGAGCACATCCTCCGCGGCGGCAAAATCCGGGAGCAACGCGAGGATGAAGCCTTTAATCCGCGTCTGATGGCGCACAAAGAGCTGGAGGACCTCCTGCGCGTGAGAATCGTTCATTTCACTGAGCTCATACCACAGGATGCCGCGACCTTAGCGGAGCACGGCCATTTTCCCGTCAATCCCGGAGGAAATCGGGCTTGTTGGGCCGGGAAATGAAACGGCGTTCGAAGAACGTTTTTTGGAGAATCACCCCCGGGCCGACAGCCCCAGATACCAAGTCACCAAGTCCGGTCCGGCAAACATCCACAACAACGCGCCCAGGGCAAGATACGGGCCGAAGGGGAGTTTGGCGGACCATTCCCGCCGCCCCAACGCGATGGCCGCAACCCCCACCACAGCCCCGATGGAGGAGGCGCTCAGCACCGTGAAAAACACGGCTTTCCACCCCAGAAACGCCCCGATGGCCGCGATAAACTTCACGTCCCCGAACCCCATGGCCTCGCGCGGAATGACGATCTCCCGAAGGCTCCCTTGGATCCGGTCCAAATCCATGAGCTGCCAGGTTTCCGAGCCGATTGTCAGCCGGTTGTAATGAAACTCCAGCTGAGCGTTCTCCCATTTCCGGCCGGCCACCTCGGCCTCGGTGCAATGCATGAGCATCCGGTCCGATTCCCGGGAGAAAAACTCGCTCCACGGCTGTTTATCTTCGCCCACGGCCAACTCGGCTTCTTCTCCCTGCCGGGTCCAGAGGAAGGACTCGGGTTTTTCAAATACGATGCGTTTTTTGCCAAACGCCTTTTTCCCGAGCTCGACCACCGTCCAAAGGGTGGCAAACCCGACCCCGGCGCCCACCAGCGACCAGAGCGCGCCTTCGAGGTGCGAATCGCTGGCCATCATCACCGGGATCGCCAGGCTGAGCAAAACCCCGGCAACGGTTCCGCCGATGGTGATTTCGTCGGGGATGATGAAAAAATCGAAGTCGATAAACGTGGCGACGATCAACAGACTCACCAGGATAAAATAAGGCAGGGCGAGCACCCAGGATTCGGGCCCGAGATGCCGCCAAACGGCCCAGAACAGGAGGCCCGTGAGCAATTCCACCCCGAAATAACGGAAGGCGATGGGGGCTTTGCACTGGGCGCACCGGCCACGGAGCCACAGCCAGGAAAAGAGCGGCAGGTTCTGATACCAGGGGATCTGTGTCTTGCAGTGCGGACAGAACGAGCGGCGAGGCTCGTTCACGGAGAGATCGCGCGGCATCCGGTAGATGCAGACATTGAGGAAGGATCCGACCACCGCCCCGAGCACAAAGGCGAAGGTGGAGAACAGGATGTCGTAAGCGGGGGGCAACTCCATTGCGGAGCAGATTGGGAGGGGAGTTCCGACCTGGGAAGGCGAAAATGCCCCAACGCGACGCCGGGGGAGGGATTCTTTTCACGCGGAGCCGCGGGGAGCGCGGAGGGACTTTTTTGGAATTCGCTGAACTCCGGGACGGCTTGATTCCGCTCTTCCGAGTTCGCTCCGCCTGAAACTCGGCTTGAAGATTGAAGGGCTTGGCGCGGTGTTTATGCGCCGGTCTGGAGCCGGCCCTCCACCATTTCGCAGAGGACGTGGAGGAGAAACTTGTGCCCCTCCTGGATCCGGGCCGTGGCGGTTCCTGGAACGATGAGTTCCTCGGACGCCAGGCCCCGGGCGTGGCCGCCGTCCCGGCCAAGCAACGCCAGACTGGCCACCCCGCAATCGCGCGCCTCCTGGAGCGCCGCCAGGATGTTGGGGGAGTTCCCGCTGGTGGAAAGGGCCACGAGCACATCGCCCGGACGCCCGAAGCCGCGCACTTGGCGGGCGAAAACCTGATCGAACCCGTAGTCGTTGCCGATCGCCGTCGTCAGACTGCCGCAGGCGCTGAGGTTCACGGCGGGAAACGGGCGGCGGTCGCTCACGAAGCGGCAGGTGAATTCCGTGGCGAAATCGGCGCCATCCGCCGCGCTGCCGCCGTTGCCGCAGACCAGGAGCTTGCCGCCTCCGATCAGACAATCCCCCACGCGCCGGGCCGCCCTCTCCAGGACCGGCTCAAGCGGTTTCATCGCTTCAAGGGTCTCCAATGCGGCGGCCCGGGCTTTTTCAAAAGTGCTCATGAACATGCAGGGGCGAGACGCTAAAAGCTCGGGACGCGCAAGCCAAGTGCCGAAGGCGAGGCAACACGGCGGCGGACCGAGGGAGCGGAAGACGGGGGAAGTCAGTTGACCGGTCTGGCCGCGCCCCGCATATTCTCCGGCCCGCGCGGCGCATCTCCCCGCGCATCCTCACCATGCCGCATACCCGGACCCGCAATTTTTGCATCATCGCGCACATCGACCACGGCAAGACGACTTTGTCTGACCGGCTTCTTGAATTCACCGGCACGATTCAGAAACGCGAGGCCCAGGACCAGCTCCTGGACGCGATGGATCTGGAGCGGGAACGCGGGATCACGATCAAGTCGCATCCGATCGCGATGAAGTACACGGCCAAGGACGGGCACCACTACAAGCTCAACCTCATGGATACGCCCGGGCACGTGGACTTCGCCTACGAGGTGTCCCGGTCGCTGGCGGCCTGCGAAGGCGCGCTGCTCATCAGCGACGCCGCGCAGGGGGTGGAGGCCCAGACCGTGGCCAACGTGCATCTGGCCATGAAACAGGGCCTGACGCTCATCCCGGTCATCAACAAAATCGACCTGCCCAACGCCGACATTCCCACCGTGCTCAAGCAGATCGAGGAAATCCTGGCGATCCCCTCCGACGAGGCCGTGCTCGCCAGCGCCAAGGCCGGGATCGGCATCGAGGGCATCCTGGAGGCGGTGGTGAACCGGATCCCGTATCCCCAGGGCAAGAACACCGACAAACTCCGGGCGCTGATTTTCGACTCGATGTTCGACACGTACCGAGGGGTGGTGGTGTATGTGCGGATCGTGGACGGGCAGATTCGGGCGGGGGATGCGATCAAGATGTACGCCACGACGGGCACGTATGAGGTGAAGGAGGTGGGCATTTTCCGGCCGTCCCAACCCAAGATGGTGGCTCAGGAACGGCTGGAGGCCGGGGACGTCGGTTACGTCATTGCCAACATCAAATCCACGGCCGAGGCCAAGGTGGGCGACACCCTGCTCAGCGCACGGGCGCTCGCCAGCGAGCCGCTCCCCGGGTTCCAGGAAGTCCAGCCGATGGTGTTCAGCGGAATTTATCCCATCAACACGGCCGATTTCGAGCATCTCAAGGTGGCCATGGGCAAGCTCCAGCTCAACGACGCCGCGTTTGTTTACCAACCCGAGTCCAGCGTCGCCCTCGGGTTCGGGTTCCGGTGCGGGTTTCTGGGGCTGCTCCACATGGAGATCATCCAGGAGCGGCTCCGGCGGGAATACAACATGGACATCATCGCCACGTATCCCTCGGTGATTTACGAGGTGGTGCGGACCAACGGCGAGCTGCTGCACGTGGATAACCCGGAGCACATGCCCGATCCGAGCGTGATCCAGGAGATCCGTGAACCGATGGTGCGGTGTTTCATCATGATCCCCAACGAGTGCATCTCGGGGCTCATGCAGCTCATCATGGACAAACGCGGCGAGGTCAAACACACCGAGAGCATCGACACCAAACGCGTCATGCTCACCACGGAGCTGCCGCTCAACGAGATCCTGGTCGATTTCGTGGACAAGATTAAATCCATGACCCGCGGATACGGTTCGATGGATTACGAGCAAGCGGGTTACAAGGCCTCCAAGCTCGTGAAACTCGACATGCTCGTCAACAGCGAGCCCGTGGACGCGTTCAGCTCGATTGTGCACCGGGACAAGGCGGAAAGCCGGGGCCGGGCCCTGGCCACCAAGCTCAAGGAGGTCATTCCCACGCAGCTCTACCAGGTGTCCATCCAGGCGGCTATCGGCGGGAAGATCATCGCCCGGGAAAGCGTCAGCGCGCAGCGCAAGGACGTCACGGCGAAGTGTTACGGCGGCGATATCAGCCGGAAACGCAAGCTGCTTGAGAAGCAGAAGGAAGGCAAAAAGCGGATGAAATCCATCGGCCGGGTCAACATCCCGCAGGAAGCCTTCATTCAAGTGCTCAAGACCAACTAACAAGCAGCCACCCTGCGCCCCACTTTTCCGGGGAGAAAAAAGTAAAAAAAACGCCCCGGCCGAAACCGGGGCGTTTTTAAATTTCAGACCGCGACAAGCGCGGCTTGGAAGGAAGCGATCGCTTAGTAGCGGCGCTCGGGGCGGCCACCGCCACGGCTGCCACCGCCGAAGTCGCGGCGTCCGCCGCCTTCTTCACGAGGGCGGGCTTCATTGACCGTCAAAGGGCGGCCCTGGAAGTTTTTGCCATGGAAAAGGCTGATGGCCTTGCTGGCTTCGTCGGCGCTGGCCATGGTCACGAAAGCGAATCCGCGGGATTTGCCGGTGAACTTGTCCTGCATGAGAGCGACTTCCTGAACGGTGCCGGCTTCGGCGAAGAGATCCTGGAGATCGATTTCGGTGGAGTCGAAGGAGAGATTCCCAACGTAGAGTTTGGTAGACATAGTATGTGTTTTCACAAAGACCGAGTTTCCGTGGCTGTTTCCGGGAATCGGATTTCAAACTGCCACTGAATCTCGGCGGTTCAAAACCGCCAACACACTAGCAATCCACCAACAACTGAGCTGACTCTTTACTTGCGAGGCTGCAATAAGGCCTATGCCGAAGGAGAAGGCAACCGAATATTTCGCCGAGGCGCGAATCGCGGCTCCCATAGCTCCCATAGCTCCCATAGGACTGATCCGCCGGATCGGACTGATCCGTCGGATCGCAGCTGGGAAGGTGCGCGGCAAAATCCGGGTTTCCTCGCGGGCTGACGCCCGTTAAAGAGCGTCCATGCAACTCATCGACGGGAAAGCTATCGCGCAGAAGATCAACTCGGAATCCCGCCAGACGGTGGCGTGGCTCACAGCCCAGGGCCACACGCCGGGCCTCGCCGTGGTGCTCGTCGGCGACGACCCCGCTTCCCGCGCCTATGTGCGCTCGAAGGACGCGATGTGCAAAGAACTCGGCATGTATTCGGTCAAAAAAGAGCTTCCAGCCGATGTCTCGCAGGAAACCCTCCTAGCGCTTGTCCGTGAACTCAACGCCGATCCCGCCATCCACGGCATCCTGGTCCAGTCGCCGCCCCCCGCGCACATCGATGAAAGGGCGGTGGTGGAGACCATCGATCCCCGCAAAGACGTCGACGGATTTCATCCAGTCAACGTGGCCAAGGTGGCGTTGGGGGATGCCGATGCGTTTGTGCCCTGCACGCCGCTGGGTTGCCAAAGGCTGCTGATCGAGAGCGGCATCGAGACCTGCGGCGCGCATATCGTGGTTCTGGGCCGGAGCATGATCGTGGGCAAACCCCTCGCACTGCTGCTCATGCAAAAAGGCAAGGGCGGCGACGCCACGGTGACGGTCGCCCACTCGCGAACCCGGGATCTGGCGGCCGTCTGCCGATCCGCCGACATCCTGATCGCCGCGATTGGAAAACCCCAGTTCGTGAGGGAAAACTTCGTCCGGGACGGCGCCGTGGTGATCGACGTGGGCATCAACCGGATCAGCGATCCGACGGCAAAAAACGGGTCGCGCCTCGTGGGCGACGTGGCATTTGACGAAGTGGCCCCCAAATGCCGGGCCATCACCCCCGTGCCCGGAGGCGTGGGCCCGATGACGATCGCGATGCTCATGGCCAACACGATCACCTCCTGCAAACGGTTCGCTGGCCTGGCCTAAAACCCCACCCGGCGCCGCCGGCTTAAACCACGCTCACGACCAGGGCGGTGGCGTTGTCGCGACCGGACTGCTTGGTTGCCGCCTCCACCAGCCGCTGGGCGCTGGCGGCGGGTTCCCCCTCGGGATTCCTCAGCCAATCGTGGAGGTGGGAGTCAAAAAACGCGTCCACCACCCCGTCGCTGCAGAGAAGGAACCGATCCCCCGGCTCGTAAGCCACGGCGCCGAACTGCGGATTGATGAACTGGTTGCCGGCGCCGAGGGACTGCTGGAGCACGCTCTTCCGGGGATGATTGCGGGCTTCGCGCTCGTTGAGTTTCCCGTTTCGGTAAAGCCATCCCACGTAGGTGTCGTCCTGGGTGATCTGCCGCACGCGGCCCTCGCGCGCGGAGAGATAATAGATGCGGGTGTCGCCCACGTGCCCGAAATACATCCAGCCCGGGGTAAACCAACAGAGGCTCAGCGTGGCGCCCATGCCCGAGCATTCCTCGTAGCTGCCCCCCAGAAACGTGAGAGCCCGGTGGACCTGATCAAAAAGCTCCCCCAGCACGTCCTCAAACCCCGGGTTCATGCCGGTCACACCGTGTTGGTAGGAGCGGGGCAACAGCCGGGTGACCTTTTCCACCGTGATCCGGCTGGCGAACTCCCCGGCCATCGCTCCGCCCATGCCGTCGCTCACGGCAAACACATAGTCGTTCTCCTGGATGGACGCCTGCCCAAACTTTCCCAGGTAACACACCTCCCGGGCGTCAAACTGGAGCCCGAGAAATGCGTCTTCATTCGTGGGCCGCACCCGGCCGCGATCCGTCCAGCCCGACCATTGCAACTGCACCGTGTCCTGCCCGGAGGGGGAACTCATAACACGGGCGCGGGCTCAGCCCCGGCGGCGTCCGGGAGCAGGGTGGCAAACTCGAAATCAATCACGCAGAACCGGCCATCGGATTGGCGGTAGGTGACGTTGCGCATTTCCGGGTCGTCATGGCGGACCCCGAATCGCTCCAACTCATCAAAAAGCTCTTTCCGGCGCTCCTCGTCGAGATGCTCCAGCCGACGCCCGCAGTTGGAGGTGACAATCCGCAACTGTTCGGAATCGCTCTCGATGAGCCGAGGCACAAAGGGACATTCCCGGGCCTGCAGAAATTTGAGCACCCGCACCTCGTTGGCAAAACGCTCCTCGGCGCGGGGGCCACGGAAAATTTTGGTCACTTTGCCGTCGTATCCCACACGGACAACGGCACGCAGAGTATCTTTGACGACGGTCATCGGGAGAGTGGGCGGGGGAAAAATCAGGGTAAAACCCGGGGCCGCAGCGTTTTCATCAGGCCAACCAGGCCGACCCTTTTCTGAGGCTCGTTCAAGGCCCGGCCCCACTCAATGCTCAACTTCTTGAATCCGCACCTTTTCGGTTGGCATCCGCTTTGCTAAAGGTGCGCCTGCACACCCGGAAACGGGGGTGCCTGAGTAAAAAACTGAAGCAAAGACGGTCATTTTTGCGCACGCCGTCCAAAAAGATACACATCTAACACACCCATCATGGCGAAGTATAAACTGGAATACATCTGGCTCGACGGTTACGAGCCCGTCCCGAACCTCCGCAGCAAAACCCAAATCAAGGACTTCGAGAGCTTCCCAACTCTCGAACAGCTTCCGCTCTGGGGCTTCGATGGGAGTTCCACTCGGCAGGCCGAAGGGCGCAGCTCGGATTGCGTGCTCAAGCCGGTTGCGGTTTACCCCGATTCCACCCGGATCAACGGGGTGCTCGTGATGTGCGAGGTCCTCATGCCTGACGGCACTCCGCATCCCTCCAACTCCCGGGCCACGATTCTCGACGACTCCGGAGCGTGGTTTGGATTTGAACAGGAATATTTCCTCTACCGCGACGGCGTGCCCCTCGGGTTCCCCGCCGGCGGCGGATTCCCCCCGCCCCAGGGCAAGTATTACACGGGCGTCGGATACGAAAACGTGGGCGACATCGCCCGCGAGATCGTTGAGACCCACCTCGACCTCTGCTTGGACGCCGGCATCAACCACGAAGGCATCAACGCCGAAGTGGCCAAGGGCCAGTGGGAGTTCCAGATCTTCGGAAAAGGATCCCGGACCGCAGCCGACCAGATGTGGGTGGCCCGGTATCTCCTGCTCCGCCTCTGCGAGAGCTACGGTGTGGACGTGAATTTCCACTGCAAACCGCTCGGAATCGACGTGGACTGGAACGGCTCCGGCATGCACGCCAACTTCTCGACCACCTACATGCGGGAGACGGGTGGCCAGCCGTATTTCGAATCGCTCATGGCGGCGTTCGACAAATACAAAAACGAGCACATCGCCGTTTACGGGCCCGACAACCATCTCCGGCTCACCGGGCTGCACGAAACCCAGTCCATCGACAAGTTCAACTACGGCGTGGCCAACCGCGGCGCGTCCATCCGCGTCCCGCACAGCTTCGTGAACAACGGCTACAAGGGCTACTTGGAAGATCGCCGGCCCAACTCCCAAGGCGACCCCTACCAGATCGCCAGCCGGATCCTGCAGACGATCAACACGGTTCCCAAGCCGTAACCGTTCGGAGGCCTTTTCCGAACCGGAAGCCTCTTCTCAACGCCGTCTCCGTTCATCGGGGACGGCGTTTTGGCTTTTTATGCCCGCCTTTTTTCGCGCGCTGTGCGAAGCACTTATTGACGAGATGAGCGGCGCGCGGTTTGCTCCACAACACCTGAAGACCTGAAGCACGCTCGCCGCTCCCCTCCAGCGCCATGAGACACCTCCTTTCCGCCGCCCTCCTCTCACTCCCGACTTGGCTCGCGGCCGCCGAGTCCCCCCAAAGCGTCGGCCCCGATCTGACCGGCACGTTTCCTTACTCGATGGTCGGCCAACTGCTCTTCCACAGCGGTGACGGGCTCTACAGCGGATCCGGCACGGTGATCCGCCCCTCTTCGGCGCTGACTGCGGGACACAACCTCTACGATTTCAACAACGGCTGGTCCACCGGAGTCCTTTTCCGGCGGGCGCTCTCGGGCAACACCGCGCTCTCTCGCCAGCCCGCCCGCCGCATCTACGTGCTTGCGGGTTACCGCGAAAGCCTCGGCAAGTTCGGGGCTGAAGACGCCCGCTCGTTCGCCAACGACTTGGGCGGGGTCGTTTTCGCCAGCCCCGCAGCGGGTGGCACCGCGGTGGATACCTCCGCCGACACCACCCTGCTGACAGGCGCCACAGCCAACGTGGCGCTGGGTTACGGAGCCGAGGTCCATCGCGGCGACGAGTTGCTCGCCGTGTCCCCAAAAACCGCGTTTCAGCCCGTCACCGGCGCCTTCTTCCTCAACCGCTCCCTCTCCTTCGAGGCGGGCATGAGCGGCGGCCCGGTTCTCGCCCGGAATTCCCGGGGGCAATGGCTGGTCTCAGGAGTCGTGGTTGCCGGCTCCAACGAACCCGTGAGCGGCGGAATCCGGGCACTCGACGCGCGAGCCGCTCAGTTTATCCAGCAATATCTCCGGTAACCCCGTTTGAAACCGCACCCCGGGTTCTGGATCGGCCTTGTCTGCGTGGCGGGCGTTTTTTGGCTCTGGCCGCGGGGCAACACCGTGCCGAGCTCCCAAAACCCCGAGCACCCTCCGTCGACCCAGCCCGCCGACAACGCCCCGACTCCTCCGCTGAAAACCGCCCGGGCCAACACGACGCCGCCCGTTCCAACGCCCCCCTTGTTTCAGAAAATCGAGGCGCTTCTCCTCAAGCTTCAAAAGGGCCAGGCCACGGAAGCCGACCTTTCCGCCCTCAGACAGCAGCTCTTCCTGGCAAACCCCAAACTGGCCATCCAGGCCATTCTCCAGTTTCTTGCCACCCAACGGGATGCCGCAACCGGGGCGGAATTTGCACTGGGCGCGGGCGGCCTCCTACAAAACGCCCCCACTCTCCGGGTGGCACTGATGGATTGGCTCGGTAAAATCGCCCGCGACAGCCGGCTTCCGGAGGCCGCCGTATTCTCCCGCGACTTGCTCAACTCCAAGACCAGCCCGGAAGAATGGGCGATCTCGCTCCGCAACGTGGCATGGCAAGACCCGCAATCCGGGGCGTTTCTCAGCGCGAAACTCCGGGAAATGCTCCTGGATTCCGAGTGGCGGAAAGACCCCAGCGCGGGATTTCTGGAAGCCCTGGATGTGGCGGTGTTCGTCAAGGACCCGCAGTGGGTGGGGCCCCTGGCATCCCTGCTGCGCGATCCACAACCTTCTCTTCAACGGGCGGCAGCGGTGGCGCTGGATCGCCTCAGTGAGGCTGCGCCGCTTGAGGTGATGACGTATCTCAACGCGCACCCCGAGACGAGCGCCGAGCGCCCCCTGGTGCGGGCGGACTATTTTGCCAAAGCCGACCTGTCCCAGCCACTGCACCGGGCGGCGGTGGAAACGTATCTGAATCGGGTGGATGTGAGCGCGAGGGAAAAGGAGAAACTCCTCCAAGGCCTCGCCACCCCCGCCAGCTTCGTCTCCGACAACCTCCTGACCGCCTCCCAGCCCACTCCCGAGGCTCCGGGTCGGCGGATGGGCCTCGAACAAACCGTCCGAGGCTGGATCCAATCGAGCCGGTTTCCCGCGCTGCGCCCCGCCCTGGAAAAGGTCCTCTCCGCCGAGGAACCCTAACGCCTTACTGAGGAGGCTTGACCGGTTCAGCCCGGCGCACCGGCAATTCCGCCGGCGCTTCCCCGGCCGCCTTCTTTTTGCGCTGCTTGGGCTTTTCCTTCGGCTCCTCCTTGAAAAGCTCCCGGAGCACCTTGCCAATCAGCGGGGCCGCTTGGGTGCCTCCGTGAACATCGTCGTTGTTGGCGTCCCCCTCGTACACCGCCGCAAACGCGTATTTCGGGTTTTCAGCCGGCGCAAACCCGGTGAACCAAGCCGCCGTGCGCTCCTTCTTTTTGGGTCCCCACTGGGCGGTGCCGGTTTTTCCAGCGACACGCACGTTGGGGACCTGGGCGCGTCCGGCGGTGCCCGCGCGGCTTTCGACGACCTGAACCATGGCCTTGCGCAGTTCGGCTTGGACTTCCTTGCTGATCTCCACCTGGTTGCGCACCCGGACGTCGTAAGCCGTCACGATCTGCCCATCGATGCTTTGCACCTGCTGAACCAGGCGGGTCTGGTAGAGCTTCCCGCCGTTGCCCACGCAAGCCATCGCCTGGGCCATCTGCAACGGGGAAATGAGGGTGTCCCCCTGCCCCACGGAAAGGTTGGCCACGTCACCGTTGAGCAGGCGGCGTTGGTGGGTCTTGAGCATGTATTCGTCCGTGGGAATCCGGCCCGAAGTCTCGGCGTCGAGCGGGATCCCGGTGCGCACCCCGAGCCCCAGCCGCGTCGCGTAATCGGAGATCAACCGGCCCCCGATTTTCATTCCCACCGTGTAAAACCACGTGTTGCAGGACTGGGTGAGCGCGTCCGCGAAGTTGAGCGACCCCGTCCCCTCCTTTTTCCAGTTCTTGAACGTCAGGTTGCCGATCTCCATCGCCGCTGGACAATCGAACTCGTCGGCTGCCTTGATTTTGCCGCTCTGAAGGGCGGTCAAACCGACGACCACCTTGAAGGTGGAGCCCGGGGGGTAAGAGCTCCGGAAGGCCCGGGGCAAAAGCGGGATGTCTTTGTCATCCTGCAGCGCGCGAAAGGCGTCCTCGGAAATACTCGGGACAAACGCGGCCGGGTTAAACACCGGCCAACTCGCCATTGCCAGCACGTCCCCGTTGCTCGGGTCCACAATCACCATGGCCCCGCGTTTGCACCCCTTGGCCAAGGATTCCTCGCACAACCGCTGAATCTTCACGTCGAGCGTGGTTACCACGTTGTAGCCCGGCTGCGGGGGGATGGAGATTTTTTCCGACGTCTTTTTCCCGGCGGCGTTGAAGGAGAGGTTGTATTGGCCGAACTGCCCCTGGAGCTGGTCGTCGAAACTCTGCTCCAGCCCCTCGCGCCCCACGGCGTTGGGCCACAACAATTCGTTGTTCTCAATCGGCCCGTCCTGCATCCGGCCCGCGCGCCCCGCGTATCCCAGGATGTGGCCGGCCAAAGCGCCGTTGGGGTAGAGTCGCTGGTATACCGGCTGCAGCACCAGGTGCTGCGAGTTCTCTTTGCGGATCAACTCCTGTTCCGCCGGACTCAAATCCTGGGCGATCAGAAAAGGCAACACCCCGCGGTTGTTGTAGTGTTTCACCGCGTTCTCCGTGCGAAACTCCACTTTGCGTTTCAGCAACGTCTGCGCTCGGGCCGCCTGCTCCTTGGCAAACGCCGCGGCCTGAGGATCGGTGAACTCCAGCGGAGTCGGGAAACTGATCCCCAGGTTGTAGCTCACCCGGGTCTGCGCCAGCGGATCCCCGTTCCGATCCACAATCTGCCCCCGCGGGGCGGGGATTCCCAAAAGATAAGTGCGCGCCTGGCGCTGGGTTTCCCAGGTGGGCTTGGGGGCGACTGGGGCGTCCCCTGTCACCGGGGTCGGGGCGGCGGGCGTCTGCGCGGGAAGCACAGGAACCGAAGCCAAAATAGAACAGCTCAACACAAAGCGACGAAACATGGGCGGCCGGACTCTATTGAAGAGACGCACGGCCCACAAGACGCCAGAAAGAGCCGATCTCAAGCGCCTTCGCGCAGCTGGAACCGCGGGTTCTGCCCCATGAACCGCGCCGGGTTCTGGAAGATCAGCCGATCGATGGTCGCCGCCGAGTGGCCGCGCCGGCGCATCTCCAGCGCCGTTTTCGGCACGGAAAGCGGATCACTCCGGCCCCAGTCGCACGCGCTGTTGAGCCAGATGTTGGACTGGCCGTAGAGCTCATACATGTCCACCGCCCGCGCGGGCGTGGTCTTGGACTCCGGATACAGCGTGATCCCGGCCCAAAACCCCGCGTCGAGCACCCGCTCAATGGTGTGTTCCTCGCAGTGGTCGATGATCACCCGACCCGGATCAATCCGGGAGTCGGCCTTGAGCACGTCCAGGATGAGACGGGTGCCCTTGAGTTTGTCCTCCAGATGCGGGGTGTGCACTAGGATGAGCTGGCCGTGTGTGGCCGCGAGGTCCACATGCCGCTCCAAAATCTGCATTTCGTTGCGGGTGTTCTTGTTGAGCCCGATCTCGCCGATCCCCAGCACGTTGGGGCGGTCGAGGAACTTGGGAATGATCCCCAGCACATCCTCCGCCAAAGCCACGTCCTCGGATTCCTTGGGGTTGATGCACAGCCAGCAGAAATGCGGCAGCCCGAAACGAGCCGCGCGTTTGGGCTCATAATCGGTGAGCTGACAGAAATAATCGTGGAACCCTTCCACCCCGCTGCGGTCGAACCCGGCCCAAAAAGCGGGCTCGCAAACCGCCGCGCAACCGGCGGTGACCATGGCTTCGTAGTCATCCGTTGTCCGGCTGACCATGTGTCCGTGAGGTTCGATGTAACGCATGGGAAAAGCTCTCAGGCGGCAGGCTGCGCTCCCGGCCACGCCCCGCAGGCGCCTTTTCCGGGGGCCTTGGCGATGGGCTCGGTCGTGGGGTCACTGAGCGAAAGCAGCACCGCTTTGGCTTTTTGGGGCTGATCGGAGTGGAGCAGAGCCAGGGCTTGTTCCAACGCGGCCAAACGGAAGTCGCTCTCGCCGGAAGCCCGCTCCACGCGGTCGAAAAACGCCGCCAAGTCGATCAACTTGGAACGGGCGTCCATGAAATACAAATCGAGCACTTCCTGCCGGGTCATGATTCTGAGGGGTTGGGGGTTGGGGGCCCGGGATAAGACAGCCCCGGAAACCAGTCCGGGGCTGTCGCAAAATCCTCAGGCAAAGGCAGACTACTCGTCGGGAGCGAAGTCTTTGTGGCCCTTTTCCTTCTGCTCGGAGAGCTTCTCAAACACTTTCTTGGCGTCTTCCGGCTTGTCGGCCTTGATCGCCGCCTCGAGCTCGTCGATGGACTTGCCCAGCGCCTGCATCTGCTCCTTGTAATTCGCCAGATAAGCGTCCTTGCCCGCGGCGGGTTGGTCCTTGGTTTTGGCGGGATCGAACTTCACGGATTCCTCGAGGTTCTTCTTCATCTTCGCCACCAGCGCGAGGCTGTCGTCTTTCTTGGCAGGATCCGCCACCTGCTTTTTCAACGCGCGCAGGGACTTGTTCATGGAGGACATTTCCTTGCCGAGCGGCGTGTCATCGGCCACGGCGAGGTTCGCGCCCAGGGCGAGGGCGGCGGTCAGTGTCAGGAGGTATTTGAGCTTGATGGATTGGATCACGGTTGGATTTCCGGGGTTAAGGTTGGAGCGGTCGCAGACGACGCCGTCGGCTTCACTCAAACTGTATTGACGTCATTTAGGGCGGATTAAGTCAAAATTTCTTTCTCCGTCCGCACCCGTCTTGGGCAGCCGGCAACGCCGACTCCCAAAAACAGAACGGATGCTTCGCCTAGGTTAACCCCGTAACCGCCAAATCCGTGGCGTGAAAATTTGCGCCGCACGCCTCCGCCCCGCCCCAATCGCCCTGGCCGACGACTCGCACAATTTTCGCGACCCAAATCCCGATTGGGCCTTGTCGGCCCACGGCGCCTCACTTGGAATACGGCCCATGTCCGAGCCCTTCCTGCTTGCCCACAGCACCGAACCCATTTTTTTCAATCCAGCGATGGCGAACCGCCACGGCCTCATCGCCGGCGCCACGGGCACGGGCAAAACCGTGACATTGCGCGTGCTCGCAGAGGCATTCAGCCAGATGGGCGTGCCGGTTTTCATGGCCGACGTCAAAGGCGACCTCAGCGGCCTGGCGCAGCCCGGTTCGGGCGATTCCAAAATGCAGGAGCGCGCCCAGAAGATGAACCTCGCCTATCAGCCCCAGGGGTTCCCGGTCGTTTTCTGGGATGTGTTCGGTAAAAACGGGCACCCGGTGCGCACCACGATTTCGGAGATGGGCCCCCTGCTCCTGAGCCGGCTCCTCAACCTCAACGAGACCCAAGCCGGCGTCTTGAACCTCGCCTTCCGCGTCGCCGACGACAACGGAATGCTCCTGCTCGACCTGGAGGATCTCCGCGCCATTCTGCGTTTTGTCGGTGAAAACGCCGGCACACTCACGATGCAATACGGCAACGTCTCGGCCGCCAGCATCGGCGCCATCCAACGCTCGCTTCTGGCCCTTGAAGAACAGGGCGGCCAGCAACTCTTTGGCGAACCCGCGATCAACCTCGCGGACTTTCTCCAGACCGACGCCCAGGGCCGTGGAGTGATTAATCTGCTCGCCGCGGAATCCCTCGTGAAAAACCCGCGCTCCTATGCCGCACTGCTGCTCTGGCTGCTTTCCGAGCTCTTCGAGGAACTTCCCGAGGTGGGCGACGTGGCCAAACCCAAACTCGTCTTTTTCTTCGACGAAGCCCATCTGCTTTTTGCCGATCTGCCCGGCGCCCTCCAGGAAAAAATCGAACAGGTCGTTCGTCTCATCCGATCCAAGGGCGTCGGCATTTATTTCATCAGCCAAAACCCGCTCGACCTCCCAGAAACCATCCTCGGACAGCTCGGCAACCGGGTCCAGCATGCCCTCCGCGCGTTCACCCCGCGCGACCAAAAAGCCGTGCGCGCGGCGGCGGAAACCTTCCGTCAAAATCCGAACCTCAACGTCGAAAGCGCCCTGACAGAGTTGGCCGTCGGCGAGGCGCTGGTCTCCCTGCTCGATGACCACGGACAACCCGGCACGGTCCAGCGCGCAAAAATCCGTCCCCCGGAAAGTCAGCTGGCTCCGTTAAAACCCGAGGAACGTCAGGCCCAAGTCCGCCAATCCACCCTCTTCGGAACCTATGAAAAAGCGGTAAACAGGGAGTCGGCCGCCGAGATCCTCGCCAAACGCGCAACGGACCGGTTGCCCGCTCAAGGCGCAACATCCACGGAGGAAACTAAAGGCGGGGGGCTTTCGGAGTTGATCCTCGGCAGCGTCGGGCCGCGCGGCGGCAAAAAAGAGGGCTTGATTGAAAGCGCCGCCCGGAGCGCCCTGCGGTCCGTTGGCAGCAGCCTGGGGCGGGAAATCGTCAGGGGCGTGCTGGGATCGATCTTCGGCGGCTCCAAGCGGCGGTCGCGTTAGGTCGGAAACCAATCCGCAGTTGGGGACTCATTCAAATGGCGCTCACTCAAGGGTCATTTGAGACGATACCCTTCTCTGAAAACCTCCGAGTATGGAGGCTTGGTAGAGGCGCGCGCTGCCGGTGGAGCCCAAAGTGGCACAGCCATCCTGGCTGTGACTGTCACAGATCACAGGCTGGAAGCCTGTGCCACTTTCCCACACCGAAACCGGAGCTCCAGCGGAATGACTGAGAGGACGGAAATGCGAGACCTCGGCGTTCCGTGATTTTCCAAAAAGCCCTCCGCGCTCCCCGCGCCTCCGCGCGAAACTCATCTTCCTCGGCCATTCCGTCGGGTTAAGCCGGTCCGGGCAGGGCCGCGCAGACCAACTCACAGAGGCGCGGCACGAGCGCGTCGCGCATGCCGTAAAAAACACGCTGCCCATCGCGGCGGCGCTCGAGCACACCCGCCCGGACGAGGAGCGAGAGGTGCTTGGAAACGTTGGCCTGAGTGGCCTGGGTGAGGTCCACGATGTCGGAGACGGACCGCGGCCCGTGGCAAATCGACTGAAGGATGCGGAGCCGGGTGGGCTCACCGAGCGCCTTGAAGACGGAGGCGACCCTTTCGAGCTGGATCGGGGAGAGCGGAACCTGGGCTTGACTCATAACCGTATGGTCATACGGTTATATCTATGAACGCGCCAGTTTTATCTCCGCCGCCCCCCGTCCGATCCATCTCACCCGCCGCTCTCCATGCGGTCCTCCGCGACGGACGCCCCTGCACCATTCTCGATGTGCGCACCCCGGCCGAATTCGAGTCCGCTCATCTCCCCGGCACCCACGCGCTGCCCCTCAACGAACTCAGCCCGGCGGCTCTCCAAAAACTCGCCCTCGCCCCGGGCACCGATCTCTACCTGCTCTGCCAATCCGGCGGCCGCGCCCGGCGCGCCGCAGACCAATTGGCCGCCGGCGGCGTGTCCGGCTGCACGGTGGTGGAAGGCGGACTCGATGCCTGTATCACCGCCGGTCTGCCGGTGGAACGCGGCGCCAGTTCCGTGCTGCCGCTGATGCGCCAGGTGCAAATTGTCATCGGCCTGGTGTCCGGCATCGGCGCGGCACTCGCCGTGTGGAAACACCCGCTTTTTGGTCTTATCCCGCTGTTTACCGGCGCAGGTCTGCTTTTTGCCGGGCTCACCGGCACCTGCGGTCTGGCCCTGCTCCTGGCGCGCATGCCTTGGAACCAGCGCGGCAGCAAACCCGCGGCGACTTCCTGCTGCTCGGGAGGTGCCCAATGAAGCGCCGCAGGATTCTCGTGGTAGGAGGTGTGGCGGGAGGCGCGTCCGCCGCCGCAAAAGCCCGACGCGAAAACGAGCACGCTGAGATCCACGTCTTTGAGCGGGGCCCGTACATCTCGTTTGCCAACTGCGGCCTGCCCTACCACATCTCCGGCGAGATCACCGACCGCAACCAACTCGTGGTGATGACTCCGGAACGTTTCGAGTCGCGCTCCCAAATCCACGCCCATGTGGGGCACGAGGTGCTCTCCATCGACCGGGCGCGCAAAGTCATCGTCGTTAAAGGGCCCGACGCCGTCCCCCGCGAGGAACGTTACGACAAGCTGGTGCTCAGTCAGGGTGCGCGACCTTTCATCCCGAAGATCCCCGGCGTGGATCTGCCCCACGTGTTTACCCTGCGGGACATTCCCGACATGGACCGCATCATCGCCGTGCTCGACCGGGAGAAACCCCGCCGGGCGGTGGTGATCGGGGGCGGCTTCATCGGGCTGGAAATGGCGGAAGCCTTCCTGCACCGGGGGATGAAGGTGACGCTGGTGGAGAAAAACCCGCATCTTCTGCCGCTGCTTGACGCCGACATGGCCACGCATCTCCAGAACGCCGTGCGCAGTGAGAACCTCGACTTCCGATTCAACGCCGAGGTCACGGAGTTCGCCCCGCACGCCGTGCACTTCGCCGACGGCACCGAGGTGAAAGCCGAACTCGTGCTCCTGAGCGTGGGGGTGCGCGCCGAGGTGGAACTGGCCAAGGCGGCCGGGCTCGAGCTGGGTCCCACGGGCGGCGTCCGCACCAACGGCCGGATGGAGACCTCGGACCCGGACATTTACGCTGTCGGCGATGCCGCCGAGACCATCCACGCCATTACCGGCGCGCGCACCCGGATCGCGCTGGCGGGCCCGGCCAACCGCCAGGGCAGGGTCGCCGGCGCCAACGCCGCCGGGGCGCGCCTTGTCTATCCGGGCGCCCTGGGCACCTCCATCGTCCGGCTGCTCCACATGACCGTGGGGTTCACCGGGCTGAGCTCCAAACAGGCGGCGGCGGGCGGGTTCAGCTATTTCACCAGCCTGACACGGGACAACAGCCACGCCCATTATTTCCCGGGCGCAAAACCGGTCTTGATCAAACTCGTCGCGGAGGAGGGCACGGGCCGGCTCCTGGGGGCGCAGGTGATCGGCGAGAAAGGCGTGGACAAACGGGTGGACGTGCTCGCCACGGCGATCACGGCCCGGATGAGCGTGTTTGATCTTGAGGAACTCGACTTGGCGTATTCGCCGCCGTTTGGCTCCGCCAATGACCCCATCAACGTGGCCGGGTTTGTCGCCAGCCACATCGCTCGGGGGGACATCGCCTCGGTCGCCCCGGAAACCTGGCGCCCCACAAACGAGCTGCTCCTGGACGTGCGCGATGCGGACGAACTGGCCGAACACGGCCGGCTCGCCGGCGCGCTCCACATCCCGCTGGCCGAGTTGCGGGACCGCGTGGGCGAGTTGCCGCAGGACACCCCCATCGTGACCTATTGTCAGAAGGGCCAGCGCGGGTACTTCGCCACGTGTACGCTGCAGGGATTGGGCTTCGAAAAGGTCCGGAACCTCCGGGGCGGTTTCCTCCAGGCGCGCCTCAACGGTCTGAGCGTGGAGAAGTAGCTTTCCGCATCCCGGTGACGGCCCGAAGTCGTGGGCCGTTGCCGGGCCCCTGCGCCGGATCCTCCTTCACCGGGGCGGGGTGCAGGTCACAATAACTGGGGGCACTCCGGGTGACGTGGGGGGGCCAGGGCTCACGGTGTCCGGTTGCATCTTCTGCCCCCCCCTCGGCGGGGTGAAATGTTTCTCTGGGGAACCGTGTTCCGGCGGTGTCGCTTCGCTCGACCGCCGGCTACAACCTCTGTTCCCTGCGGGAACAATCGCCTCCGGGCGGCTGCGCGCTCAGAGAAATTGCGCGTCCCCCTGCGTCGATCTCAGTCCCCCTGCGTCCATCTACGCTCTGGGTATCTCTGCGTCCATCTGCGTTCCTCAGGGTCCCTTTCCTGCTAAAAAGGCCTCCGCCGAACAACATTCAGCCTGCCGTCTCACTTTTCAGATGAGTGAGCCCTGGGGGGGCAACGGGAGATTGCTCTTTGGATGAGACTCGATTCACCTAACCCGGTCGAAATCTCAATCGGCACAAAAACACACCCATGATCTCCAAAACCATCCTCACCCCGCTCTGGATTGCACTCGGTGCAGCGCTCGCGGCCACGGCGGGAGCGCAACAGGTCCTGCCCTTTCCAGAAGCTCCCTTTGGCGGCAAAGTCGGGCGGACCCCGAAAGACTCCGTTAAGGACTTCCCCAAAGCGGTAAAAGCGCCCGCAGGCGCACCGAACATCCTCGTGATCCTCACGGACGATGTCGGGTTTGGCGCTTCATCCACATTCGGTGGCCCCATACCCACCGCCACCATGGACCGACTGGCCAAGAACGGCCTGCGGTACAACCAGTTTCACACCACGGCACTGTGCTCACCCACGCGCGCCGCACTGCTCTCCGGACGCAACCATCACAGCGCCAGCACCGGTGTCATCATGGAGGCCGGCACCGGATTCCCCGGATACAACACGCTCATGTCTAAGAGCTGCGGCACGTTCGCCGAAGTGCTCAAACAGAACGGTTACAACACTTCCTGGTACGGCAAAAACCACAACGTCCCCGACTGGCAGTCGAGCCAAGCCGGTCCGTTCGACCTTTGGCCCACGGGGCTGGGGTTCGAGTACTTTTACGGATTCATCGGCGGCGACACCAGTCAGTGGAACCCGACAATCACCGAGGGCACCAAACCCGTCGAGCCGCCACACGACGCCAAGGACTACTTCTTCGACAAAGACATGGCCGACCGCACGATCCACTGGATCCGCATGCAACACGCCACGGCGCCCGAAAAACCGTTCCTGGCCTACTACGCCCCCGGCACGGCGCACGCCCCGCATCACGCGCCCAAGGAGTGGATCGCCAAGTTCAAGGGCCAGTTTGACCAAGGCTGGGACAAGGTGCGCGAGGAGACATTCGCGCGGCAAAAAGCGGCGGGCCTTGTTCCCGCGGACGCAAAACTCACCGAGCGTTCGGCGGGGATTCCGGCATGGGAGAGCCTGACGGCGGACCAGAAAAAAGTGTTCGCCCACATGATGGAAGTTTACTGCGCCGCTCTCGCGCACTGTGACTACCAGATGGGGCGCATCCTCGATACCATTGAAGCGCAGGGGGAACTCGACAACACCCTGGTCGTTTACATCCAGGGCGACAATGGCGCGAGCGGCGAGGGCGGCATGCAGGGGTTACTCAATGAGATGACGTTCTTCAACGCCATCCCCGAGGACTTCAAGGAGGTCGTCCGCAGAATGGACGAACTCGGCGGGCCCAACACATTCAATCATTATCCCGTCGGCTGGGCCCACGCCATGGACACCCCCTTTCAATGGGCCAAACAGGTGGCGTCACACTTCGGCGGCACCCGCAACGGGCTGGTCGTCTCCTGGCCCGCGCGGATCAAGGACAAAGGCGCCATTCGCTCCCAGTTCCACCACGTCATTGACATCATGCCCACGCTCCTAGAAGCGGCTGGTGTGCCCGCGCCGACGCGGATCAACGGCGTTGACCAGAAACCCATCGAAGGGGTGAGCATGGCTTACACATTCGACGACGCGAAGGCGCCCTCAAAACGAACCACACAGTATTTCGAGATGCTCGGAAACCGGGCCCTCTACCATGAAGGCTGGGTTGCCGCCACGACGCCTCCCACTCCGCCCTGGTCGAGTTCCGGCGGCAACGTCGCCGTGCTCGATTACCAATGGGAGCTCTACAAAATCACCGATGACTTCACCCAGGCCAACAACCTGGCCGCAAAGGAACCGGCCAAGCTCAAGGAACTCCAGGAGCTTTTCTGGGTCGAAGCCGAGAAATACAGCGTTCTCCCGATCGACAACAGCAAGGTGGAACGCCTCGACGTGTCCAACCGCCCCAGCCTCACAGCCGGTCGCGACACGTTCACGTTTTTCCCCGGCCTCGTCCGTATCCCGGAGGGCGCCGCGCCTGACACAAAAAACAAGTCTTGGCGGATTGAGGCGCAAGTCGTCATCCCAGAGGGCGGCGCCGAGGGCATCATCCTCACCCACGGCGGACGGTTCGCCGGCTACGGCTTTTACCTGCTCGAAGGGAAACCCGTGTTCTGTTACAACCTCGCCGGCGTTGCCCGGTATTACGTCAACGGCGCCCAAAAGCTCGCCCCGGGACAACACACGCTTGTCTTCGACTACAAACACGACGGGGGTCTTGGCAAAGGCGGCGTTGGCACGATTGAAGTGGACGGCCAGGTCGCCGGCACCGCGCGAATCGAAGGCACGCTGCCCTTCCGCCTCTCGCTCGATGAAACCCTCGATTGCGGGGAGGACACGGGCACACCGGTGAGCGAGGATTACGTGAAAAAAATGCCGTTTAAATTCACCGGCGAGCTCAAGCAGGCGGTCATCAAACTCGCCGCCGGCCAGAAATAGCGGTCGCTCAACTAGTCAAAAACGCGGGCGGTCTGTGGCCGCCCGCGTTTTTGCGTCCGGGGGGGGGTGCGCCGGGAATGGAGCGCGTTTTGAGACTCCCAGCCGGAACTGCCGACACGCTGCCTTCTCATCCCGCAGACAGCCACATGCTCTAACGGCAGTGGCCGCGCACCGAAGTGCTTCATCCGTATTCCGCCTCCATGACCCCTCATGCGCTTTGGCAGGCATCCACAAAAAACGCTCTTCATGTTGGCCCGTTGGACTTTCGTGCGGAGTCCGGACGCAATCTGGAACGAGGCCGATGATCGCGCGGTTCCCGGCGGAACAAGGGCGACACCCAACGCTAGAGCCTATTTGAACACCCTGGTTTGCGGCATCGCCGCGCGCATCTTGTCCACACTCTCCCAGCTCACTTTGGCCTCTCGAATCCCAATAAGCTTGAGATGCCCGAACTGGGAGAGCGCCTCGAGGGAGGCGTCGGTGACTCGGGTAAGGCCTCGGAGCTCAAGAAGCCGGAGATGTTTCATTTCCTGAAGGATGCCGGTGCGGAGGCCTTCGTCCGTGATCGCGACGCAATAGGCGAGGCTGAGACTTTCGAGGGTTTTGAGGGCTTGGAGGTGAGGGAGGGCTGCGTCGGAAAGATTGTTGAACATGAGGTCCAGTTTCTTGAGGGAAAACGCCGCCAGATGGGCGAGCCCCGGGCCTTCGATTTCGTTGCGGACCAGTTCGAGCTGGGTAAGGCCGGGCGGTTTTCCAATGTGCGCGAGTTGGGCGTCCGTCAGTCCGCAGTCGAGCAGTTGGAGGGTGTTGAGCGTTTTGAGCTTCGAAAGAGCGGCGAGAGCGTCGTTGGGGATGCGGGCGTTTCGGATCACGAGGCGTCTGAGGGAGGGGAGCGCCGCCAAGTGCTCGATTTCCGAGGCGCCAATTTCGCGGTTGCCTAGAATCAATGCGCCCAGCCGATTGCAGGATTGGAGGTGCCGGATGGCTTCCGCATCGATCGGATTGGGCAGGCCGAGTTCGGTGAGCTGGGGAAACGCGGCCAGCGCATCCAAGTCGCTGGAGTCGAGGCGTGCATCGCGTAAGTCCAGGCTTTCGATCAAGCCATTCGCGCTGAGAGCGCTCAGCGCTTTTCCGGTGAGCTTCAGCGGCTTTTCAACCTTGGGCAGCCACGGATAGGACCATTGGATCTGCTTAAACCCGGGCTTTTGGTAACGATCCGCTGGGGAAATCGTCAGGCGGCGGAGTTTGGGCAGTTTGGCGAGCGCCTGGGCGCTGGTGTCGTCGAGACTGGCTTCGTGAATCTCCAAGGATTCGAGCTCCTGGAGGGTTGGAAGGAGCGCCGCGAGTTCGTTGGTGATCTGCGGGCCCCAGAGTCCGGCGTGGAACAGGACGGGAGGATTGGCGCCTTTCCATCGGAAGAACGTGAGCGAGGCGGGGTGCCCCTCGTAAACACCCGCTTGGAGGAGCCGTTTCATTTCATCGGTCTGCTCTCCCTGGGCCTGGGGCGGGCCAAAGCGGGAGGGATCCGTCAGCGGGATGGGCGTTCCGGTTTGCGGGGCCGGGCTTTCGGGAGCGCCCAAGGCGGCGGCAACTCCCAGAGCGAGGAGGAAGAATGCGGGGCGAATCATTGTTGGTAAGGAGAGTCGAGGGTTGGGGAAGGTTCGCAGTCGTTGGTTTTGATGGGCATCGCGTTGGGAGGGAGTGTAATCCGAGCATGTGCGCCCCCGCGTTGGGGCCCCGCCCGGCCTGGGACCGCGGGCGCCACCCGGCAAGAAACACATGGCGGGTGATGGTTCCCCCCCGCCTCATCGAAGCGCCGCGCCGGGCACGAGCGACACTTGGACGTCGTCCACGAACTGGCCGGGGAACTCCACGGCTCCCGTCTCCAGGGGTTCCCTGCCGGCCTTGGAATCGGTCACATGCAGGCTGAGCAGCAGATAGCGGGTGCCCGGGGGGATTCGCATCTCGACGCGAAGCGGCTGCCAGCGATTGACCGCCGCATCGAGCCGCATGGAGCGCCGGGCCGATGCCGTGGGTGCATGGGGGGAAGGCGGCGCGCCGGGTTTGTTCAATTGAATCCACGGGATGCCTTCCATCCCGGGGCCAGGAACGCTCTCCAACGCATGAACCTGCATGTCGGCAATGTAGCGACCGGGTTCTTTGAACGGCACGCTTCGGTAATTTACGGAGACCGTGACCATCGTTTCCCAGTCACCGCCCCCAACGTCCTGCCCTTGCAGGTCGATGATCCGGTATATGTCCCCGGACCAGCTAAACTGCGCGGGTTTCCCCTCGTAATCCGCACGGCAGATCTTGAGCATCCGCTGCCCCGTTCGGGGCTGCACGCCGCCCTCCGCAGCCACAGATTGCGCGTAGTCCCCTCCCCAGAAACCCGGGCTCCGGGGAACTCCCCTGCTCTCCGGGGACTGACCCGACTCGAAGCCGTCCTCGAGGATTCTCACCACTTTTCTCTGCGCGAGCCCGGCTTTGCCAAAGACCAAAGAGGCGCTGAAGACGCCCAGCACCAAGCCGGCCGCGGCCGTCCCGAGGGTTCGCAAAAGACCGCTCCGGCGCCAGAGCGAGACGCGGACCACGTTCCCCGCCTCCACCGGCGTTGCGGCTTCCGCCAGAGGCGTCGCCGTCTCCAGGGATTGCGCGAGCGGATGGCTTTGACGGATGGCTGCCTTGGAAAGGGACTCGGGCAGTGCGCGCTCCAGCAGCCAGTCGTCCAGGAGCGCCTTGCGAGCATCTGGCGATTCCAGAGACCGGGTGATCTGCTCGAGTTCATCGGCCCCGAGGGCGCCCGCGTTCCAGCGCTCCAGCACATCGGCGAGTTTTTCAGCGTCTGTGTTCATACCCATTCCTCCTTTGCGAGTCTCTGTCGGACGCAGTCCTGCAGGCCGGCCCGGATCCGGAGCAGGGCCTTTTTGACCGCCTCAAAGGACTGACCCACCTCCGATGCGATGTTTTCCACGGCTTCGCCCCGGGTGTATTTCAGGGCCAGAAGCCGACGAGACCGCTCCGGCAACGCCTCAACGCACTGATCCAGGGCGGCAATGCGCGCGGTGGCGTATTCGGAGTCCGCGTCGGCCGATTGAAAACACCGGTCGATCCGGTCGAGAAAAGCCTCCAGGCATTCGAGTTCCCGCGTGGTTCGGGCCCGCTGGCTTTTCACCCAGTGCCGGCGGATCAGGTTCCGCGCCACGCCCCGGCACCAGGCGGACTGGTTTTCAATGGCGGTACCTTTTTCGATCTCCGCCGCCAGGCAGAGCCACACCTCCTGGAGCACGTCCTCGGCTGTGTGGGCGTCCCGCAAAAGCCCCCCGACAAAGGCGCCCAAGAGATGGCGGTCCCGGATGAACCGGGTGGCGGCGTCGTTGAGAAGCTGCGGCAACGCTGGGTTCATGAGATGCAGCTTTGATGCGGGCGACCGGGAGGCAGGAGGCTCCAGCGGCCTAGGCGAGCAGTTCCTTGAGAGGGCCGGTGCTGTCGCCGTGGCGTTCGACGGGAACCCCGGAGCCCTGGAGCATTGTGAGCCAGGCGTTACAAAGGGGGGTATCCTTGGGAAGGACGAGGTTGTGGCCCATCTTGAGTCCGGCGCCATGCCCGGCCAAGAGCGTGGGGCAGTTGTCGCCATTGTGCTCCGTGCGGGTGTTGGTGCCAAAAGCCAGGGTGGTGTGGTCAAAGAGGCTTGAACCGTCGGGCTCGCGGGCCGCCTTGAGTTTGTCGATGAGCCCGGCCAGCAGCTCGCTGTTGGCAATGTCGCGGCGCTGCGAAGCATCCAGCTTCTCGCCCATGGTGCTGTGGTAGTGGCTCATGTCGTGCGGCGCCACCTTGATGTCCAGGCTCGTAAGGAGCGTGTCCACAGGCTGGCGGTAGCCCACCACCCGCGTCGAATCCGTGCGCAGCGCCGCCACCAAAATATCATACATCAGCTCGATTTCCTTGTATCCCGCCAGGACCGGCTTCGGCTCGGAAATCGGCGCCTTGGGACGATCCACCTCCAGCCAGCGTTCGTCCTTGCTCAAGCGCGTCTCAATGTCCCGGATCCCCTCGAAGTATTCCTCCAGCTTGGCGTTGTCGTCCTTGCCCAGGCCGCGCCGCATGTCGTGCGCATCCTCCAGCACGGTGTCCAAGACGCTCTGCCGCCGCTTGAGCAGCGCCTTGCGTTTTTCAAGCGGCAGATCGTCCCCGGAGAACAGCCGGTGAAACGCCTCGACGGGATTCTTGTGACCCGCCACAGGCTTGCCGCTGGCGTCCCATGCCAGCGAGAGCCCGGGGCCATGCCCGGAATTCCCGGCGTAAGTCCCGCAGTCCAGCTGCAGCGAGGTGAAGCGGGTGTCGCGGCCAAAGTGCGCGGCGGCGACCTGGTCGGCGGAAATGGTGTTGTGGAAGCTCTTGCCCGGAACCGCGAGCTGGTTGGCGCCGGTGAGCCAGAAGGTGCTGCCCTGGTGTCCCGCGTTCACTAACCGGTTGGTCAACCCCTGAAGCACGCTGAAGTCCGCCTTGTGCCGGGCCAGCGGCTCGAGCCCCTTCGGAATCACGTAGTCCGCCCCGGGCTGCTGCGCGTCTGGAAACCACGTCTCCGTGGTCAGCCCCCAGCCCAGGCCCAGAAAAACCAGGCGCTTGGGACGCGCCGCAACCGCAGCGGCGGAGGCGAAACGGCGGAACCCGAGGGATTCCAAAAACGGGAGGGCGATGAGCGCGGTGCTGGAGCGCAGGAATTGGCGGCGGGAGGAGGGCAGATTCATGGGGCTACGCGGGTTATTTACGATGGAAAGGTTCGCTTTGGATGAGGGCGTGCAGGAACTCGCGGAGGGCGAAGTCGCGTTGCGAGGCCTTAGCCACGAGGGAGTCCACGAGGGTCTCGTCGCTAAAGCCGCAAGGCCGACCCAACCCGTATTCCACGAGAGCAGAGGCCAAGCCACGGGCAAAAGCGTCACCGCGGGTCGCCACCACCTCGCGCAACTCCGTGAAGTTTTGAAAAGTCGGCCCCCGGTGAAACGCGCCGGAAGGATCGATGGTCCACGTCTTTTTGGCGTTGGGAATGGGTTTCCCCTGGTCGTCCATGGCCTGGTAGTTGTCCTCGGTGCGCCAGAGACCCACGGCGTCGAAGTTCTCCAGACCGAACCCGATCGGATCAATTTTGCGATGGCAGCTCGCACACTGGGGCGACTCCTGGTGCGCCTGGACCCGTTCCTTGGTGGTCAGCGCTTTCCCGGCAAGCCGCGTCAACGCCGGCACATTCGCCGGGGCGGGCGGCGGGGGGTCGTTGAGCACCTTCCTCAACACCCACGCTCCCCGCTCCACCGGACTGGTGTGCTCCCCGTTGCTGCCCATTGCTAGGACCGCCGACATCCCCAAAAATCCACCCCGGGGCGACCCATCCGGTACCGGCACCTTCCGAAACGCGTCTCCGTGCACCCCCTCAAGCCCGTAGAAATTGGCAAGGGCGCTATTGACCACCACGTAGTCCGCCTTGAGCAGGTTGCGGACGCTTCCGTTCTCCTTCAAAAGCAGCGCCAAGGATTCGAACACCTCCTGCTTCGCCGAGTGTTTGATCGCGTAATCGAACCGGGGAAACAGGGCCGGGTTAAACTGGAAGAAATCGAGCCGGTCCATGTTCAGCCATTGCCGCGCAAAGGGCCTCACAAACTCCATCGAACGCGGATCATCCAGCAACCGGTCGGTCTCCGCTTTGAGCACCTCAGGCTTCAGCAACTCCCCGCTGCGCCCCTTCTCCACCAACGCCGCATCGGGAGGCGCGCCCCAGAGAAAATACGAGAGCCGCATCGCCAGCTCCGGACCGTGCAGAGGGCGCCGGGTCTCGGAAGGAGCCGGTTCCGCGCGGTAGAGAAACTTGGGCGAGGCCAGCACCACCGCCAGCGTGTCCCGAAGCGCGACACTGTGCTTGGCCCCTCCCGCGCGGGACTCCGTGTACAGGGCCATCAAATGATCCACATACCGCTCCGTCGGCGGAACCCCGCGAAACGCCTCGACCGCAAACCGCTGCAAGGCCGCTCGGAGTTCGTCCGGCTTGGGCGGCGCCTTCTTGTCATCCATCGGAATGCCCAGCGCACGGATCCCAGGCGGCACGGCATCCTCCTTTTCGGGAACGCGTTCCACGTCGATCCAGTCGACCCAGATCGCCGGCTCGAACCCCACGCCGTTCTGCTTTTGGCCCTGGCCCATCTTGAATTTCAGCTGTTCGTAATTGTCCGCCGTGCCCCGCTCCCGGATGTAGAGCGCGTTCTGATTCTGGTCCCGGTGCCTCCAGCTCCGGTGGAAGGGGATCTCAATCATCTCGGGCGCCTCCACGGTGCCCCGCACCTCGTGAACCGAAGTAATCGGTCGGCCGCGGCCCTTGAATCCAAAATCAATGAAACTACGCTCCGGCGTCGCGTGCGGGGTCAACCCGGCGCGCACCCGGATGATGTAGTCGCCCGGCGGAAAATCCCCCGGGAACCGGATAAAAAGGGACCCATTCCGGCCCCCATCGACATCGGTGATTGCGAGATAGGCGCCGGTATCCAGCGCAGGCAGTTCGAGATAGCGCTTCGCGTAGGCGTATTGCGTCGGCCAAGACTTGTAGGCGCTATTCGCCTTGTCCGCGTTGTTTTCAGTGGTCTTGAAGCCAAACGACTCCGGCGAGGGAGCCCCGGGAATCTTCTCCCAGGAACGGCGGAACATCGCGTCGTTTTTGGAGTTCTTGCGCAACTCCGCCACAGTCTCCGCATTCTCGGGTTTGGCAGCGGCCTCCTCGACTCCCTGGACCCACGCCTTCGCGCGTTCATAGGCGTCCTTCCCCTCGTTGTAGTGGTCGGAGATGACCTTGATGGTGGTCTCCGACTCGATCCGGAGCTGTTTTTGGGTTCCCCGGGCCGCGTTGAGGAAAGCCGCCTCGTTCAGCGCCTCCTTGGCAACCTCCTCATACTGCTCCAGCTGGTTGCTCGACATGAAAAGATTCGCCCCGATCGTGTCGAAGCGGTTGGCCTCGGCGTCCGAGGGCAGATCGCTGACATCCGCATCCACCCCCAACAACGCGCGCAGCGTGTTTTTGAGTTCCCGCTGGTTGAGCCGGCGCAGGGTGATCATACCGTGCTGGTCGCTGAGACTTTTGCGCGCGGTGACAAGGGTGTGGGCAAGGTCATCCAGAAGATCCGCTTTCTCCTGGGCAGGCGGCTGTTTTTCGTCCTCCGGAGGCATCTCCCCCGAGTTCAGGGCATCGAGCACCTTCTGCCAGCGCTCCGCGGTGAGCGGGTCGGTGAGCGAAAACGAGAGATCGTCCACGCGGAACTTGCCCTTCTGTTTTTCCGCTCCGTGACAGTTCTGGCAGTGCGCCTCCAGCAGCGCACGGTGCCGCGGGGCGAGGACAGCCTGGGGAGGCTCTGCCATGGCGGGAACCGCCGCCAGGAGGGCGGATACAAATGGAAAAAGAGCGGGATATCGCATCTGGGAGGGGGAGATCTGCTGGGTAGTCGCAGGAAACCTTCCAATGGGGACATTTTTTTTGAGAGGCGGGGAATTTTCGCGGACTCGCCCCGGGAACGACCAAAAAGGGAAGGGCAGTGTGGAAAAATCGGGCCGCTGAATCGGCGCGTATGCGGACGGAGGTTGAACTCCGCGTTGCATGCCTCCCGCATCGGCTTCATCCGGGAGGACGGGCTCTTTTCCTGCTTTGGTAAAAAAGACCGTCCCCATTTTGCCGATTTTGGGGACTCCCCAGTTTGAATCGCCCCCTCCCACATGGCTCCCCGTCCCCTTCTCTTCCTTTTCCTCACGCTCCTAGCCGTACCCCCCGCCGAGGCCGGCCCGACCTCGGCCATTCTCGATCTGCGGCATCGGAGCCTGCTGAACGATCACTGCGAGCAATGCCACGGGCAAAAAAATCGGCTTTTTGCAAGGGACACGACCCCGATCGCGCAGCAGAGGGCGTTGCTCGCCCAGAAGCGCAGTGTGCTGGACGCCGTTTTGGAGGACGCCCGGGATCTCAAGCGCGGCTTGGGGAAACGCGACAACCGCAAGCTCGATGATTACTTCCAGGGAATCCGCGACATCGAAACGCGGCTCACCAAGGAGGAACAATGGCTGGGCGTGCAGCCCCCCAAAGCCCCCCTCAACGAACCCCAGTCGGTGATCGCCGGGTACGAGGAGACCAAGCTGATGTACGACATCATCCTCGCGGCGATCCAGACCGACACCTGCCGCGTGTTCACGTTCCGGCAACCGGTGAGCACCCTTTTGACGAGCCTGGACATCAAAGTCTTCCCGCACGACATGAGCCACTACCACACCACCCGGGCCGAAAAACTCGACGCCTCCCAGCGGCGCGACCTGGCTCAGTGCGAGTTGTTCTCGGGGTTCCTGGACAAACTCAAAGCCACCCGCGAGGCGGACGGCTCCCGGCTCTTTGATCACATGGCCGTCGCCTACGGCGGCAACCTGCGCACCGGGCACGAACTCACCAACTGCCCCACAATCCTCACGGGCGGCGGCGCAGGAATCAAACTCGGCCAGAACATCGTGGTCCCGAAAAACACCCCTCTCTGCAACGCGTGGCTCTCCATGCTCCACGGCGTCGGCATCCAAGCCGAGCGTCACGGCGACAGCACCGGACAGCTCCGCGAAATCCTCGCCTAAAGCCTCCTCCGCAGCCATCCTTCACACGCTCATGAAATCCATCCCCTTTCTCGGCGCCGTCCTCGCCTTTGCCGCCTCGCTTCACGCGGCGCCGTTGCCTGAGATCACCCCCGTTCTCGGCCAGAAGGGCGCGCTCCTGTATTCCAGCGACTTCAAAGCGCCCGACGCGAAAGCCACAACCAGAATCACCGCCGCCCGGGCGGAGATCATCGACGGCCTTCTCCACCTCCACAAGCTCCCGGAACTCACACACCCGGGCATCGCACGCATCTCCGACGCCAAGGACTTCGCCCCGCTCACCGACCTCATCCTGCAGGCCGATTTCCGCTGGGAAGAAAAGGGGAGATTCAGTTTCCAGTTCAAAAAACCCGGCCGCCCTGAACACGGGGTGCCGCCGGAATATTCCGTCACCTTCGCGCGGTCCGCAGTGCCCGGAACACCGGTGATTGTGCAACTCACAGACAACGCGCCCAGGGCGCTCGTCGCGAGAAAAGAGATGACCCTCGAGCCCGGTGAATGGCACCGGGTGCTCATCGAGGTGCGCAACGGCGAGGTGGCTGTGCAGGTGGATGGCGGCAAACCGCTGCGAGGGCCGTGCAACCTCGCCAGCGCGCCCAAGAGCTGCCCGGACATCGGTTTCGACAATCAAGGGGTGACCTTCGAGAGCTTCAAAATCTGGGCGATCCAGTAGTCCCGATTGGCGCTGGGGAGAGGCAGAATCCGGGGGCCTGCATTGCCTCAACCCCAAGCGCGGAAAGATCGCGACGCCCCACAGCGACAAACTCGCCCAGCAGGGCATGATTTTCACCGAGGCGCATTCGAGTTCGTCGGTGTGCACCCCCAGCCGATCCAGTATCCTCACCGGCCGCTACGCATGGCGCACCCGGCTCCAATTCCATGTGCTAGGGGGCACGGGTGCGCCATTGATCGCGCCAAACCGCCTAACCGTGCCCGCGCTGCTCAAGCAACACGGATACGCCACCGCCTGTGTCGGCAAATGGCACCTCGGCATGTCCTTCGGATTGGGGAAAAACGGCCCGCCAAAAATACTCGCGGACCCCACCCGGTTCGGTTTCGACAGCTTTTTCGGCCTGAGCGCCTCTCTCGACACGCCCCCCCTTCGCGTACATCCGCAATAATGAATTCGTCGAAGCGCCCACGGTCACCAAAACCTTCGGCCGGACGGGCCCCGCCGCGCCCTCCTTTCGGCGAACGCGCAAACCCATCGCAGACCCATCCGGAAGTCGTGTCGGAGCTGCGCGCCCTGCTGGAAAAATACGTGGCTGAAGGGCGCAGCACGCCCGGGGCACTCCAGAAAAACGACGTGGAAGTGGACCTCCTCAAGACTGCGACACAAACGACCAAGGAGCCCAAGGAGCCCAAGGAGCCCAAGGAGCCCAAGGAGTAACTTGCGGAGCGCGCCCGCTTGAGAGAAACGGGGCGGGGTCGGGTGACCCGGGTTCCAGAACGACAGCGGCGATTCCATCCCGCCTTCCCCTCGGGGGCTCCCCCCCCGGCGCGCCAGAAAAGGGGTGTCGCGCGGCGGGCGGAGTGCCGACGAGGGATCATTTTTAAGACAAACGCAACCAGAGCGACTTGGCCGGGTTGGAGTGAGCATGCATCTCCTCACTCCCCTTCGCGTCCTTGCAACCCTGCTCACCCTTGGCTCCAGCGCTGCGCTCGCGGCTTCGGCCCTTGAGGATGACTTCTCCAAAAGCGACTTTCCGGGCCGCCGGGCGATCCGGGGCGATTGGACGTTCAACGCAAACACCGCCACCTGCGCCCAGGACGACGCCCTGTTCAAGAAACTCAACGACCACGGTCCCATCCTCTTCTACGACGTGGACTATGGCGACGGCGCCATCACGTTCTCATTCAAACCCGATGCCCAAACCAAAGCCGTGGGGTTCACCGCCAACGGGGCCAACGGGCACCTCTTTCGATTCGGGATCAGCACCGCGGGCATGACCCCGAGGGCGTTTCCGCTGGAAGACAAGGACCACAAGTCCATCGCGCTCGGCACGGAACCCGGCGTGAAGCTTCAGCCGGGCGAGTGGACCGCGGTGCGGGTGGTCCTCAAGGGGAACACTGCGGCCGTCACCATCGGCGACTTTACAAAAACCTACGAGCACCCCTCCATCGGGCAGCCCAAGAAGAACTTCAGCATCGGGTTCAGCTTCGGCACCGTGAGCGTCAAGGGCGTGGCGCTGGAGAAATGAGGCACGGCACGGCCCATGCGCAGCGACCCAATCCGCGATTCAACGGGTTAACAGGCTGAACGGAGCCACTCGGGCAGAGTCACCGACACCCGGGCCCTGAGCCGGCTCAGCAGGCTGTAGAGCCCGAAAAACGCGCGGTGAACATACACGCTGTCGGAGAGCCCGCGGCGCCCGCCGAACTCGCGCGTCTGCCGCGTGCCCGTCTCGCCCAGCGCGTAGATGGCCTGAAGAAAACCCGGGGCCCCGAAATCAAACGAGCCGCTTTGGAACGGCGCGGCAAGCAGCCGGATGGACTGTTCGCACAACCCGATCAGCCGCTCGCGTTTGGCCGCGCCATCCTCGGGCAGCAGCACCTGGACGGCTTCGAGCGCCGCCTCAAACCGCGCACGGTCCAGGGTCAGGCCAGGCTCCAGGAACCGGAATTGTTTGCGATAGAAACTCTCTTCCAGGCTTTTGGTGCAGCCAAAATCCAGCACCCACAACTCGCCCTCCCGGACCAGGAAATTGCCGGGATGCGGGTCCGCATGAAACACCCGGAGCCCGTGGACTTGATGGGCGTAAAAATCCCAGAGCGCCTGCCCGATCCGGTCGCGTTCGGCCTGGTCCGCGGGGCCGTCCGCAAAACGATCCAGAGAAAGCCCGTCCACCCAGTCCATCGTCAGGATCCGAGCAGTGCTCCATTCCGGGTGGTAAACCGGGAACCGGACGTTGGGGATGTGGGCGGATTTCTTGGAGAGCTCGATGGAGCGCGTCAGTTCCAGGGAATAATCGGTTTCCTCCAGAAGCCGGGTCTCGATTTCTTTGAGATAGTCGGCCACGTCGCGTTCCCTGAGCCCGAGCACGGTGAGGGCGATGGGCTTGAGCACGCGCAGATCGGTGCGGAGGCTGTCGGCCACGCCGGGGTATTGGACTTTGACGGCGAACTCCCGGCCGTCCCGGGACGCGCGGTGGACCTGCCCGATGGAGGCGCCATGGGCGGCGGCTTTGGAGAACCCCTCGAAAATCTCCAGCGGTTCCCGACCGAACTCCCGGCGGAACGTCCTCACCACGAGGGGATAAGAGAGCGGCGGCGCGGAGTATTGGGCTTTGGCGAACTGCGTGGCGTAGGCGGGGGGAAGCAGCGCCTGGTCGATGCTGAGCATCTGCGCGAGTTTCAGCGGGCCGCCCTTGAGCCGACTGAAAGTCTCGTACACGGCGAGCGCGTTTTTGTCCTGCAACGCCTCGGCGTCGGGCGCCCCGCCCACGGCGCGCTGCCCGTAGTGCTTGAGGTAATTGACGCCGACCCGCACGCCGGTCCCCGCCAGGGCGGCCACCCGGCCCAGGCGCGTGGTCTCGATCGAGTCCTGCTCGCTCAAGCGGCACTCCCCTCGCGGCAGGGAATGAGGAACCTCGCCAGGTCCAGGGCGGAATCGAAGACCTGGGTGCGGAGGAGGTCGAAAGCCACCGCCACGGTTTTTTCGATGAACGCGTCGGTGCGTTCATAACCCCGGCTCTCGTCCCGGAGGTTGAAGTCGATCACGCCCCGGAGATGGAGATACAGCACTTCGGGATAAAGCGCCGACAAGCGGCCGCGCTCGGCGATTTCACCGGAGGCAACTCCCTGGGCGACAATCGCTTTCGCAAACGCCTTGAACCGCGACTCAAACCCCCGCAGGAAGTCCGGACGGGCGAGCGGCCCCAGTTTCGCCAGCCGCGCGAGCAGGAGGGAGCGGTGGTTGAGGGCGTCCTCAAAAAACGCGTAGAGGAAACTCAGAAGCCGTTGCCGGGCGTCGAACGCCGCCCATTCGGCGCCGCTCTCCACGGCGAGGATCACCCGGTGGATGATCTGCTCCCAATAGGCGTTTTCCACGGCGTGGAGAGAGGCGAACTCGGTGAAAAAATCCCGCTCCGGGAGGTCCAGCCGCTTGCAGAAACCAAACACCGTCTCGGGCGGATGCCCCGTTTCCCGCAAGGTTTCGCTGAAGGCCTCAATGATCCGCGCGCGTGTGTCCATGGCAGTGGGCAGCACATACCACAGGAAACGGCATCCGGCCAGTGAATCGCCGCCCCGCCGGCCAAGCCCCGTCAAAAGGCGTCCGCCCCCCCGGGGAGAGCGGCAAACTCCAGAGGCGCCGCCGAGCGCCCGCGTCCGGAATTTTTTGTCCAAATCCACCGGGACCAGCGGAGTGAGAATGACGGGCGAAACAAGCCCGCTCTCCCCCCCAGAACAAAATGAAATCAGCACTGCTCCAAACCCTCGCCCTCACCACCCTCTCCCCCCTGGCGTTCGCCACCGTTGTGAACGATTCCGTTCCTTACAGAAACGGAGGGGGGGAGCTCCAAATGCAGATGTGGTATCCGGAAGAAAGCACCTTGCTCAGGGGCGTTCTTGTGATGGTTCCGGGCCAAGGGAGCGACGCTCGCGGTGCAGCAGACGAGGCCGAGGGAGACGCGCTCTTTAAAGAGGTCGCCCGGAAACACGGCTTCGCCCTGATGGGACTGCGCTTTACCTCGGGCAACGCGTTCAACGCGCCGAAACCGGGGGGATGGGCCACGGATTGTTCCCTGCTCTGGGAAGGGCTCATCAAAATCGCCAAGACATCGGGTCATCCCGAACTCACAGAGGTGCCCAGGGCCGTGTACGGCTTTTCAAACGGGGGCGGTTACGCGGTGGCGTTGGCCAATCTTTCGCATAAAAAAACCATCGCCTTCGTCAACAACAAGGGCCAGTCGTACGAACAAATCCACGCAGGCGGTTGGACCGCTCATGCGCGGACCGTCCCCGGACTGATCTGCTACGGCGAAAACGACATCAGCCGGGTCGCGCCGATCAAAAAGGCTTTTGCGGCAGACCGAGCAAAAGGCGCGCGCTGGGAAATGATCCCAGATTACGGTCAGGGCCACTTCGACGGCGGGTACGGACGCTGTTATGCGTCTGTTTTTCTGGATCGCATGATCGAGCTGCGGCTCCCCAAGGACTGGACTCCGGGAAGCAAACTCAAGCTCGTGGCACTCGATGAAGCGGCGGGCTGGCTGGGCAACAACGCCTCCACGGAAAGCGCGCTGGCCCAGGTTCACGCTCCCGGTTCGCCCGAGGCGCAAAAACTCTTGGAGGCCCAGAAGAGCGCGACGAGCTGGTTTGCGACGGAGGAACTCAGCTGGCATTGGCGCGCCATCGCAACTCGGCGCCCCAACGTCCCGGGAAGCGTCTCGGGTGCAGTTTCGGCAAACGGCTTCGCAGGCGCCCTCACCGCCTCCACAAACCGCGCCGTCACTCTGCGGGGAGGGCCCCAAACCGTCTGGTACACGAGCTCGGGCGACGGGAAGGCCGCGCCGCTGCCCAGGAACGCGGACGGAGTCTCCACGACTTTTCTCCCGAGCCGTTCGGGGGTTTATCCCCTTTGGGCGGTGGACCATTCCGGGCCCTCTCGGGCCGCCGCTGGGATGAGCCCCTTGAAAGTCGTGCTCGCTCAAGAACCCAAGACGTTTTCCCTTCGTATCCCGGCCCGGGTTTCGAGCAGCTCGAGCACCGAGGCGAACCTTCAGGTGCGCGCAGCGGATCGTTTCCGCCCCCTCAGCGAGATCATTTTCACGTGGTCCACAGTGGGGGAACAGCCGGCGCCAGTGGTTTTCTCGGTCAACGGGACCAATGCGGCGTGCGACACAAAAGCCACTTTTAGGAAGGCGGGCACCTACCGGTTTAAAGTCACGCTCCAACACCCCAACTATCACCCCCTCGAGAGCGCCGTGACGGTGACAGTGAGCCAGGCCACCGCGCGTCTGACAGTTGAGCCTGCCTCGCCCAGAGTTGTTAAAGGCGGCACGGTGCAGTTCTCCGCCGCGGGCATCGACCAGTTCGGCGACCCCATGCAAATTGTTCCCACGTGGAAGACCACCATCGGAGGAAACATCGACGCCGCAACGGGACGCTTCACGGCGGGTGACAAGCCCGGCGTCTGCAGAGTCACCGCCACCGCGAACGGCAAGGCGAGGAGCACACTCGTCACGGTGGTGAATCCTTAGCCCGAGTTCCGCAGCTCAAAAGCCCCGAATCCACCGCTCCTTTGCACTCCGCATCTCCGTTGGGGTTGGCTCAACCCCGGCGGACTGCGGAGGAAGCCCCGTCGCAGAACCCCGCCTCGGTGAGAACCCGGTGCATGCGCATGTCATGGGGTTCCACGGGCAAATTCGGGACCAGTTGCGACTCAAAACAAACGCCGATGCGGTGCGCGGACGCGGCGGCAAGAAACCGGTCGTAATAACCGGCCCCGCGCCCCAGGCGGAGGCCCTCCAGAGTAAACGCCACGCCGGGAACGAGAATGAGATCCAACTCCTCGACCCGTGCGCAGGCGCCTTCGAGGGGTTCCCTGACCCGCCAGCGCGCGCCCGGGGGAATCACCAGCAGGTCCGCCGAGGGTACCGCGAAGAAAGCGAGGCCCTCCGGCCGCACACTGGGGAAACAGAGGCGTTTGCCCTGTGCAAACCCGAAAAGCGCCTCCACATCGGGTTCCACCGAGAGCGGAGCAAAAAGCGCGACGTTGCGGGCTTGTAGCCAGGCGGCGTCCCGCACCAGCGCCGCGCAGAGCGCGGAGGATTTCTCGGCGCGCGCCTCCGGCGACAACCGGGGCAACGCCCGGAGGCGATCGCGGGCTTGGGTTTTGCTGAGCATAAATTTCTTCCGGGAAAGGATGCCGCGATTCACCGGGCATGCGCACGAAAGTTTTGCGCCGGGGCAAAGCCCGAGGCTATGGTTGCCCTGTGGTGAATCCCTTAAGACGCATCCTTCAGCCAAGGACGGAAATCCAGCGATCTGCGGGGGCCGAAACCCCGGTTCCTTCCCAGGCAACTCCTCCCGGCGGGGAGATTCGTGCGCAATCCGTGGGGCTCAAACCCAAGGCCAACTGGCACAAACGCAATTTTCTCACCGAGGTGCTCATTCCCTCGCTTTTTGAGCGGCGCGCCGGGGATCAACAGCCTCCCGTGTTTCCGGAATTAAAGGAGGACGATCTGGGGATCACTTGGATCGGGCACGCGTCTTTTCTGATCCAGGCGCCGGGGCAGAACCTGCTCATTGATCCGAACTGGTCGAAGTGGCTCAAGGTGATCAAACGGATCCGGCATCCGGGCCTGAACCTGAGGGATTTACCGGCCATCGACCTGGTGATGGTGACCCATGCCCACTTTGATCATCTCGACCGGAAAACCCTGCGGGAAATTGCCGCGGATCAGCCCATTGTGGTGCCCTTTGAGGTGGGCAACCTGGTGCACGACCTGGGGTTCCGCAGCGTGCACGAACTCCGGTATTGGGAGCATTACCAGCACGGCCCGCTCAAGATCACTCTTACCCCCTGCCATCATTGGGGGGCGCGGCTGCTGCACGACACGCACCGCGGTTTTGGCGGGTTTGTCTTGGAAACCCAGGGGCGCAGCATTTTCCACTGCGGCGACACCGCCTATTTTGAGGGGTTTAAGGAGATCGGCCGGCGCCACGCGATCGACATCGCGCTGTTGCCCATCGGGGCGTACGACCCGCCCAGCGGCCGGGAGGTGCATATGAATCCGGAGGAAGCCGTGCAGGCGTTCCTGGATTTGGGGGCCAAACGCATGGTGCCCATGCATTACGGCACTTTCAGGCTCAGCTATGAGCCCATGCATGAACCCCTGGAACGCCTGCTCGCCTGCGCCCGCGCCCACGGGATCGAGGACCGGATCGCGGTGATGACCGAGGGCCTGCCGATGGTGTTTTAGGCGGGGACCAGGGAGGGTGCTGCGGCAACCCGCGGCGGACTGATCGGACTGATCGGACTGATCGGACTGATCGGACTGATCGGACTGATCGGACTGATCGGACTGATCGGACTGATCGGACTGATCGGACTGATCGGACTGATCCGACTGATCCGACTGATCGCGGTGCCTGAGAGAGAGCCCCCCCCAAAAAAAGAGGCGGGCACCGTGTTTGCACGGCACCCGCCCCATGAGCCGGGGTGGCAAAAAAGACGCGGCAGACCGGGCCCCGGTCTGGCAAGCGCGCCCGGAAATTTACTTCTTCAACACCGAATTCCAGAGGGCGATGTTGACCTTCTGGGCGGCGAAAAGTTCCTCGGTCGAATCGAGCACCTCAATAGCCTCGATTTTGTCGCCTTTGGCGATGGCGTTGACCACGTCCTGGCCTTTGGTGACTTCGCCGAACACCGCGTGTTTGCCGTCGAGATGCGGGCAGGGCACGTGCGTGATGAAGAACTGGCTGCCGTTGGTGCCGGGGCCGGCGTTGGCCATCGAGAACATCCCGGGCTTGCTGTGCTTGAGCGAGCGGTCGATCTCGTCGGCAAACCGATACCCAGGGCCGCCCATGCCGGACCCGGTGGGGTCGCCGCCCTGGATCATGAAATTGGCGATCACCCGGTGGAAGGTCACCCCGTTGTAGTATCCGGTCTGCGCCAGGTTGAGGAAGTTGGCGGCGGTCATGGGCACTTTGCTCGCAAAGAGCGTGGCTTCAATGGCGCCGCGGCTGGTCTTGAGGAGGATCCGGATGTCGTTCATAGGGCGGGGCATGTCGGCGGCGGTCAGGGAACTTGGCAAGGTCATATTCCCCTCGCGCCCCGGTCGGCGCCGGGGGGCGATTTCTCCACGTGACAGGGGCAATCCGCCGTGGCAAAGCTCGCAGCCCTATGAAGCAACTCCTTCTCTCCCTCCTCACCACCTGCGCCGTGGGCCTCCTGGCGGCGCCGGCTGCCCGCGCCCAAGACGCCAAGGAAGTCGCCGTGCTCAAAACCAGCGCCGGCGAAATGGTCGTCGAGTTCTGGCCCGAGGTCGCCCCCAAGACCGTGGAAAACTTCAAGAAACTCGCCAAGGACGGCTTTTACAACGGCACCGCTTTCCACCGGATCATCAAGGGGTTCATGATCCAGGGCGGCGACCCGCTCACCAAGGACGCCAGCCAGGAGGCGCGCTGGGGCACGGGCGATCCCGGCTACAAGATCAAAGCCGAGTTCAACGAGCGCAAACACGAGCGCGGCGTGCTTTCAATGGCCCGGAGCGCCAACCCGGACTCGGCCGGATGCCAGTTCTTCATCTGCCTGGACGCGGCGCCGTTCCTGGACGGGAAATACACGACCTTCGGCAAGGTGATCAAAGGCGAGGACGTGCTGCTCAAGCTGGGGGATTCCCCCGTGGCGCCAAGCCCCAGCGGCGAGCCCAGCAAACCCACCCAGCGGGTCGGGCTCGAGAGCGTGAAGATTGCGCCGGCTGACGCCGCCAAATAAGCCCGGTTTTTCCTAAGGGGAGGGGTGCGAAAAAACCGCCGAAATCGAGTCGGCGGTGGAATTTCACACTCCTCCCCTTTTCTTTTGCGATTTGCGCTGGCAGAACGCGCCAAATCAGACACTCTCCCGCCCCTTTTCCCATGGCCGCACATCCCCACAAAGTGACCCTTGCGCTGGTGCAAATGCGTTGCAGCGCCGACCCCAAGGAGAACCTCGACAAAGCCCTGCAGAAGATCAGCGAAGCCGCCGGACGCGGCGCCCAGATCGTCTGTTTGCAGGAGCTCTTCACCTCGCAGTATTTCTGCCAGATTGAGGACCATAAATATTTCCAGCTCGCGGAAGAAATCCCCGGACCCAGCACGGACAAACTCTGCGCGCTGGCCCGGGAAAAAGGGGTGGTGATCGTGGCGTCGCTTTTTGAGAAACGCAGCGCCGGACTGTACCACAACACGGCGGCGGTGATCGACGCGGACGGGACGTATCTGGGCAAATACCGCAAGATGCACATTCCGGACGACCCGGCGTTCTACGAGAAGTTCTACTTCACCCCGGGCGACCTCGGGTTCCGGGCGTGGGACACCCGCTACGGCAGGATCGGAGTGTGTATTTGCTGGGACCAGTGGTATCCGGAAGCGGCCCGGCTCACCGCGCTGCAGGGCGCGCAGATCCTCTTCTACCCGACGGCGATCGGCTGGCATCCGGGCGAAAAAGCCGAGTATGGGAAACGCCAGCACGACTCGTGGGAGACCATCCAGCGCAGCCACGCGATCGCCAACGGCTGCTACGTGGCCGTGCCCAACCGCATCGGCCACGAGGCGCCCGACGGCGGGCCGGGCATCGAGTTTTGGGGCCAAAGTTTTGTGGCGGATCCCTCCGGCCAGATCGTCGCCAAGGCGTCGGTGGACGGGGAGGAAATCCTGCTCAGCGAGGTGGATCTGGACGCGCTCGACACCCAGCGCACCCACTGGCCGTTCTTCCGGGACCGCCGGATCGACGCCTACAGCGACATCGTCAAGCGGTTCATCGACTAACCCATGGAATCCCAAAGCACCTCCGCACCGACTCTCGCCTCCCAGGGCTACCGCATGCCCGCGGAATGGGAACCGCACTCCGCCACCTGGCTTTCCTGGCCGCGCCCGGACGGCATCAGTTTTCCCGGCGCATACGACAAGGTGACACCCACGCTGGCCCGGATGGTGGACGCGCTGGCGGACTCCGAGCCGGTGCACATCAACGTGTGCGACGCCGAACACGAGGCGCTCGTGCGCCAGCAGCTCGCCAAGGCGCGGGCCCGGACCGAACACGTCCGCTTTTTCCACATCCCGACCAACGAACCGTGGTGCCGGGATCACGGCCCGATTTTCCTGACCCGCGCCGCAGATCCGCGGCTGGTGGTGCTGGACTGGGATTACAACGCCTGGGGCTGGAAATATCCGCCCTTTGACAGCGACGACGTCGTGCCGACCCGGGTGGCGGAAATTCTGGGGCTGCCAGTGTATTCCCCCGGCATGGTGTTGGAGGGAGGCTCCATCGACGTGAACGGCCAAGGCACGCTGCTGACGACAAAATCCTGCCTGCTCAACCCCAACCGCAACCCGGACCTCACCCAGGAGGACATCGAAAAGAACCTCAGGGAGTTTTTGGGCGTTAAAAAGATCCTCTGGCTGGGGGACGGCATCGAAGGCGACGACACCGACGGGCACATTGACGATCTGACCCGGTTTGTTGGGCCCTCCAGCGTGGTGACCGTGGTGGAGGAGGACGAGAACGATTCGAATTACGAGCCCCTGCGCGCCAACTTGGATCTCCTGCGCACGATGGAGATTGAGGACGGCACCCCGCTGGAGATCCACACCCTGCCCATGCCCTCCAAGATCGTGAGAGACGGCCAGAGGCTCCCGGCCAGTTACGCGAATTTTTACATCGGCAACCGGGTGGTGCTGCTGCCCACCTTCAGCGACTCCAACGACCGCTGGGCGGTGGCGGTGCTGGAGAAGGCGTTTCCCGGCCGCGCCATTGTGCCCATTGACTGCCGGGAATTGATCTGGGGGCTGGGGGCGTTCCACTGCCTCACCCAGCAGCAGCCGCAGGCTTAAACGCGAACTCCGACATTTCAGAGAGAGATTATTTTCACGCGGAGCCGCGGGGGGCGCGGAGGATTTTTTGAAATCACGGAATGCCAATGCGTGGCGTTCCCTTGATCGCAGTCATTCCGCTGGAACGTCGGTTTTCAGGTTCAGCGCGAGTGCGGCGGTTGAGGTGGGGCTGAGCGGGTCCGGCCTGGCGAAGTCAGGCAACAGAATGTTGAGGGGAGAAGAGAAGGCGGCCATAGTCGGCCACCTTTTCCCCCGCCTATGCTCCGCTCAAAGCCGCCTCGCCCTCTGCTTGGAATCCTGGCCACCCTGCTCCTGACCGTCTCAGCGCGAGGCCAGTCGCTGGACCCGTTGCTGGCAAGAGAGGACCTCTGGAAACTCAATCCGGAGAGCTTCCAAACAGCAACCCAAGGGCTGCCGTTTCAGTGGACCTCCCGCGCCAAAGACTCCGCGCGTGCGGCCGAGCCCTCCCTCACCCTGATGGGGCAGAAGGTTTACGAGGTGGTGGCCCGGTTCGAGCAGGAGCAACTGCGGGAAATCTCCGCGTCGTTTTACGCCCGAGGCGATGCCGGCCCGATTGAAAAGGAGCCGTTCGACGGGCTGGTGAGGCAGTCCGCGCAAGCCGTCTCCCAATGGAGCGGCGCCAAGTTCACCCCCCGCGGCAAAGACCCCACCAGCGCCGTCCGTGCGGAGGGCCTGCTCTGGGAAACCGCAAAAGCCGGGTTTCTGCTGGAATACAGTTTCACCCGGGAGGTCAAAAGCCGGGACATCGCTTTCCGGGCGGAGTTTGTGCGTCTGGAGATCACGCCCCCGAAATCCGGTGTGGGCGGATCACTCGCCGGGGCCGGCCGGGCGGGAACGATCCGGGGCAAGTTCGCGGGGGGCCCGCACGTGCGGCGCGACGCGGCCAGCGGGGACGTCTGGCTCCACGACGTGCCGATGGTGGACCAGGGGGAGAAGGGTTATTGCGTCGTGGCGTCCACCGAACGGGTGCTGCGGTATTACGGCAACCCGGTGGACGCCAATGAACTCGCGCAGATCGCCAATTCCGACGCCAAAAAGGGCACGGATTTCGAGGCGATGTTCAACGCGCTCAAGAAGTTGTCCGGCCGGCTCGGGATCCGGGTTAAAGTGCTTGAGGAGCAGAATGTCCGGAGCGTGTTGGAGCTCATCAAGGACTACAACCGGGTGGCCAAACGCGAGCAGGCCCGGCAACTGCCGCAGCCCGGCCCGCTGATCGACGTGGGCGCGCTGTACGCGAACCTGGAATTTGGCGTGCTCAAGACCGTGCGGACCCGCAACCCGGCGGACACCGGCCGGTTCCAGCGCACGGTGCAGAGCCAGACCGAGCAAGGCTACCCGCTCCTGTGGTGCGTCCAGCTCGGGCTCAGCCCCGAACCGCGCGGTGGCCAGAGCGGCGGCGGCCACATGCGGTTGATCATCGGCTACAACCTCAAGACGCGGGAAATTTTGTATTCGGACTCCTGGGGGGCGGGCCACGAGCTCAAACGCATGGCGCTGGACGACGCCTGGGCCATCACCACCGGGCTGGCCACCGTGGAGCCGCTCTGAATTTCGACCCCGGCCCGCGCACAGAACCCGCCTCCGCGCCGGAACCCGAGGCGCGCGCCCCCTCCCACGCTTCATGAATCTGCTGCCCTCATTCACCCGCCATCTTCCGCGTGTTCTCCGAAAATGCCGGGGTCTGTTCCTCGCACTCTTCGCGGCGGCGGTTTTTCTCATCTACCCCGCCGGGCTCACCCCACTGCAACAGATGCCCGGACTGCGCAACGGCATCGACGCCCTGCATTCTTTGGAACTCGACAGCCTGGATTTCCGGTTCCGCTGGCGAGGCCCGATCCCCACCGACCCGCGCCTGCTGGTCGTGGCGATCAACGACACGGAACCCAAACCGGGCGATTTTCGGGAGGACGACCTGGCCGCCTCCGAGGCCCTGCGGCTGATGACGGAGAGGACCTATCCGTGGAACCGGAAAGTCTGGGCCCGCCTGATCGAGCGGCTGATGTCGGCCGGGGTGAAAGCGGTGGCGTTTGACGTGATTTTCCAGCGGGAAATGGAGGGCGATCCCGAGCTCAAAGCCGTGCTGGACCGGTATGCGGACCGGATCGTCCTAGCCACCACCAAGCAGCTGGATCTGGACAATCGCCTGGTCTTTCTCAAGCCGCACCCGGGGCTGCTCAACGCCGAGGACAAACCCGCGCAGGGGTTCGCATTTTATCCGGCCGACGCCGACGGCGTGATTCGACGGACGCTTTCTCACACCTCCGAAACGCGCGAGTCGGGCCTGGAGGACTTCGAGCCCGACAACATGATCTCGCTGGCCGCCGCCGCGGTGCAGATCGCCGAGGGGCTTCCGCCCGCCGAACAGAGACTCGCTTTGCTCAACTTTCAGGGCGACCAGACCCGGTGCGCCTCCGTGCCGCTGGCGGACCTGTTGATTGACCGGATTTATTCCAGCCAGGATCCCCGCTTTCGGGGCGGCGCGGCGCTGAAGGACAAGATTGTTTTCGTGGGCCCCACGGCCGAGATCTTTCACGACGTCCATGAGACACCCTACGGTTCCATGCCCGGCGTGTATATCCACGCCCAGAACGCCGCCAGCCGGCTCCTGGCGATCGGTCTGAGGGAATCGAGTCCGGCCCAAAACTTCTGGGTGGCCCTGCTGTTTGTCGTGCTGCCCACCTGGGTCGTGCTCCGGGTCCGGCAAGCCCCGCCCCAAATCGGGCTCCTGCTCGGGTCGGGCGCCGCGTTTTTGGTGGTCGCGCAACTGCTTTTCACCGAGGCCCGCATGGTGATCCCGGTAATACCCCCGCTCTTCGGGCTGATCCTGGTGGGCTGCTTCGGCGTGGCCTACAACCTCCTGGTCGAACAACTCCAGGGCGCCCATGTGCGCTCCGTGCTGGACCGGTACGTTTCCAAAAACGTGGCCAAAATTGTCATCGAAACCCGGGACAACTTCGAAAACAGCCTGCGCGGGGAACGCAAATCCGTGACGGCCCTTTTCTCCGACATCCGGGGGTTTACCTCCATCTTCGAGACGTCCGATCCAGAGAAACTCGTCGCCCAGCTCAACGAATATTTCCTCAAAATGGTGGACGCCGTGGTGCTGCACCAGGATGGGACGCTCCAGAAATTCATCGGCGACGCCATCATGGCGGTCTGGGGCGACACCCACTCGGCGGGGGCTGGCGGCGACGCCGCGCGGGCGGTGCGCACGGGGCTGGAAATGCGGGCGGCGCTGGAACAACTCAACGCCCAGTGGAAGGGGCAGCCCGACCGGGGCCCGCTCCAGATCGGGGTCGGAATCAACCACGGCGAGGTGATTTGCGGCGAGCTGGGGCATCCCCAGCGCATGGAATTTACCGTGCTGGGCGACGCCATCAACCTGGCGGCCCGGCTGGAGAGCGCGACCAAACAGTTCCATTGCGACGTGCTGGTGGGCCAATCGGTGGAGGAACTCACGCGTGCGGAGTTTATCTACCGCCGGGTGGATCTTCTACGGCTCAAGGGCAAAACAAAACCGGTCGAGGTGTATATCCCCCTGAGCACCCGCGCCACGCCCCCGCCCCCGTGGCTGGAGGCTTACCATGCCGCCATCGGGCTGTATCGGGCACGGCGGTTTGAGGAGGCGATGGCGGGTTTCCGGGAAACCCTCGCAAGGATCGGCGGGGAAGATTTTCTCTGCCGGATGTATCTGGAGCGCTGCGTGGTTTTTGCACAGACACCGCCCGCCGCGGACTGGGACGGCGGCCACACCCTGACGGAGAAATAGACTGGTCAGGGGTCAGGGAGGTCGGGGCGTCGCCCGGGCGGGGGGCCGTATTTTTCACAAAAAAACTCCCGCCCCGAGCACGGTTCTGGCTACTCTCAGCCCCGATTTTCAGCTTCGACCCTATGGAATTCCGCACCCCTCTCTTTGCGCTCTGCGCGCTGATGCCCGCCACGGCCCACGCGGCCAGCTTGGATCAATCCACTCTCACGGAGGTGGTCAAAGAGGTCAGTATCCTGGATCCGGCCAGCAAAACGAGGAAACTGGCCAAACCCAACGACCTCTTCAAAACGCCCCAGGTGCTGCGCACGGGCTCCGACTCGCGGGCGGAAATGCTTGCGGAGGATCAGACCGTGACCCGTGTGGGGGCGAACACGCTGTTTTCTTTTGAGCCGAGCAAACGCGAGATCAACCTCCAGCAAGGCAGCGTGCTGTTTAATTCGCCGACGGGCAAAGGCGGCGGAACCATCAAAACGGCGGCGGCAACGGCCGCGGTGCTGGGCACGACACTCATCGCGGTGACCACGCGCAACGGCGGGTTCAAGGTGCTGCTCATCGAGGGCCACGCCAAAGTGACCACCCCCAACGGGGAAAACCGCACTTTGAACGCCGGACAGATGACGTTTGTTCTGCCGGGCCAGAAACTGGGGCCTGTCTATCAGTTCCAGCTCAAGGAACAGGTGACCGCCTCGCGGCTGGTGGGGGGATTTAAAAAAGACCTGCCCTCGCTGCCGAAGATTCAACAAGCAGTCCAGCAGCAACAGGCGGCGGTGCAGAAGGGCAAACTCGTTCCGACCGGATTACTGGCGGGAGACACCCCGTCGGTGGCCTACCGGACGGATGTGGGGGCGCGCGAGACGGCCATCCGAGAGGAGCAAGCCCAGAGGGATGGGCGGAAACCGCCGTTGCCGCCGCCTCCGCCGGTCGCGGATGACCCGGATGAGGCGCGCTTCCAACTGGCCCGGAACTCCGACGCGATCCTCTCCGGCGGGGGCTTGCCCGCGGACCGGCTTTTCGCGCGGGACAACCCGGCGATTATTTCACGCCGCCCGATTGATCCCGCCGATCCCAAAGACACGGCCAACGGCCGGGTCCTGGTGTCCCGCGACCTGACACTGGCCTCGCCCAGCATCCGGTTTGGGGAACCGGGACTCGACGCCCAGTATGTGTTGGCGTTTGGGGACATGAACTTCGCCCAATCCGCGTTCCTGGATTCCCCGGAAACCGGCCTGAGCCTGACGGCCGGGGGCACCTTCCTGAGCCCCGACGGCACGCGGATTCAAACCAACAGCCCCAACTTCGAACTGATCGCCCACGGCGACACGCTGCCGCTGGGGACGACGGGCAACAACGATCCGGCCACGTTCTCCGATTTAAAGCCACTCGCCCTCAAGGGGTTCGTGCTTGAGAACACGGCGGGAAACGTCTTTCTCCACGCCCCCTCCCTCCAGCTCGACAACGCCGGGCTCATCGCGAGGGGAACCCTGGCCGTCCGCAGCGAAGGCAGCGTGAACCTCAAACAAAACGTCTCAGGCCTCGAAACGTGGCAGGAATTCAATGCGAGCGGGAATTCTCCCCAGGCCGACCCGCGGTTCCCCAGGACCGGCACCGCGTTGCAGGCGGGCAACGACCTGCGGGTCGTGGCGAAGGTGAACCTCGACGCCGATACCACCGATTTCGTGGCCGAACGCACCTCCTTGCAGGCAGGCGGCAAGATGAAGGTTCAAAACGCACGGTTCTCCAACCGGGACGTCGACGGGCTCAGAGGCCGGGTGGAACTCTCCGCGGGCCAGGAGCTCCGAGTCGACCAGACCCGGATTCGCGCCCGGGAAGTCGTGATGCGGGCGGTCTCCATCGACGTGAACCAGCTGGACGTCACCCACGGCTTTTATTCCTCCACCGAGCCGCTCTCCCCGCAATCCCCCCGCACGGAGCTCATCGCCGAGAACCTCCTGCGGGTCAACGGCGCGCAGTTCCAATCCCAGAGGGTGATCATGCGGGCGGACACGATCGACCTGAGCGAGGTGCATTTTATTGAAGGCAGCCGGGTGGAGCTCCTTTCGAGGCTGGGCACCAAGGGCGCCGATTTCACAACCGCCACCGGCGGCCCCAACCCGACGTCGCAACCCGGCAAGGTCAACTTCCTCTCGAATGTGACCTACGGAGGGCAACCCGCCCCGACGAGAATTGTGACGTCCCCCTCCCCGGATGCCCGGGGCATCGTGATCCGGCCGCGCTGACCCTCCCTGCTTTTTTCATTCCATGAACCGCATTTTTTCCATCGGCTGCGCCGCCGGCGCGCTTGTCACAACCGCCCTGGCGCAAACCCCGCGGCCGCAGCTCAACGAAGCCGTCCTGCGCCAAGCCCAGAGCGCCCAACAAAACCAGCTGGCGACGGCCAAGATCTCCGGGAGTTTCGCGGACGGCCAGGAAGCCCCGCAGCTTTACCCGGGTGAATCGGCCGACGTGGGCCCGCAATACCTCATGCTTTCCAAGCCCAGGCGGCGGTGGCTGGAGGCCTCCACGGACGTCCAGTTCTATTACACCTCCAACGTCTTTCTCAGCGAGAAAGGCGCGGTGGACACCGGGGTGCTGCTCATGACGGCGCAGGCGGCGTTTGCCCCCGAGCCTTTTGCGGTGGGCGGAGGCGAGTTGGCGCTCAAAGCCGGGTATCGCGAGCAGATGTATCTCTACGGGCTCGATAACACCGCCAACCAGCTCAACAACTTGGATTTCGACGTGGCGACCGTGTTCGCCAGCGCCCGATACGGGTTTGGCCAGAATTGGACCGCCTACCTGGAGCTCGACTACAATCGTTACCTGAGTCACGAGGAGCACTGGACCGAGTTCTACACCGAGGTGGCGCCCACCTGGGTGCTGGAACGGAAATTTGAGCTGGGGGCAAACCAGATCTTCTCCGCGAGTTACGCGGGCACGGCCCACTGGACCTACACCGACGCCCCCTCCAACATCAACGACCGGATCGACTCCATCCTCGCCCTGAGCTGGAGCTGGCAGTTTTTCCCGCGCTGGATCCTTCAGCCCTCTTACCGCCTCCAGCACACCTATTACTGGCAGAACTCCGATCGCAACGATTTCTTCCACACCCTGGGACTCTCCGTCGCGTGGCTCATCAACGATTGGGCCAGCGTCCGCACGTTTGCCACTTGGGAAGCCCGCGTTTCCAACGCCCCCGACGTAAGCGATTACCAGAAAACCGACGCCGGACTGGGCCTCTCCGTGGCGCTGCGATTCTAGCCCCGCGGCGTTCCGCGCCCCGCCCAGCGGCTCCGGGTCAACGCCCTGGAGTCCGTGGTTCGTTCGCCGTTGTCGGCCCCAGACGCGGCAGCGCTTTGGGACGCCACCTCGGTTTGGAGAGTTTTTCGTCGGCAACGTATTCGAAGAGTTTGCTCACCGGGAAGAGCACCACCCCCGGAAGCCCGCGCGCGTTGATCCGCACATCGAAATCCATGGAGTCCTCCAGGTAGCGCAGTTTTCCGCCGCCCAGGAGACTGAATCCCGAGCCCTCCACCAGGAGGTTTTTGACGTCAACCACGCCGCCTTCGGTGTGAAACTGCGCGGTGGCGTTTTTCGCCACGTCCTGCCCCATCCCGGGCACGATTCCGTTGAGGATCCCGGAGATCGGCCCCAGAAACGGGATCGCAAACACGTCGCCGTCCCGGACGCTCAGGGAGCCGTCGCCGGTGAGAGAACGGGGATCCCCGCCACGGCCGGTAAAATGGTAGACGCCGTCGATCCGCCCCTTGGAGTTGTCGTAGTTGAGGTAAAGCCGGGTGAGACTGGCGAAATCGACGTTCTCGAGCCGAAAGGTGGCGGAATAAGAGGGTTTGCCCGGGACCAGCGCGAAATCCGCATCGCCCTTGAGTCGGCCGCCCCAGAGCGCCGCGGAAAGCCCGGAGATCTGGAGCCGGCGATCCGTGAAAAGCAGCCGGGCGGAGACCTGGGGAGAACTCAGGGGCTTTTTTGCGAACGTGTAGTCCATGCCGGTTTTTGAATCCACGTCGATGGTGAGCCTGGTGGTTTTTCCGCGGGCAATGTGCACCACGCCATCGATCCACAAACTCGGCGCCCGGCGGGGAAACCGGTAAGGCGCCACATCCTCAACCAACCCGGGGGCAAACCACTGCATCACCTCCGATGGGAACACCGCGGCCTCGATTTTCCGCAATTGGACTTCCTGTTTTTTGAAGTCCACAAACACCCCGCCCGAGGCGCCCCCCTCCGAACGCCGCAACCGGAAGGGTTCCACGGACAGCAGCCCTTTCTCATAACGCACGGTGGCCGTGAGGTTTTCCGCCGCCACATTCCGAAACAGGGTGCGCCCGAGTTGGACCTCCGCCGTGGCCACGCAACTCCCCCATTCCGGCTCGGGCCCGCGGATTTCGAGTTGAATCCGCGGCGGCTCCCGGAAGTTCCACTGACCGAGGACGTCGCGGTACGCCGCAGGCAGCAATGGAGCCAGGGTCTGCGGGAAAAGATCGCTGCGGAGGCGGATTCGGAAATCACCCGGGACCCGGAGGACATCGCCGGTGATCTCCCCCCGGGGCTGAGCCAGGCGCAGATCCCGCACACTCCAGGCCCCGTCGCGCCACGAGAAATCGGCGGTCACGCGGTCAAACGCAACCGAACGGTAGGTGACGGTTTGCGCCTGCACCCGCCCCAGAATCTGCGTTGAAACCTCGGGGTTTTGGCCGCTGTGACGCTCCATTTTCAACGAAAGATCCAGCACGGGCGCACCGCCAAACACACACTCGCGCAGCGGCCCGGGAATCCGCAGCGCCAACGCCAGCTCCCGTAAATCCATCGTGGAAACCAAGTGCGCGGAACCCGTTCCCTGGGCGGCCTGCCAACGACCGCCTCCGGTCAGGGAACCCCGGGAATCGCGGGCGTGGAGCTGGCGGAGTTCCAGCACGCCCTGGCGGAAACTGGCCTCGGCATCGAGCTGTTCGATCCGCCAGGTTGCCCTGCTCAACTTGCGCGCCCGCAGGGTGCCTTCAAAAAAAATCGTGTCCGGCTCCGCCAGATTCCCGCCAAAACGCAGATCCAAGTGGGGAGGTTCCTGTTCAAACCGGAGGGCTTTCAGCTCCCGCACCCATTGCTCAACGACCTCCACCAAACGCCGCTGGCGGACATCGCCCTCCTGGAGGCGAAACCCTTTGGGATAAATGAGCACCCCGGACGCCGAAACCCGCATGCCATGGAGTTCGGCCTCGAGCCGACTGAGGTGGACCTGCTGAGGGGGCAGCAGAAGGCGACCGCTCAGATTATTGACCTCGATGGCGGCCCCGCGCGGGTTTCTGGTGTCCACGGGCAACACCAGGCGCGCATCCCGCAAATCCAGGGCCTCCAGGAAGGGCTCCCCTCTGAGCAGGTTGGCGTAGTTGATGACCAGGCGGATGTCGTCAATGACGGCCAGGGTGCGGCGCCGCTCCTTGGAGTCGTAGATTTTCACCTCGCGCGCCACAAAACCGCGGAAGGGATCCAGAGCGAGACGCCGCAGCGAGACTTCCAGGCCGCGTTTGCGGAACTCGCCCGAGACAAAACCCCGCCATTTCCGAGTAAGCCCGCGCTCGGACGCGTACCACCCCGCCCCGAGAAGCCCCACAAAGACGAGGGCAATGAGGACAAGGAAGACGCGGCGCATGGCCCTATCTTGTCCGACGCGCCGCAAGCCGAGGCTAGAGAAATTTTCCGCCGGACGCGCCCGCTATGGACGCTATGGACGCTATGGACGCTATGGACGCTATGGACGCTATGGACGCTATGGACGCCGTGGACGCCGACAAGCCCTAACGGAGCCGAGGAAAGTCTGAGCCCGTCCATCCCGTCCATCCCGTCCATCCCGTCCATCCCGTCCATCCCGTCCATCCCGTCCATCCCGTCCATCCCGTCCATCCCGTCCATCCCGTCCATCGGCTCCAGGATTCCGGAATTTTTTCGCGCCCCCTCAACCCAAGGCACACTCGATGCTCTTCCAACGGCCTCGATGATCACAGCCAATTGTCGGGATCGATTCACGGCGGCGGATTTTGATTTCGTCGTCAAAACACTCTCTCGCTCGGAGCGCGACGCCGTTTCCCTGGTGGATTTGCTCACCGACACCGAGACGCGCGACTCGGTGCTCGACCACGAGGGCCTACTCAAAGCGGTGCTCGAGGAGTCGGCGGCGCTGCAAATTTCGCCACAGCTCTACTTCTACATTTTGATCAGGCATGTCTTGAAAAAGACAGAGCTCAACAACCGCGCCCTCAGCGACTACGTCGCGTCGCTCCTGGAGAACTACTCCCAAACCACCCGGATGCGCTCCCCTGCCGACGGCCAGACCGGCCCCATCCAATACATCTCCGACATGCTCCTTGCGCTCAGGAAAGCCTCGCCCTCGCAGAGTTTCCTCATCCGCGCACATGTGGGCGATTACTCCCTCTTTTTTGCCGGCATCTTCCGCGAGACCATTGAAAAACGCTCCCAGCGCGGGGGGCCCGACCTCGGCTTCTACGAAGAACTCGGGAGAGCCAACTACAAGGCCATCGCCGGGCATCGCGTGGCCAAGTCGGCCTGCCTTGCCACCGTCTACGGGCAGCTGGCCGACGGATTTCACGACCTGCGCCTGGCACTGAACCGGCTCTCAGACACCCTGCTGCACCTCGACTCCCCCACCCAGCCCCTTGTGGCCTAAACTCCCGTGACACCGACCCTCTTCAGCGAAATCCAACGCCTCTTTGAACGCACCTACGCCCAGGTGGGGATCAACCTGGAGGATTGCCTGATCAGCCGCCAACGCTGCGGACAGCTCAGCCGACTGGCGGGGGCCTCGGCGCGGGAACTCAGCGAGCTGGCCCGCACGTTTCTCCGCAAATCCAACGGCCAACTCTACATCGGCATTTACTACTCCCAGTGGCTCATCGAGCAGCTCGAGAAAAACGATCCCCGGGCCGGCCTCAGCGAGACCAACATCACCGAGCTCATCGCGTTCGTGGAGGAAATCAACCACGCCCTGCACGCCGCGCTCCAGTTCCAGCGCGGGGTCCAATGCATCCACACCGAGGAGTTCATCCGCAACCTGGAACTCCAGGCCCAGGTGGACACCTATCTCGTGCTGCTGCTCTTCATCGGGTTCTTTCGCAAGGCCCAGAAAATCTCCCGCACCGATCGGCGTTGGCTGCGATTCCACCTCTTCTCCCGCCACCATCCCCTCGCCTACGCGGATCCCAACCTGCGCGGTCGTTACCTGGAAACCAACGAACTGGCCGAACATTACACCCGCTGCCTGGACGCGCTCAACGGCGCCCGGCGCGTCGAGGAGATCCGGATTTTTCACGCCCTGGATTACCACCAGAAAAAGGAACGGATTCTGGCGCTCAAAGACCAGGAACGCGCCCCTTCGCCCGAGTAACACCCCGCCGCCGCGGCGCCCGCATGGAACGGCGCGGCGAGGAGAAGGCGGTCAAGGGGCGTCCGGGCTGCGCCGGGAAACCTCCTCAAGCTCGGCCGAACTCCGGGCCAGAGCGGTCTCGATCTGGTCGAGCCGGGAAATCATGGGCGCATACAGCCGACGCTGGGTTTCGCAGAAGGTTTTGAGGGGCTGGAACGTGCCGGCCAAGTCCTGGTAAAACCGTTCCAAGGAATGGCGGAGATGATCAGAGATGCCGGCCAGCACCGTCTCCCGTTTCTCGTGCATCTGCCGCCGGAACTCGGCAAGGATCTGCTGGCGTTTGAACACGGCCACCACCGTGCCGAGTAAAGCCGCCGCGCCAGCGATTGATCCCGTCACATCGACCACCGCCACGTGCGCCAGAACCGCCACGAGCGTGGCCAGACCGCCCGCAGCCGCCACCCCGGCGGGCACCCGAAGCCACTGCGCGGTTTCCTCAAAGAGTTTGCCGAGCTGTTGATCCACCTTCTCACCCGTGCCGTGCTCCAGAAGGGTGAGCTCCAACCGCCGCAACAGCTCTTCGCGCTGCCGCGCAAAATCCGGCAGGCTCAGGGCCGCCCGGGTTTCACCCGAAAAATGGCGCTGCAGCTCCTCGTGCAACTGCTGCCAGAGGCTCCGCAGATCGGCCTCAACGAGTTCCAGCGCGTTTTCAATCTGCCGTTGGATGCTGTCCCGGAGCTGGGATTCGAGTTCCTGCTGAAAGCCGTGCCGCCATTGGCCCTTGTTGAGGATGAGCCTGGCAGTCTGGAAAAGGGTGAGCCGTTGCGCGAGGAGTTCCTCCCCCCGGCGCTGCGCCTTTTCGTAGCTCTGACTGAGCGTGTAAAGCACCCCGCCCATCTGGCGCAGCGACTGTTCCTTGCGGCTTTCCAAGACGCCCTGGACCTGCTCGATGCGCTCGGCGTCGCGCTCCACAACCCCCATGGCGGCGTTGGTTTTTTCGCCCAGATCCCGGAGCACAACCCGCGTGGTGGAACACACGCTGCGCAGTTTGCCCAAACGCACCTCGCCCGTTGCGACTTCGTCGTTGATGTAGGTCTCCAGTCGGTCAAACCCGCTCTGCGCGGCCAGGGCGGCGTCCCCGGAGAGCCGGGCCTCCAGCGCCAGGCGCGCGGACACGGCGAAAACGGGGCAGGCCTGCCCAAGCCGTTCCAGAATGGTCTGCTCCAGGTGCTGGAGGATTGCGGCGATCTCCGCGGGGCTGCGCAGGTCGGCCTGTTGCACGATGAAAACCACGCGTTTGAGCCATTTCTTGCTGATGAGCTTGAGAAACTCCCAGGCGCTGGCCGCCCAGGGGTTGGCGGCTGAGAACACGAAAAAAACCAGGTCCGCCAGCGGCAGAAACTGTTCGGTGATCGTCTGGTGCTCGGCGACGATGGTGTTGGTCCCGGGGGTGTCGACGACGCTGAAATCGCGCAGGCAATTCTCCGCCCGGTAACACTCGGTCAGCCGCGGGGAGACGGCCACGTTGCGCTCCTGCTCCGCGTATTTGAAAACATAGATGCGGTCCGTGGCCGGGAGCACGTCCACCTTGCAAAACTCGTGGCCGAGCAGGGCGTTGAGCAGGGAGGATTTCCCCGCTTTGACCTCGCCCACCACCACAAACAGAAAGGGCTCGCTCAGGCTGTGCTGGAGTTGCCGGAGGGTTTCCAGCGTCTCCGGGGCCGCCTTCAAGTCCGCCGCCAGCACCGACAAGTCCGAGAGCGAACCGCCCAGTTCGGAGCGGATCTGGAAATAATCGTTGCCGATCATGCGCACTTCGGCCCGAGCGGAGCAGCCCGCAAAAACACCCGGCGATTCCCCTCGCCCGGGGTGGAACGCCTGCCGCGATGGGGCTCCCCGAGACGGCCGTCTTCCATCACCGCGCGGGGGTGGGCGCCGGGGCTGCCACGGCGGCGGGGGCGGGCGTTTTTTCAACAGTCACCGGCTTGGGTTTGGGCGGCGTGGGCCGATCCATGGCGAGCAGTTCGGAGACGGTCACAAACTTGTGTCCTTTGGCCAACAACCCGTCGAGGGTGCCCGGCATGGCGTCGACGGTGGACTTGTGGATGTCGTGGGCGAGGATGATGGACCCGTTGACGGTGCGCTTGAGGATCTCGCTCTCCACATGGCCGGCGTTGCGCACCTTCCAGTCGAGCGGATCCACGTCCCAGAGGATGGTTTTGTAGCCCCACTTTTTATGGGCCCAGACCCGTTGATTGGCGGTGAATCCGCCGTAGGGGGGGCGCATCACTTTCGCCGTGACACCCGCCGTCTGCTGGATGGCGTCGTGCGTGCGCTGCAACTGCTCGGTGACCGCGCCTTCTCCGAGCTTGGTGAGCAGCGGATGCGACCAGGAATGGTTGGCGATTTCGTGACCCTCGGCCGCCATCCGCTTCATGATGTCGGGGTATTCCATCGCGCATTGGCCCACGACGAAGAAGGTGGCTTTTAACCCGCGTTTTTTGAGCAGGTCGAGCAGCCGCGGCGTGTTTTCAGGACTGGGGCCGTCGTCGAAGGTGATCGCCACGTAAGGCCCCTCCACGTTGCACTGGCTGTAGGTCACCTTCGGCTGATGAGGCGCCGAAGTCGGCGCGGGAGACGCTGCGGGAGCCGCCGCGGGGGAAGGCGAAGGGGTTGCGGGGGCCGACTGCGGGGTGGCAGGCACGACCTGGACCGATCCCGTCGGGGCGGGAACGGCCGGCTGCGCGCCGGGCTGCGGAGTTTGAGCAGAACACGCCGACAAAGGAAGGATCCATAGGGCGGCAAAACAGGCTCGACGTAGCATAAAAAAAATTGGGGTTACACCGGCATCCAAACGACTTCTTTTTTTGAGCCTTAACGCAAATACCCCGGGATCACAACCGCAGCTTCCCGTTTCAAGCGAAGCGTTCCAGGATCGGGAGCAGGGATTGGCGGGTGGACTCGGGCCAGAGCTTGCGATCCGTCACCAGGGCGCTGTCGAGAGCCCGGTGTTCGGGCCAGTCCGCCACCCGGGGAATCCGGGGGATGACCTCCGCCAGCAGGCGTTTTGCCGTGGCGGCGTTGGCCGAGACATGGCCCATGACCGTGTCGGCGCTGACGGGTTCCTCGTCCAGCTTCCAGCAGTCGTAATCGGTCACCATCGCCGCCGTGGCCAGGGCGATCTCGGCCTCGCGCGCAAGTTTCGCCTCGCCCAGGTTCGTCATGCCGATCACGTCAAAGCCCAGTTTCCGGTACACCTGGCTCTCGGCGCGCGTGGAAAACGCCGGGCCATCCATGTTCACGTAGGTGCCCCCGTTGTGCACGGGGAGCCCGAGGGATTGCGCCGACGCATGAAGCAGGGTTCGCAAACCGGCGCTGATCGGGTCGGCAAACCCCACATGCGCGGCGATGCCGTTGCCGAAGAAGGTGTGATCGCACCGGCGGCTGGTGCGATCGTAAAACTGGTCGGGCAAAACCAGATGCCGGGGCGGGTATTGTTCCTGGAGACTGCCGACGGCCGTGATGCAGAGAATCCAGCGCACGCCCAGCGAGCGCAGGGCGAAGATGTTGGCCCGGTGATTGAGTTCATGGGGCAGGATCCGGTGGCCGCGCCCGTGGCGGGGGAGGAAATAGACCTGTCGTCCGGCCAGCTGCCCCCCCATGATCGCGTCGGAGGGTTTGCCGAAGGGTGTTTCCACCCAGTGCTCGCTGACATCGCTCAAGCCGTCGAGCTGGTAGAGCCCGCTGCCGCCAATCACACCAATCGCTGGATCTGACATGCCGTTGAGCTAACCGGACCGCCCCGGGAAGAAAAGCGCGGACTCAGCCCCCTTTTGGCCCCGCGCCCTCCGGAGTTCAGGCTCAGTCGGGATTTTTTGGGGACTCCGGCGCGCCTCCCCGCAGCGCTGTGAGGAACTCGCGCTGGACGGGGGAACAGGGGCGGTTGCGTTTGGTGATGACCGCCAGGGGCCGGCAAAGCCGGGGATTTTCCAGCGCCACAGAGACCAGGGCGCCGCCGCGGACCTCCTGAAAGACCGTGTTGGAGGGCACAATGGACACCCCGTTTTCGATTTCGACGGCCCGTTTGACGGTCTCGATGTTGTCGAACTCCATAGTTTGCACAATCTCCACGGCCTGCTCCCGCAAATGGCGGTCAATCACCTTCCTCGTCGGCAGGTCCGGCTCAAATGAAATGAACTTCTCGCCGTTGAGCTCCCGCAGACTGATGCTCTTGCGGCCGGCCAACGGATGGGCCGGATGACAGATCACCACCAGCTCGTCCTCATCGAACACCTCCATGTGCAGGCCCGCGCGTTTGGCGGGATAGGCCACCAACCCCAAGTCCACCTCCCCGTTGAGCACCTGCGCGTAAACTTGGGTCGACCTCCGATATTCGACGTGGACCTCGACCTCGGGATACCGGTTCTTGAACAGCTTCAGGCGCGGCGGCAGTTCGTGGAGCCCGATGCTGTAGATCGAGGCGATCCGCAGTTCCCCCTCCACCACATTGCGCAACTCCCTGAGCCTTTCCCCGAGATGATCGTAAACCCCCAAAATCTCCCGACTCGCCTCCAGAAAGGCGTGCCCCTCCGGGGTGAGGGCGAAACTGCGGCGGCCACGTTCCACCAGCCGGACCTCGAATCGGCTCTCCAAGGCGCGGATCTGCTGGCTGACAGCGCTCTGAGTGACGGCGTTGAGTTCGGCGGCCTTGGAAAAGCTGCCGGTCTCGGCTAGATCGCAGAAAACTTTAAACGTCTCAATATACATCCCGGGTTCACCACAGATAAGGACCACTAATCACCCTGTCAAAGAAGAGTTCATTCCACTAATGCCCCACCTCGCCGATCAATTAGCCTCCGTCCGGGCCGCCATTGCCGATGCAGCCGCGCGTGCCGGGCGCGCTCCCGAGGAGGTCCGGCTTGTCGCCGTCTCCAAAACGCAACCCCCGGAAGCCGTCCAGGAGGTGCTCGACGCCGGACAAACCGTCTTTGGCGAAAGCCGGGTCCAGGAAGCCCGGGCGAAAATCCCGATCCTGCCGTCCCGAGCCCGGTGGCATTTCATCGGGCACCTGCAGAAAAACAAGATCCGCCAGGCGCTGGCGCTCGGGTTCGAGCTTTTCCACGGGGTGGACTCGTTGGATTTGGCAAAGGACATCGAACGGATCGCCGGGGAATTCGACGCGCAGCCGAGGATTCTTCTCGAGGTGAATGTGGCGGGGGAATCCACCAAGTTCGGGTTTAGCCCCGCCAAACTCCGCACGGAAATGGAGGAGCTGCTCGGCCTGGGCTGTCTCCAGATCGAAGGGCTCATGGCCATGGCGCCCTTTGCCGAGGAGGCGGAATCGTCCCGGCCGTATTTTGCGGCGCTGCGCAAGCTCCGGGACGGATTGCAGGAGGAATTTCGGGTGCCCTTGCCGGAGCTCTCGATGGGGATGAGCGGCGACTACCCGGTGGCGATCGAGGAAGGCGCCACCTGGGTTCGGGTGGGCGGGGCACTCTTTGGAAACCGTGGCTCCAAGGGCTGGCGTCCCGAAGAAAACTCGGCGACACTCGAATAGACACGATGGCCACCCGACTGTTCCCCAACCACATCCAACCCATCGGCGAGGAACTCGCCATCGCCTGGAACGACGGCACGGAATCCTACTTCCGCCTGGAACTGCTCCGGCGCGCCTGCCCCTGCGCGGGCTGCGGAGGCGAGCCGGATATTTTGGGCAACATCGAACGCCCGGACGTCACTTACACGGACGCCAGCTTCCGGCTGCGCGGCTATCAGATGGTGGGCGGCTACGCCCTTCAGCCGCTGTGGGAGGACGGCCACGGCACGGGGCTTTACTCCTTCGCATTCCTCCAACGGCTCGCTCAGCCCGCCCCATGACGCCGCTCTGGAAAATCACGGTCCTCGTCGCCTGCCTCGGCGTTTGCGGCACCGCGGTTTTTTATCGGAACCGGATGGCCCCGCTCCCGCCGCCTCGCCCGGCCGAGCTCTACGCGGTCATCGCAAAACAAATCAGCGCGTTCCGGGGCGCAGACTATCCCGGCGCGTATCGCGAGGTTTCCACCCAGTTTCAGGAGAAATTCAACCTCGACGCCTTTGCGGATCACGTCCGCGGGACCTACCCGGAGGTGGTCCGAGCCGAACACGTGGAATTCGGCGAATTCCAAATCCGCAACCGGCACGCTCTGGTGCGGGTGTATTTTATCCTCCGCAGCGGCGACGTGCTGCCCTGCCTCTACAGCTTGGTTCGGGAGGACGGCGGTTGGAAAATCGACGGCGCGAAACTCCAAAAACGCAGACCCTCCTCTGAGCGTTCCTTGGGCGGTATCCGCACCTGATTGGGGGATACGAAAGCGAACGGCCCCTCCCGGGAGGTCGGCTTTCAGCCGCACAGCCCCGCCCTTTTGGTTCCTTAACGAGGCGTTGACGCCGGGAGACTCGAGGGGATCGTGGTGCGCAGAACGGAGCCCCCCCCCGGGCCGGGCCGCAACTCCCGATCCTCCAGCGCGGCCGGCATGAGGAAGAACTGCCCCGGTCCGAACCGGCCTCCAGCGCAGGCCACTTCGCCCTCGATTACCATCCAAACGCTGAACCCCGGGCCGGGATCGCGGCGCGGGGCGCTCAGATCCCAGCGTTCCACACGGAAAAACGAGCATTCGACCAGGAGCTCTCCCTGGGGCACGGAAACACCGGGCTCCGTGTCGGAGAAATCCTTGGACTCGAGGGACTCCTCGATGTGGAGCTGCCTGGGCCGGCCGTCTAGCCCGTGCCGATTCCAGTCAAAAACGCGGTAGGTGGTGTCGCTGTTTTGTTGGACCTCAAAAATCATGTTCCCTGCGCCAATGGCGTGAACCCTTCCGCTGGGAATGAAGAGGGCGTCCCCCTTTTTCACCGGAATCCGGTGCACCATCTCCCCGACCGTGCCGTCGCCCAGACCGGCTTGGAACTGCTCCCGGGAAACCCCGGCACGCAGGCCCGCATAGATGTCAGCCCCCAAAAGGGAGTCGAGCAGGTACCACATCTCGGTTTTGGGCTCGCCCCCGAGCCTCTGCGCGCAATCGGCGGGGGGATGCACCTGAACCGAGAGCCGCTCTTGGGCGTCGAGCAGTTTTAAGAGCAGGGGAAACCTGGGCGCATCGGGCAATCCGGTTCCAAACACCTCTTCCCGATGCCGGCTCCAGAGCTCGTGAAGAGTCAATCCCTTGAGAGCTCCGTTGTGCACCACGCTCTGGGCCTCCGCCCGATCCACAAGCTCCCAGGCCTCGCCGATCTTTTCGGCGGACGGGAGACGTTTTCCCAGCATCGTTTCGAGCCGACGGCCCCCCCACACCCGCTCCATAAAAAGCGGCTCGAAAACAATGACTTCGTTCAACTTAGATCTCATGGGGAATGCGGGGAGCGTCTCTTCGGAGGCCCGGGCTGAAACCAACTCCAAGGAGCGACTCCGCGCGGTCCGTTCCTGACCCCGATTTCGGGGAAAAGACACCCGGACCGCTTGCCCAGACTTCGGGGGGGCGCATTCGTACTACGGGAGCCTTCCGGTGAGCCAGTCCTTTGTGACTCCCGCCGCGTCCTCACAGCGGAATCTGGATTCTTGTCCCGGCGGGGGCATCCGCCTCGGGCTGCCCCGGGGCCACACAGAGCGACCGGACCCGGTTCCAGTCGCTCTCGGTATCCACATCTTCGAGGGGAGACAACGTG
>CAMARB010000001.1 GCA_945860355.1 Chthoniobacter flavus | reverse complement strand
GCAAACAGCCCCCAGCAAAAAACCCACCGCGGTGGGCCAGTCTTTGGCGAAACCGACGACCAGAAAGAGCACGGCGGCGATGCGGCTGATCGAGAGGATTTGGCGGTTGAGATACGCCTTTGCCCCCTCCTCGATGGCGCCCGCGATTTCTCGCATCCGCGCGTTGCCCGCCGGAGAAACGGCGATGGTGCGGATGAGGTAGAGGGCGAACCCCAGGGCGACAATCGCGCAGCCCATGGAGGACGCGATGCCATAGGTCTGGAGGAAGGAAGCGGCAAGCGGATGCATAAGTTTCGAGCCGGGAGGGGAAAAGCCGCGCAGTCTAGGAGTTTTGCCCTGACTGGCAACGCTTTAACGGGCAAGGATCGGGAGCGCCGGAGCATCGGGGAATCCAATGCACGGGCGCACGCGCCGGAGCCCGATTGCCCCTCTCTCCCGCTCTACTTCCGCGCCTCGGGAACCACGGTCATCTCCACCCGCTGCCCGGCCCGCTCGACCACCACTTTCACCGGCTGCCCGATTTTCACGGCGTCCAGCCCGTAGGTGTAGTCGTAGATGTTGGTGATTTTCTGGCCGCCGAACTCCACGATCACGTCGCCGCCTTTCAGGCCCGCTTTTTCCGCCGGGCTCCCCCCGCGTGCGCCGCTGATTTTCACCCCCTTCACCTCCGTCGCGTAATCGGGAATGGTCCCGAGATACGCCCGAAGCGTCTCCCGAGAGCCCCCGCCTTGATCGCTGCGCTCCACGCGCGCCAGATCCGGTTTTTCAGGGGCCCCGGCCACATCCAGGATCAATTGTTTGGCCAGAGCCGCGATCCGCTCGGCGCCTTCGTAGTTGAGTTTGTCGGCGAGATCACTGGGCCGGTGGTAATCCTCGTGCGCGCCGGTGAAGAAATTCATCACCGGAATCCGCCTTGGGTAGAAGCTGGTGGTGTCGGTGGGCAGGTACGGGTCGTCCTGCAAAGCCAGGTTGAACCCGGCGGCCACGTTGCGCTTCTCGATGAGTTTGCGCCACAGCTTGGAGGACCCCACGCCTTGAATGGTGAGCTTGTTCTCGCGCAGCCTGCCCACCATGTCGAAATTGAAGTAGGCCGCCATCTTCCCCAACGCCACCGGCGGGTTCTCGCAGAACGCGGCGGAACCGATCAACCCGATTTCTTCCCCCGACCAAAGCCCGAAGACGATGCCTCTCTGGAACTTCTCAGGATGCGCCGCACGCTCCGCTGCGAGTGCTCCGGCGAGCTCCATCACCACGGCCACCCCGGAGGCGTTGTCATCGGCCCCCGGATGCACCGCGCCCTCCTCCCCCGCGCGCGCCATGGAACTCGAGGCGTTTCCGCGGCCCAGATGATCGTAATGGGCGCCCACCACGATGTATTCGTCCCCCTGGGTCGGCGGCAGAATGGCCACGACGTTTCTGTCGGTTTTTTTGATTCGCTCCACCCCCACCGCCAAACGGGCACGCACCTGGGGGAGCGCAAACGCCCCCTCCGCGTGCGGGTTTTCCTGATCGAGCTCCGACTGAATCGTTTTCAGATCTTTGCCCGCCGCAGCCAGCATCGCGGCGGCGACCTTGCCGGAAACCGAGTGAGCCAGGATACCCGAGCCCGCCAGGGTTCCATCCCCACTGAGCGGGATGAGTTCCCCGGGCTGGGGCGACTGAGGCCCGGCCACGAAAAGCACCGCCTTGGCGCCTCTCTCGCGAGCCAGCATCGCCTTGTAACGCAGCCCCGCGTAGCGATTGAGCTGCGCCCGACGCTGGGGCGAAGCGCCCTCGGGCACATACCGCAGCATCAGCACGACTTTGTCTTTCACGTCGAGCCCGTCGTACGAGTTGTACCGGGTGCCGTTCCCCTCCGGAACCGACAGACCGTATCCGGCAAAAACGACGTCCCCCTCCACCTCCCCGCTGTCGCTGAAGGAAAGCGGCCGGTAGTCCTGCTCGATGACGAACGGGGACGGGCTCGCGCCCCCTTGGGCCGTGGAGCTGAAAGAGAGCTGATTTTTTTCGGCGAGCACCCGCACCCCCGCATCGAACTCAAACGGCTGGAAAAAGGTGTCTGAGGACGGCTTCAACCCCAAGCCCTTGAAGTATCCCGCAAGGAACTCGGCGGCCTGGAGCGCGCCCGGGCTGCCGGCTGCACGGCCCTCCCGTGCGCCGCCCGCAAGCCAGTCGACCTGCTGACGAAGGTCCCCCGAGGAAATCTCCGGCCGCAGGTTCAATCCCCCCACGGCCACCAGGGCCACCACGGCTTCGGCGGCCGCGGGTTGCGGCTTGGGCGCCGTAACGGGAGCGCCTTGGGATGCGGCGCCGACGTTCCGCAAGGGCGCCGCAGCGAGCGCGGCGAGCGCGCCCTCGTGGTTCCAGTTCGCGATAAATACCTGGGATTTCTTTTCCGCGTTCCGCGCCGACGTCCAGCTCAGCCGTTTGCCGTCGGGCGCGAACACGGGCAACCCGTCAAACCCCTCGGTGAACGTCACGCGGACCGGCTCCCGGGCGCCTTCGCTGTCCACGATGAAGAGCTCGAAATTTTCGAACCCAAGCTTGTTGGAGGTGAAGACCACGTACTGCCCGCTGGGGTGATAAAAGGGCGCCCAGGACATGGACTGAAAATCCGTGACCCGGCGCACGTCCGAGCCATCAGTTTTCATGGTGAACACGTCGGCGTGCATGCCCTGCGCGTCAAAGTGGCGCCAGACGATGCGTTGCCCGTCCGGGGAGAAAAACGGTCCCCCGTCGTAGCCCGGCGCCGAGGTCAGCTGGCGCACGTTGCTGCCATCGGCGTTCATGATGTAAATCTCGCCAAAGGAAGCCGGGTCCTTTTCAAAACGAGCTTTGTCTTCGGCGGAGAGCTTTTCGAGCGGGTAAGCCCCGCGCAACGAACAAAAAACGATCTGTTTTCCGTCCGGGGAATAGGCGGCTTCGGCGTCGTAGCCGGGCGACTCGGTCAGACGGCGGATTTCGGAGCCGTCTTGCTGCGCGGAGAAAATCTCCATCTCCGGGTCGTAATCCCACGAATAGCGGCGCAGCTTGCCCGATGCGCGGAATTCAAGCTCCGCGGCCTGCTTCGCCGAGGCCTTGGGATCCAGATGCGTGGACGAGAACAGGAGGCGCCCGGTGCCGGGCTGAAAGAATCCGCAGGTGGTTTTGCCGGTCCCGGGAGACACCCTGGCGGTTTCTCCCGACAACAGATCGAGCTGGTAAATCTGATAGAAGGGGTTGGCCTCATCCCGCTCGCTCTGGAAAACCATCCGTTTACCGTCGGGATGAAAATAGCCTTCCCCGCTGCGTTTTCCCTCGTAGATGAGCTGACGCGCCTCGGAGAGGAGCGCTTCGGGAACCGGGGGCGTTTCCTGAGCCAAACCCAGAGCCGACCCGAACAACAAGGAACCGATGACGATGCGACGGGGAAACATGGCTCAAGGTTAACCATGTCCCCACCCGGTTGTCATCGGGTGAAACGCAGCGATTGAGCCGCAGCGTTTCTGAATCACTCCGGGCCGGGCAGGACGTCAATCAGCGGGCGCGGAAAGCGCGAGAGACCGGGAGAACCCAAGCTCGGATCTCCCCCGCCGCACGATCCGGGACTTACAAGCGGTCCGTGGCCGCGGACTTCGAGATCAGCGAGCCAGAAGCAGAGCCCGTTTTGCGTCCAGCGCTGCTGGGCGCTACCAGTTTTTGACGCACTTGGCGATGTTCGTCGTGTTCGTAGCGCCGCCCGTCGACCAGAGATCGAACGTTGGGTTGTAGCCTATCGGAGTCGCGGGGCGGGCCGCCGCCGGATTGGTTCGAAGGGCCGTCCGGTAATCCTCCTCGAACTTCGCACCCGCCGTGGAATACCCGTAGGATTTCCCCCAAGGATCCTGGATGAACAACACATGGGAGATCATGCCATTGGCGTCCTTCCTGATGGAGAGCTGGTTGGGTTTGAACTCGTAGTAGCTTTTGCCCGGCCCCAGCGTGAGCGCGCCGTCAGCGGCCACAGTGTTTCCGCTCAGCGCTTGGTAAAGCACGAGAGATGCGCCTGCGTAAGCGGTCGTGGCCACCGAGGGTGGGCGCGGATTCAGAGCGTCCGTTTTACCGCCTGAGGCGGGCGTGGGCGGCGCGGGCGGCGCGGGGGTGGCCGCGGGGTCCCGCGGGTAAGCTCCGTTGTCAGCCTTGTAATTCTCACAGGCGGCGGACATTGCGGCGATCTCGCCCTCGGCGCGGGCGCGCGCCGCTTTGGTCTGCACCCCCGAGTTGACGGAGAGCAACAGACCCGAGAGCACCAGGATCACGGCGATCACCGTGAGCATTTCAATCAGCGTAAAACCGCTCCGAAGATTTTTGTTTTTCATGGGGGGGAGGAGATAAAAAGACAAACAGGAGCCGTGCGCCCGGGATTAACCCGCGCCGCCCTGCATGCCCTGGATGATGCTGATCAGGGGCATAAAGAGCGCAATGACGATGGTGCCGACGATCAAGGCCAGCAGGACGATCATGATGGGCTCGAGGAGGGATGTGAGGCCTTCCACCGCGTTGTCCACCTCGTCGTCGTACACCTCGGCGATCTTGAGCAACATTTCCGGCAACTGACCGGTCTCCTCGCCGACATCCACCATCGAGATCACCATGGGTGGGAAAACGCCGCTCGCCTCCAGGGGTTGCACGATCGACTCACCCTCCTTCACCGCGTCATGCACCTTGGTCACCGCGTCGGCAACCACGGCGTTGCCGGCGGTTTCGCGGGTGATGTTGAGGGCCTGCAAAATCGGCACGCCGCTGGTGACCAGAGTCCCCAGGGTTCGGCTGAAGCGCGAGATCGAGCTTTTGCGGGAGAGATCACCAAAGAGCGGGAGTTTCAATGCGACCTTGTCCAGGAACTGACGGCCGGACGGGTTCCGGGCGATGAGTTTGAAGATCACAACCACGGCCACAGCGCCCGCGATCAGGTAGGCCCAGTTGGTTTTGACCAGGTTGCTCGCGCCGATCACCGCCCGGGTGATGTCCGGCAGCGGCTTGTTTCCGAGCATGTCCTTAAAGATCGCCTCAAACCGCGGCACGATAAACGCCAGGAGGAAAACCATGATGAGGATGGCGATCAGCAAAACAATGACCGGATAGGCCATCGCCGACACGACCTTGTTTTTGATCTTCTGCGCCTTTTCCTGGAACTCCGCCAGACGCTGCAAAACCAGCTCCAGCACGCCGCCCAGCTCCCCCGCCTTGACCATGTTGATGTAGAGCTTGTTGAAGATCCGGGGATGCTGAGCCATCGACTCGGAGAATGTGCTCCCGCCCTGGACGGCGTCGGCCAGGGAATTGATCGTGTTGCGCAGGACCAAATCCTTTTCCTGCTTGGCCAGCACGGTGAGTCCGCGCAACAGGGGCAATCCGGCGTCGATCAAAGTCGCCAACTGCCGGGTGAAAATCATGAGCACCTTGCCGCTCACCGTCTTGCGCTCGAAAATCTGGATCCCGCCGGACTTCGCCTTGGGGGCGGCGGCCGCCTTGACCGCTTTCTGAACGCTCTTGGCGGTTTTGACCGAAGGCCCTTTCCCCTCTTCCACCACGCTTGTTGGGAAAAAACCCGACTGCCGGAGTTGGCCGACCGCCTCGTTCGCCGAGGCCGCCTCCAAAACCCCGCGGGACTCCTGTCCGCGGGCATCGAGCGCGATGTATTCAAATTTTGCCATAGATGGTGGGGGGAACCGTTTCCGGGGTTAAAAAGACTTAAGAGCGGAGGCTTGTGTTGTCGATGAGGTTTTCAGCAATGAAAGCATCCTTGGGGGAATGCGAAAAACGGGGAAGAAACCGCCAGACTCGCCCGACCGAGAAGTGTTGCGATCAGGTGTATTTCAAGACCTCTTCGATGGTGGTCTCGCCCTCGTAAATGCTCCGCATCCCGTCCTCGCGCAGCGTCGTCATGCCCAATTCGATCGCCTTTTGTTTGAGCACCACCGACGGCGCGCGTTCGTTGATGAGTTCGCGGATCGGGTCGGTGATGTTGAGCAGCTCGTAGATCCCCTTCCGGCCGCGATAGCCGGTGTGGTTGCAGGCTTCGCAGCCTTTGCCATAGAAGAAATTCTTGTCCCCGATCTCATGCGGCGAGAGCCCCAGCTGGGCGAGCACGGCCTCCGAGGGTTCGTAAGCCGCCCGGCACTGGGTGCAGATTTTCCGGATCAACCGCTGCCCCAAAACACCCTCCAGCGAGGCGGAGATCAGGAACGGCTCGACGCCCATGTCCACAAGACGCGTCACCGCTCCGGGCGCGTCGTTGGTGTGAAGCGTGGTGAACACGAGATGGCCGGTGAGCGAAGCCTGGATGGCGATCTGGGCCGTCTCGATGTCGCGGGTTTCCCCCACCATGATCCGGTCCGGATCCTGCCGCAGAAACGCCCGCAGCACCCGGGCGAAGTTCAGCCCGATGCCCTCGTTGATGGGAACCTGAATGATTCCCTCAATGTCGTATTCCACGGGGTCCTCCGCCGTGAGCACCTTGGAGTCCACGGTGTTGATCTGGTTGAGGGCCGCGTAAAGCGTGGTGGTTTTCCCGGAGCCCGTCGGCCCGGTGACGATGAAAATGCCGTTGGGCTTTTCAATGGTCTCAAGGATGTAGTTGTGAATCCGAGGGGGCATCCCGAGCGCATCCAGGCTCAGGTTCACCGTGGAGCGATCCAGCACCCGCATCACGACACTCTCGCCAAACTGTGTGGGCAGCGTGGAAACACGCAGGTCGACCTGCCGGCCGTTGATCACCTTCTGGATCCGCCCGTCCTGAGGAAGGCGGCGTTCCGCGATGTTCAGGTTCGCCATGACTTTCACCCGGGAAATCACAGGCATCGCCAGATGCCGGGGCGGCGGTGACATCTCATAGAGCGCACCGTCCACGCGGTACCGGATTTTGAACTCCGTCTCAAACGGCTCAAAATGCACGTCCGAAGCGCGGTCCTGAATGGCCTGATGCAGGATCAGATCCACGTAGCGGATGATGGGGGTGGCGTTCGCCTCGGCTTCAAGGCTCTTGAGGTCAAACCCGCTGTCGGGCCCTCCAAACTCAATGTCTCCGTCGAGCTGGGCGAGCACGTCGTCCATGCTCGAACTCTCCGATCCGTAGTGTTTGCCAATGAGCGCTTCGATGTCTTCGACGCGCGCCACGACAATCTGGATGTCTTTGCCGATGGCAAAACGCAGATCCTCCAGGCTCTGGGAATTCAGCGGATCGCAGAAAGCCATTTGGACCGTCGTGCCGTCCATACCAACGGGCAACACCTGATGCAGCCGAGCCAGACCCGCGGGGATGAGCCGCAGAACCTCCGGCGGCGGCTCGTATCCCTGGAGGCTCACGTGAGCGACCCCCAGAAACTCGGCAATCACTTGGTAAAACTGCTCCTCGCTGACAACCCCGTAGTCCACGAGGGTTTGCACCAGGCTTTTGCCAGTCTGCGCACTCTCCTGCGCGATGTCATCGCACTGGGAGCGGTCCAACAAGCCTTGGTCGGCAAAAATTTCGAGAACTTGATTCGGGATCATTGGTGGGGGAAAGGGGGGGACGAACGGAGAAGGTTTAGCGCAGTTTACGGGGCTGCTGACTGCCGATGAGTTGGAGCGCCGCCTGCGGATCCTGAGCTTTTGCAGTCACCTGATCGCGGCTAATCACACCCGCCAGGTAGAGATCCACGAGGGAGGCCTCCAGCGAGATCATCCCGTATTTTGAGCCGGTCAGGATGTCGTTCGAAATCCGGAATGTTTTGTTGTCACGAATCAGCGCCGCGATGGACGGAGTGTTGATCATGATCTCGAAAGCGGCCACGCGCCCCTTGCCGTCGAGCCGCGGCAACAGGATCTGCGAGATGACGGCCTTCAAGTTCGTGGAGAGCTGGGTGCGGATCATCTCCTGCTGGCCAACCGGGAAGGCGTCCACGATCCGATCCACCGTTCTTGCCGCGCCGGTGGTGTGCAGCGTGGAGAAAACCAGGTGGCCGGTTTCGGCCGCCGTGATCGCGGTTTCCATCGTCTCCAAGTCCCGCATTTCGCCGACGAGAATCACGTCGGGATCCTGGCGCAACGCGCGCCGCAACCCCTCGGCGAAATTGGGCACGTCCACACCCACCTCGCGTTGGTTGATGATCCCGGAGCGATGATCGTGAAAGTACTCGATGGGGTCTTCGATGGTGATGATGTGGCTTTTGGACTGGGTGTTGATGGCGTCCAACATCGAGGCCAGCGTCGTGGTTTTGCCAGAACCCGTGGGCCCGGTCACCAGCACCAACCCGCGCGGCAAATGCAGAAGCTCCCGGACGGCGGCGGGCAGGCCGATCTGCTCGGGCGTCATGAGTTTTCCGGGAACCAGACGGAGAGCAAGGCCCAGGTGCCCTTTCTGGCGGTACACACTGACCCGGAACCGGTTGGACTCACGGAAGGTGAACCCGAAGTCCACGCTCCCCTCCTCGTTCACTCGCTGGAGATGGGTTTCACTCGCGATCGAACGCGCCAGCGTCTCCGTGTCCGCGGAGTTCAAGGTAGGCAGGTCGAGTTTGATGAGGTCCCCGTGCAGCCGGACAGTCGGCGGCGCGCCCACGGACAGGTGCAGGTCGGAGCCACCCTCGTCGATGACCAGCCGCAAAAGATCTTCCATCGGAGTCATGGCGCTTTAGTCGCTGTCGGCCATCGTCACCCCGATGACCTCCTCCGCGGTGGTCATGCCCGCGAGCACCTTTCGGACTCCGTCCTCGCGCAGGGTGCGCATGCCCATTTCCCTCGCGCGTTTGCGGAGTTCGACGGTGGAGGCATGGTTGTTGACCATGTGCCTGACCTCGTCATCGATGAGGAAAATCTCGAAGAGCCCCATCCGGCCTTTGTAGCCCAGGTTTTTGCAGGCGTCACATCCGACTGCCCGCATGACGGAGGCCTGGCCGAGTTGGCTGTAATCGATCCCGAGGGCGCTCATCTGTTTTTCACTGAGCTCGTCAGGCTGCTTGCATTTGGGGCAAAGCCGACGCACGAGGCGCTGGGCGAGAATGGCGCGCACCGCCGAGGAAACCAGGAAGGGCTGAACGCCTATGTCCACCAGACGGGCCACCGCACTCGGAGCGTCGTTGGTGTGGAGCGTCGAAAACACCAAGTGCCCCGTCAGTGACGCGTTGATGGCGATGTTGGCGGTCTCGGCGTCTCGAATTTCACCGATCATGATGATGTTCGGCGCCTGACGCAGAATCGAGCGCAGCGCCGCGGGGAACGTCATCCCGATGTCCGCGTTGACCTGCACCTGGTTGATGCCCGACATTTGGTATTCCACCGGGTCCTCGACGGTGATGAGTTTTTTGTCCGGTTTGTTGATGAAATTGAGGCAGCCGTAGAGGGTCGTGGTTTTTCCCGAACCCGTGGGACCCGTGACCAGAAGAATGCCGTCGGGAAGCCGAAGCAACTGCTCGAAAATCTCCTGGTCATCCGAAAGGAACCCCAGCTGGGGAAGCCCCAGGGAGAGCGAGGACTTGTCGAGAATACGCATCACCACCGATTCACCGTGGTTGGTGGGGATGGTCGAAACCCGCAGGTCGATCTGCTTGTCCTTGCCCATCTTCACCTGAATCCGCCCATCCTGCGGCAACCGCTTCTCGGCGATCGACATCGTGCCCGACATGATTTTAAGCCGCGAAATGATGGCCGCCTGGAGCTTTTTGGGCGGATTGGACATCTCGTGTAAAACGCCGTCCACACGGAACCGGACACGGAACCGTTTTTCCAAAGGCTCAAGATGGATGTCACTGGCCCGCATGTTGTATGCCTCCAGGAGCATCATGGTGACCATCTTGATGATCGGGGCGTCTCCGCTTTCGCCCTCCGCGCCCGGAACGACTTCACCGAGGGAGAAGTCATCGCCGGCGGCTCCCCGCAGGGCGGCTTCGTCGGGGTAGAACTTATCAAGCGCGGCTTGGATGGCCTGGGGTGTTCCGCACACAAACTCCAGCTCCCGCTGAAGCAGGTGATGAAGGGCGTCAAAGGTGTCAAAATCCAGCGGATCCCCCACGGCGACACTCAGCGCCGAGTCGGTCTGCGAGACCGGCACGACCTTGAAGCGCCTGGCAACCTCCGCGGGGATCGTCTCCGCCAAGACCGGATTGATCATCAGGTTGGAGAGATCCGCAAAATCCATTGCGGAGTGGGCCGCAAGCGCCCGGCTGACGTCCTCCTGCGAAACCACGCCCTGCTGAATCAAAGCGTCCACCAACCCCGCATGCCCGCCGGCGCGCGCCGCGCGCTCCAGCTGTTCCTCGCTGACGAGGCTCGTTTCGAGAAGAATTTCGCGGATGTAAGCGTCGTTGGCTGCCACGTCGAGGGGGGAGAGGGGGGTTGGGAAGGATACGGGGGGGGAGCCTTGGTAAGAGGAGCAAGAGTCCTGCCAGAAGCGCTCGAGGAATCGAATTCCGCCAGAGCAAACGGCAGCCACCCGCTCACAGCGCTTCAGCGGCTCTCTGCGCCGATTACTTAGGGAGGCCCCCGCAGGAATGTCAAAACCCATTGCAGGCCTTCACCCAATCTCCGGAAAGGACCCGAGCCCGGCAAGCGCTCCAAGGCAAACCTCCGCTTGCCAGCGCCCCCCTGGCTTTGCCAAAACTCCCCCCATGGACACCCCCGGGATTCAGAAGCTGCGCGAGGCGATTCGAGAAATCCCGGACTTCCCCAAGCCGGGCATCCTTTTCAAGGACATCACGCCGATTCTCGCAGACGGTGCCCTCTTCACGCTCGCCATCGATCAGTTCGTCGAGGCGACCCGCCCCTTGGCAGCGGACAAAATTGTGGGCATCGACGCCCGCGGATTCCTCTTCGGAGCCGCCGTGGCATACAAACTCGGGCTTGGTTTCGTGCCGGTGCGAAAAAAAGGCAAACTGCCTTACCAGTGCAAGTCGGCCGCCTACGCTCTCGAGTACGGGGAGGCTGTGGTGGAAATGCACACCGATGCCCTGCGCGAGGGAGAAAAGGTGGTGCTCATCGATGATTTGTTGGCGACCGGAGGCACAGCGGCGGCCGCCAGCCGGTTGATTCATCAAATGGGCGGCGTCCTCCTCGAAATCCAGTTCCTGCTGGAGCTCAGCTTCTTGGAGGGTGCGCAGCGGCTCTCGCCCACTCCCGTCCGTTCGTTCCTCAAGTACTAAGGCCCTCGCCAGTGGCGTCGCCCACCAGTTCATGAAACCCCATGTTCCGTCTGGATCACCGCTTCGCGGAACCGCGGCTGAATGCCCTCAAAAACCGGAGCCGCAGCGGCATCGGATCCTCGTGGTGGACGATGAACCCAACCTGCTCGAGTTGATCCTGCGGATGCTTGAATCCCAGGGTTACGAAGTGAGCGGAGCGGCCGACGGCGCGCAGGCCATCAGAGCCGTCCAGCGGGCAACCGAAGAAAACGCCCCTTTTTCCCTTCTCCTCACAGACATGCATCTCGTGGGGGGCCTCAGCGGCTTGGAGACGCTGCGGTGCATCCGCCAGACCGCACCCCTGCTTCCGGCCGTGGTCTCCTCGGGAGACCGCGACGACCCGGTCATGGCGGACTACCGCGCCCACGGTTTTAGCCGAGCGCTTGCGAAGCCCTACACCATCGCCACGCTGATCAGCACGGTGGAAGAGGCGCTTGAGATTCCACCAGTCTAACCGGGGTCGCCCGCCTCATTGGCCTCTTTGGTTTGCGGCTCAACTCCGGGACAACTCCTCCCAGAGGGCTCGCTGATGGGCGCTCAATGTCTCGGGGAGTGAAACCTGCAGAACCACATAGAAGTCTCCCGCCGCCCCTGAGGCGCCGGGCAAACCCCGCCCCTTAAAGCGCAGCTTGCGGCCGGGCTGCGATCCGGCGGGGATCTTTAACCGGACCGCCCCCTCCGGCGTCGGAACCTCGGCCTCCCCGCCCAGCACCGCCTTCCAGGCGGGCACATCCAGCTCGTAGATGAGGTCGCTACCCTCCACCCGATAATGAGGATGCTGCTCAAAACGCACACGCAGGAGAAGATCCCCGGCTTGCGCCCCGGCCCCGCCGCGCGCCCCCTGACCGGCTAACCGGATCCGCTGCCCTTCGCGCACACCCTTGGGTACCCGGACCTCATAGGTCTCCGGCATGGACGCGCCGCTGCGCCGGAAAGAGATCTTTTTTTTCGCCCCGCGCAGAGCCTCCTCGATGCTGACCAGAAGATCCGCCTCCATGTCCTCCCCACGAGGATCCTCCTCGTCCTCGCCCCCGAACCCCGTAAATCCCCGCCCCGGGCCACGGCTGCGACGGCCGCCCCCGCTGAAAAACTGCTCAAAAAAGTCGCTGAACCCCGTGCCCCCGAAACTCGCCCCCCCGGCGCCCCGCCGCCCCGCGCCACCCGGCCAGCCCTGCGCGGCGCCGCCCCGCTCCCAGTCAGCACCGAGCGTGTCGTATTTCTGGCGCTTTTCGGGGTCCCCAAGCACCTCGTATGCCTCGTTGATTTCCTTGAACTTGGACTCCGCGGCTTTCTTGTCCTTCGCCACATCGGGGTGATGCACGCGCGCCAACTTGCGAAAGGCGGTGCGGATTTCGTCCTGCGTGGCCGTCTTGGAAACGCCAAGCGTCTGGTAATAGTCTTTGTACTGAACCGCCATAAGCTCGCTAGATCTACGCTGGCCCCGCAAAAACTGCCAGCCCGCCCGCGGGTCCGATGCCGGAGTTTCTCATAAACCCTTGGGATGCCTCGCAACGAAACCCGCCGTGGAACGCGCCTCGCGATGCCAGCGAGGCCCCTGGCGACCGCCTCTCAGATCGGTGGTGTCCAACCGCAGCCCCGCCACCGTGGCAAACACATGCCCGCGCTGCGCATACACCGTGATCCATCGGCCCGGCCCGGGACTCCCGTAGGAAAGCATCCCCCGCGACGGGGTCGGATCCCCTAAACCAGCCGCGTGATGCAACAGGAAAGACACCGTCCCCGAGCAGTCGTATCCCCGGTCGTAAAACGTGCCGTGCCCGCCCCCCCATCGATACGGCTTTTTGGAAAGACCGTTCACGGCCCAGATGGCGCGCTGAACGGACTCCGGGGCACCCAGCGGAGCGCAGGCCAGCCCGTTTTTGATCACAGCCACCTGACCGGGGACAGTGGGCCGCGAATCCGCCCCGAAGGCGGTCAGCGGGCCACAGAGTCCCAGAAATAGAATGGCTGTAAAACGCATGGGCAGACGGAGAAACGGGGTGCGGATCTTAGCCAAAGCCTTATTTTGGCAATGCAAAAGCCGGTGTGTTCTGGAAATGATGCCGACCCTGTGATGAGCCCACCCAATTTGCACCCCGCGCCCCTCTGGGATTTGCGCCTTGGCGACTGCGTCGAGGGCATGCGCGCGTTGGAGGACGCCTCCGTGGATGTGGTCGTCACCTCGCCGCCCTACAACCTCGATATCGACTACGGCACCTTCGCGGACAACGCCGCCCGCGGCGAATATTTGGAGTGGTGCGACTCCTGGGCGAACCAGATCCGCCGTGTGCTCAAGCCGGAGGGCTCGTTTTTTCTCAACATCGGCGCCAGCCCCAAAAACCCCCTGCTCCCCCATCAACTCGCGCTCCGCCTCGAGCCCCTTTTCCGCCTCCAGAACACGATCCATTGGATCAAATCCATCACCGTGAAAACCCGGCAGGGCGAACAAGTCTCCGCGGGGCATTTCAAGCCCATCAACTCCCGGCGTTTTCTCACCGACTGCCACGAATACGTCTTCCACTTCACGCACCGCGGCGACGTGCCCCTGGATCGCCTGGCCGTGGGGGTGCCGTACGCCCACAAAAGCAACATTGCCCGCTGGTCCCACACCGGCGGGCAAGACCGCCGGTGCCGGGGAAACAACTGGTTTATCCCCTATCAAACCATCCGCAGCCGCGAGGCCCAGCGCCCGCATCCGGCCACATTTCCGGCCGCCCTCGCCGAACAATGCCTCAAGCTGCACGGATTGCGGGAAAACATGACCGTGCTGGACCCTTTTCTGGGCATCGGCCACAGCGCCATCGCCGCCGCAACCTGCGGCGCCGCCCGTTTCATCGGATTCGAACTCGACCCGGTCTATCACGCGGAAGCCTGCGAACGCGTGGCGGCGCTTTCCGCCCCAACCTGCGGGGCCGACCCGGGCCTCTTCGACTAATCATGGGCCTGTATTTCCTCCGCCGTTTTCTGGGCCTGTTCCTCGTGCTTTGGTGCACCATCACGCTCACGTTTTTCCTCGTGCGTCTGGCGCCGGGAACGCCATTCAGCCGGGAACGCAAGATCCCGCCGGCCATCGAAAAACAGCTGCTGGCCCGGTACAAACTCGACGGCACCCTCTGGGAACAATACCGGGGCTACCTCGGGGGGCTGTGCAAGGGGGATCTGGGGCCGTCGGTCAAATACCGCGACCGCTCCGTAAACGAGCTGGTGGCCGATGCGCTGCCCGTCTCCGCCATGCTGGGACTGAGCGCGTTTCTCCTGGCCACCTCGCTGGGCATCTGGCTGGGCAGCCTCGCCGCCCTGCGCCAGCACCAGTGGATGGACACGTTCGCCATGCTCGGCGCCCTTGTGCTGATCAGCGTGCCCTCCTTCGTGATCGGCCCGATGCTGGCCCTGGTTTTCGGGCTCTGGTTGCGGTGGCTGCCCGTCGGGGGATGGGGCTCGTGGAGCTGCCTCATTCTGCCCGCGCTCACCTTGGCCGGCCCATACGTCGCCTACATCGCCCGGCTCATGCGCTCGAGTCTGCTCGAAGTGCTCCACCAGGACTTCATCCGCACCGCCCGCGCCAAAGGTCTCTCGGATGCCGCCGTGCTCACCCGGCACGCCCTCAAGGTCGCCCTCCTGCCCGTGGTCAGTTTCCTGGGCCCCTTGGCGGCCAACCTGCTCACCGGCTCCATCGTGGTCGAAAGCATTTTTGGCATCCCCGGCATGGGCGGTTATTTCGTGAACTCCATCCTCAACCGGGACGTTTTCCTGCTCAGCGGTGTTGTGATCGTCTATTGCACGCTGCTCGTCGTGCTCAACCTCTGCGTGGACCTGCTCTACGGCTGGCTCGACCGGCGTATCCAAATTTATGAGTGACGCAGCCCCCTTAAGCTCCACTCCCGGCACCTGGCAACGGCTCGCGCGCAACCGCTCGGCCATGGCCGCCCTGGCAATCCTCGGGTTCATTGTCGCAGCCGCCGTGTTCGGGCCGCTGCTCTATTCCGTGGATCCCCACGCCACTTCGGATGCCCAGTTTGCGCCCCCCTCTCTCGCTCATTTCTTTGGAACAGACCTCAACGGGCGCGACCTCTTTGCCCGCGTCCTTCAGGGCGCGCGAATCTCCCTGCTGGTGGGGCTGAGCGGCGCACTGGTGAGTTTTTTCATCGGCACCGCCTACGGCCTGCTCTCCGGATACGCCGGCGGCCGAACCGACGCCACGCTGATGCGGATTGTCGAGATCCTCTACGCCGTGCCGAGGCTGATCATTCTGCTCATCGCCTCCTTCGTGTTCGATCCCATGGTCAAAACCCAGCTGGCCGGGGTGTGGGACGGGCGCTGGGTGGGCTACTCGAAAATCCTCATCCTGATCCTGGCACTCGGGCTCATCGAATGGCTCACCATGGCCCGAATCGTCCGGGGCCAGGTGTTGGCGCTCAAAAACCAGCAGTTCGTTGTCGCCGCCCGCAGCCTGGGCCAGAGCCATGTTCGGATTCTGCTCCGCCACCTGCTGCCCAACCTGGCGGGGATCGTGATTGTTTATCTCACCCTCACCATTCCGGCCGTGATTCTCGACGAATCGCTCCTCTCGTTTCTCGGGCTGGGGATTCAAGCCCCGCAAGCCAGTTGGGGCAGCCTCCTGGCCGACGGCGCCCAAGCCATCAACCCGGTTAAAAGCTCCTGGTGGCTGCTGGTTTTCCCCGCCGGGGTGATGTCGCTCACCCTGCTGGCGCTCAACTTCCTCGGAGACGGCCTCCGGGACGCACTCGATCCGCGCCAGCGCCGCTAACTCCGCCCCACGATATTCCCCCCCCCCCGTTCCCGGCAGCCGTCGCCCCTCCCAGAAACATGCCTACCGAGCCAATCCTCCTCGCCGGATGTGGCCCGGCCATGCTCGCCCTTTTCGATTTCGTGGAGGGAGTCCAATGTTGGATCAAGGACCGCCATGGCGTCTATGAATGGGCCAACCGCGCGTTCCTCCTCAATTACTCCCTCGAAACGGAGTCCTGCCCGGTCGTGGGAAAAAGTGATGACGACCTCTCGCCGACCCATCTTGCCCAACAATTCCGGTTGGATGACGAGCGGGTGCTGCAGGGCGACCCCGTGTTGGGGCGCCTGGAACTGGTGGGACGCTTTGACCACGTGTCCACGTGGTGCCTGACCACCAAGCTCCCCATTCGCGACGCCCAAGGGGCGATTGTCGGCACCGCCGGAATCACCCGCCCGGCTGATTTGGCGGCGTTGGACACCCATACCGACATGTCCCTGGGACGCGTCCTCGCATTTGTGCGTCAGCATTACGCGGAAAACCCCAGCAACGCGGCTTTAGCCGCTGTCGCGGGGCGTTCCGTCCGTGCGCTCGAACGCCTCTTTATTCGCGAACTGCGGATGCCCCCACAGCACTACCTGAGGCGGGTCCGGGTCCGGCTCTCCTGTCACGACCTCGTGTATTCGAGCTGGAGCCTGAGCGAAGTGGCGCTGCGGCACGGCTTTTGCGATCAGAGCCATTTCACCCGGGAATTTCGCCAGGAAACCGGGCTCACCCCCAAAACCTACCGTCAGTGTTACCAGCCCAAGGCGGAAACGACGCCGCTCTGATTCCAAAACCTGCCGCCGCCCGCCTATCTCAAAGGCCCGGGGAAACGCTAGTTTACCCCCGATGAATCCCTCCTCCCTCCTCCTCGTTCTGGGCCTCGCTTCGTTGCCCGTCCTTGCAACCTCCACCACCAGCCGCGCCGCCGAACCGGCCCGCGCGGCGAACGCCACAAGCGCGGCGAACGCCACAAGCGCGGACATTTTCCGCAAAGATAACCTCGCCGCCTGGTGCATCGTCCCATACGACAAAGCCAAGCGGAACCCCGAGCAACGAGCAGCCATGCTCGAATCATTGGGGATCAAAAAATTCGTTTACGACTATCGCGCGGAGCACGTCCCTCAGTTCGAAGACGAAGTCATCGCACTAAAAAAACACGGCGTTGAACTCACCGGCTGGATGTTCTCCCCCGCCGTCGACCCGCAGGACCGCAGCCAACTCGCCCCCAAGGGCAGGGAAACGCTCGACCTGTTCGCAAGACACGGCGTGAAGCCCCAGCTGTGGATCATCAAAGGCGGCCAGTCCATCGACCCGGGCAGCCCGGAGGAACAGGAGCGCCGAGTCGCCGCCGAGGTCAACGCTCTGCGGCCCGTCTCAGCGGCCGCCAAGGAACGCGGCCTGCAGGTGGGGCTCTACAACCACGGTGGATGGTATGGGGAACCTGAAAACCAAATCGCGATCATCGATCGGCTCCGGAAAGAGGGCTTCGACAACGTGGGCATCGTCTACAACCAGCACCACGGCCACGGACACATTGCCCGGTTCACGGAGCTCATGCAGCGCATGGCGCCCTACCTGATCTGCTTCAATCTCAACGGGATGGAGATCCACGGCGACAACGTTGGCCGTAAAATCCTGCCACTCGGCGCAGGTCCCGAAGACGTCCAACTCCTCAAAATCATCCGCAACAGCGGCTACAAAGGGGTGATCGGCATTCTCAACCACACGGGCGAAGACGCCGAATTACGGCTCCAGGACAATATGAACGGGTTGGCCTGGCTGATCCCCCAGCTCGACGGCAAACCCGCCGGAGCACCTCCTGAGTATCTTTCGTGGAAGCCCGCGCCGAAACCCGCCCAATAAAACCCCTCCCCCAGAGCCATGCCCGTTTTTCAATCCGTGCGGATTCTGCCGGCGGCAATCCTCCTGAGCCTGCCCGGGCTCACCCTTCCCACCCGGGCAGGCGAGGCCGGGGCTGGCGCCCGGGAAAACCTGCCGCCCTTTCAAGTCATCCCGGCGGCCAAACCGAAGGAACTCACCAGGGCGAACGGCTGGCCCGCTTCCGGCAACGGGGCCAACTGGGAGCGCTCCCTAGGGGGCTCCACCTCCAATCGGTTCTCAGAACTGCGGCAGATCACTCCTCAAAACGTCTCCCAGCTCGAAGTGGCGTGGACCTACCGTTCCGGCGACGGGACAGGGAACATCCAGTGCAACCCCATCGTCGTCGACGGGACGCTTTACACGTCCACTCCGGGCAATTGCATCGCCGCAATCGACGCCGCCACCGGCCGGGAACGCTGGCGTTTCGCCCCCTCCGCGCTCATAGGAAAGTCGTTGTCGGGGACAGCAAAACGCGGGTTGCTTTACTGGCGGGGCGACGCGGAAAACGGCCCGCGGCTCCTCTTCGGGGATGGCAACTGGCTGCTCGCCGTGGATCCGCAGAACGGCCAACCCATTCCCACTTTCGGGGAGGGCGGCAAGACGGCGTTTCCAGCCGGCGCGGCCGTGGTCGGCGCCATGCACCAGCATGTGCTGGTGATCGCGGGATTTACCCGGGACGTCTTTGGGTTTGATGCCCGGACCGGCAAACAACTCTGGCGTTTCGCCACGCGCCCCGAGCCCGGGGAGTTCGGCCATGAAACTTGGAGCAGCGTCCGGGGCGGCGCAAACTGCTGGGGCGGCTTGGCCCTGGACGAATCCCGCGGGATCGCTTTTGTGGGGACAGGGTCCCCCAAACCGAACTTCTTTGGGATGGATCACCGGGGCGACAACCTCTTCGCCAATTGCGTGATCGCCTTGGATGCGCTCACAGGCCAACGCCTCTGGCATTTCCAGGAACTCCGGCACGACATCTGGGACTGGGACATCCCCGCTCCGCCCAACCTGGTCACCGTCGAGCGCCACGGGATCCGAGTGGATGCGGTGGCCCAAGTCACCAAACTCGGCAACACGCTGCTCCTGGACCGGGTGACCGGCAAGCCGCTCTACGATTTCCGACTGGTGCGGGTCGACTCCCACGGGTTGCCCGGCGACGAGACGGCGCCCTACCAACCCCTCCCGGAGCTGCCCCAGCCCTTCGCCCGAAACGCATACACCGAGGCGGATCTGCCCACGCTTCCCGGCGCAAAAGAGGCCGTGCTTCCCACCTTCCAGCGGGCCAACACAGGCCCGTTCCCCTCCCTGGACGAAGCCCGCCCCACCCTGATGTTCAACATCCACGGCGGTGCGGAATGGACCGGCGCCGCCGCCGACTCGCGCGGGTTCCTCTACGTGACCTCGAATGAAGTCCCGTGGAACATCACGTGTTTCAGGGACGACGACCCGGCTCCGGCCAAGCCGCCCACCGCCGGCCACCAAGTCTACCAAAGCGTCTGTATCGCATGCCATGGCCCCGACATGCGCGGCATCGGACACGCCCCTCCGCTCAAAGGGTTGCGACACCGGATGAAAGAGGACGAGTTCCGCGCCGTGCTCAAAAACGGGCGCAACGGCATGCCGACCCTGCCATTTCTCACCGACGCGCAGGTCCAGAACCTAGCGGATTTCCTCTTTTGCCGGGACCGCCCGGCAACACCGCCCACGGGAAAACCTTCCTGGACATTTAGCGGGTTTACCAAGTTCACCGATCCGCAGGGGTACCCGGCGTGTAAGCCTCCGTGGGGCACGCTCAACTGCATCAACCTCAACACGGGTAAAAAAGTGTGGAGTGTCCCCTTGGGCGAATACGACGCGTTGAAGGCGGCGGGTGTCCCCATCACCGGTCAGGAGAACTTCGGCGGCGCCGCCGTGACCGCGTCGGGCCTGGTCTTCGTCAGCGGCACCCGCGACAAAAAGATCCGTGCGTTCGACGCCGACTCCGGACGCGAGCTCTGGAGTCATGTGCTGCCTTTCCACGGCACCGCGCCGCCCTCCATCTACGAAGTCGCCGGCCGGCAATACGTCGTTATCCCGGCCACGGGCGGAGGAAAACTCGGAGGTCCAGCCGGCGACACTTGGGTCGCATTTGCGCTTCCGAAAAAACCGTAAACCCTTCGGCGCAGTTACACCCCCCACCGGCTCTCTCCCCCGATGAACCGCGCCCAAGCCCGTGTCCGCTCCCTGCTGCTGCTGAGCGCCGCTGTCCTAGGCGCCACCTCCGCCTTTGCCGAGGAACCCGCCGCCGCGCTGGCTGAAACGTTCGTCACGGCGAACGGCCCGCCCCCGCTGCGCACCCAGATCCTCAATCGGGAGACGCTCCGGGACGCCCCGCAGCGTTCATTGGATGGAATCCTGCGCCAAGTGCCGGGGTTCAGCCTGTTTCGGAGGTCTGACAGCCTGACCGCCCATCCCACCTCCCAGGGGGTGAGCCTAGGGAACACCGGCCCCAATGGCGCGAGCCGCTCCGTGGTGTTACTCGACGGCGTGCCCATGAACGACCCGTTCGGGGGCTGGATTCCCTGGAGCCGCTTTCCCGCGGCCCAACTCTCCCGGGTCAGCGTCACTCCCAACGGAAGAGCCGATTTCCCGGGTCCGGGCATGCTCTGCGGGACCATCGCCCTCGACTCACGCGCCCTGAACGACTCTCCCTTCGCAACGCTGGAAGCCGCTGCCGGCGACCGGCTCGAACACGAGTTCTCGGCCGGGTTCGCGCAGGACGTGGACCAGGGAAAAATCCGTTTATTTGGAGCGGCACACAGCCTCGATTTCGGCGGCTACCGCGTCATTCGGCGCGACCAGCGCGGCCCGGTCGACACCCCTGCCACGAGCCGGAGCCAGAGTTTTGACGCGGGCATCCGTCTGCGCCTCTCACCGGACGACCACTGGGGGCTCACCCTGCGCACGTTGGGGTGGAAAGAACAGCGAGGCAACGGCACTCCTCTCGCCACAAACCAGAGTGACGCCATCGACTTCGCGATCCGCCTCGAAAACCGGGGCGCGCCCGGCGAATGGAGCGGCTCCTGGACGCTCTTCCATCAACGCCGCAATTTCTCCAGCACCTTCACCAGCGTTTCCCAAGACCGGACCCGCGAAACCCTCTCGCTCGATCAGTTCTCGGTCCCAAGCCTTTCCTCCGGATTCCTGCAGGCCATCCGGATTCCCCTGGGCGAAACCCACCGACTCGCCCTCGGATCGGACCTGCGCTTCACCGAAGGCGTCACCCACGAACGCTTCAGAAACCTCGGCGCGGGGTTTACCCGGGAACGGGAAGCCGGTGGCAACCAGATGGATGCCGGGATTTCACTGGCCGACACGTGGAGCCTCGCGCCGGGGTTCACTCTCACGCCCAGCATCCGGGCCGAACTCCACCGCGAGACCGAGGGGCGGCTGCGCGAGCGGGATCTCGCCACGGGCCGGCTTCTGAAAGAGGAGGACTACCCGACTCGCCAGAGTGTCCCGATCGACCTCGGGCTGGCCGCCCGCTGGACGCCACTGCCGAAGTTGGAAACCGAAACCTCTTTTTTCTCCTCCCACCGCAACCCCACCCTCAACGAACTCTACCGCCCGTTTCGTCTCGGCAACACCGTCACCCTCGCCAATCCCGCCCTGCGCAGGGAAACCCTTCTCGGCGCGGAAGCCGCCTTTGGCTGGCAAGCCGATCCCCGGCTCACTCTCCGGGCCCGGGCCTTCCTCAATGAGCTTCACGATGCCGTGGCCAATGTCTCCCAAGTCCGCGGTCCGGGGGTTTTTCCAGACTGGGGAGCGCTCCCGCCCGGCGGCGTGGGCGCCCGGAGGGAGAACCTCGACGTGGTCCGAATCCAAGGGGTCGAGCTCGGGGCGGATGTCACCCTTCCCGGCGCGATGCGGCTTGAAATGCGCTGGCTCCACGCCCAGTCCCGCATCCGCAAAGCGCGGATCCAACCCGGGCTCGAAGGTCTCGCCCTTGCCCAATTCCCGGAGAACCAAATTCGGGTGAATCTGCGCGGGGAAAATCTGGGTTGCCGCTGGAACTTGGGCGCCCGACACACAACCAGCCAGTTCGACGACGACCTCAACCAGCGCCGACTCGCCAACGCCCTGTCGATCGACGCCCAGGTGACCCGGAGTCTGGGCAAGAGCTGCGAGGTTTTTGTCGCCGTGGAAAACCTCTTCAACGCCGAGATCCAGGCCCGGCGCGATCCGGACGGCACGATCGGCATCACCGGTCCCCGGGCATGGACACTTGGGGTGCGCTCCACGTTTTAAACTCAAAAGCCGAAGTTCACGCGGAGCCGCGGGGGGCGCGGAGGGCTTTTTAAAATGAAGGAACGTCCAGGCGTCGCGCGTCTTTACTCGCAGGCATTGCGCTCGCGCCTCGGTTTTTATGCTTAAAAAAACGCGAGGCACCCACACGATGGGCGCTCCACCCGAGCGCTGTCGTCTGCGGGCCAACGGCCCCCTGGAATCCAACCCGGTGGATGAGGTAATCAAAATAAAACGGGCGCTGCCTGAATTCCAAAAAGCTCTTTGTGCGCTCCGCGCCTTGGATGTGCCGAGCGTGAAGCACTTGCCGTTGCCACGCAGGAAGCCTGAGGCGAAGCCCGCGAGAAAAGCACTTTCATCAGGAGGAAGCCCGCTTTCCTAACCCCTTCGGTTTAAGCAGTCTTGTAGTGCCGACCTTTTGCACTCGCTCAATCAAAATGGCGGGTTCCTAGCCAGCTTCCCCCTCCAGCCCGCGAAGGGGGGTTGGTGTTCAGTCCCTTCCAAAAAAATTCCTCCGCGTTCTCCGCGTCTCCGCGTGAAGAGGATCTTTCTCCGCAAATCGCGGGTCCGGCTTAAAAAAGAGCCGCGACTTGGAAGGGAAACTCCCGGAGCGACTCCCGGGTTTCCTCGGAGAGTTCGGGGAAAAAAACCGTGGTCTCGAAATCCCTTTCCCCGAAATCCGATTTCGGCTGGCACCCGACGACCACCCCTTCGATTTGGAGACGTTTCGGCCCCAGAACCGGGTGCTGATGGACACACGCCAGGGAAAGCTGTGTGCCGATCTCAAACCGCCACCGGGCAGTGAAACACATCCCCCGCTCGGAGACCTCCAACCCGTCCTCCGCGCAGAACTGTGCATCCGCACCGTAATCCAAAAACAGGGCGGTGCGACGGAGGGCTTGGGGGCGGCCGGGTTGAGTCTCAAACATATCTAAAAGGCGGGAAAAAGTAGCACGGCTCGGGAGGGTGTCAAAAAATGCGATCAATGAGCCGAAGATCCCGGAGTCGGCCCGGGAAAAGCCGCCCCCGGGCCCGGCACAGGCTCCCGCGGCAGATCGGCCAACAACCGCAGCGCCCTGCGGCCAAACGCCCAAGTCACCAGCACCGTGAAGAGCAACCCGGCAATCGCGCTGGCGGACTCGCCAGGCAACAGGGACGTGTTCCCGCGCCAAACGTCCACCCCCCACCGGGTGAACGTCCCCAGATACGCGTAAAGAAACAACCCCGGCGCCTGCCCCAGGGCGATCCACAGCATGCAGGTCCCAAAAGGGATCCGGGTGACGCCGTAGAGGTAATTTAAAAGGCTGCTCGGGAACAACGGATGCACCTGGCTGAGAAAGACGATTTTGCCCCCCTCCCGGGCGAGCGCCGCGTCCAGCGCTTTCCATCTGGGGGAAAGCAGCAGCCTGTTCTCCACCCACCGCCTGCCCACGGTCCGGGCGATGCCGAAAGCCACGGCCGCCCCGGCCACGGAGCCCAGCAGATTGAGCAGGAACCCCCACCACAGCCCGTAAAAGAGGCCGCTTCCAATGGCCAGCACGCCCCCGGGCAGGAGCAGAATGTTGCAGGCGGCAAACACCGCGGGATAAAGCGCCGCGCCCCCCCACGCCATGCCCGCCAAATCCCGCTGGATGGTATCCAGCCAGTGCTCCACCGGGAACTGCCGCAGCCCCCACAGTGCGAGCCCCGCCGCCAGAAGCAGTCCCGCGGCCTTCAAACAAAACCGCCAACGGCCCGGGCTCATGCCCCGGCTCTCACAAAATGGGTCAGCTCCACGGTGGTCGAGTAAGCCAGGAACGGCGTGATGAGATAAACCCCCGGGAAATGCTCCAGAACCGAGCGACACACGTCCTTGGCGATCTGGAGTCCTTTCTCGCGCCCTTCGACGCCTTCACTTCCGCGCATGAACTCGCGCACAGGCTCCGGGATGACGATTCCAGGCACTTCATTGTGCAGGAACTCCGACTGCCGTCCGTTGAGCAGGGGCCACACTCCCACAAACACCGGTACCCCGAGGCCGCGGGTGCGCCGGGCGGTTTCCTCGACCAAACGCACATCAAACACGGGCTGGGTCATCACATACCGGGCTCCGGCCGCGATCTTGCGCTCCAAGCGCTGGACCTGCGCGTCGAGGTTCCGCGCATTGGGGTTAAACGTGCAGCCCGCGACGAGTTGCGCGCCGCGCTGGATGGATTTGCCCGAGGCGTTGAGCCCGGCGTTGAGCTGCCCGATGATGGAAAGCAGCTCCACCGAGGTCACATCGTAAACGGATTTCGCGCCGGGATGATCCCCGACCTTGGCCGGGTCCCCCGTCAACGGCAGCACATGCGAGATCCCCAGCGCATGCATCCCCATCAGCTCGCTCTGCAAACCAATCACATTGCGATCCCGGCAACTGACGTGCAGCAACGGGCGGATCCCGTAACGTTCCCGCAACACGGCACCCACCGCCAGGTTGCTCACCCGCAGGATCGCCAGCGAATTGTCCGCCAACGTGATGGCGTCGCTCCCGGCTTGGGTGAGGGCCTGCGCGCCTTCGTAAAACTTGGTGAGATCCAGGGTTTTGGGCGGGTCCAGCTCGGTGACAATCACCGTCCGCCCCGCTTCAAGTAAATCGAGCAGGCTGGGCTCGGGCGCAGGGGAGGTAGGGGATGTAGGGGATGTAGGGGATGTAGGGGACGCGGACTCAACCCCGCTCTCGGAAGGCTTGAGCCCCGTCACCTGCACGATCGTGGACCGGGGTTCGCAGGTCTTGAGCGCCTCGGCAACCGCCGCGATGTGGCGAGGGCCGGTGCCGCAGCAGCCTCCGATGAGCCCCGCTCCATTCCGGGCCAATGCCACGGCCGCTTTGGCGAAGTAGTCCGGGTTGCTGAAGTAAAGGAACCGCCCCTCGTGGTATTGGGGATAACCGGCGTTGGGGTAAGCCGAAACGAGCCCCTCCATCGGCAGACGCTCAAAGAGTTGCACCATGGCTTGGGGGCCGTTCACGCAGTTCACCCCGACCACGTCGGCATGCGCGGCACGCAGCCGCTCAAACGCATCCAGGAGCGGCATTCCCCCGGGCAACCGGCCCTCCGCGTTGGAGGAGAGCGAACAAATCACCGGGCAGTGGTGGAGGGAATGTTTGACCTCGAGGGCGATGAGCAGCTCGTCCAAGTCCAGGAAAGTCTCCAGCAGGATGATCTGCGCGCCGCCGTCCAAAAGCGCCCCCATCTGCTCGTTGAACACCGCCGCCCGGTCGATCCCCCGATCCCGAGCCTGGGCCGCGGTGATTCCCAGGGGCCCGACGCTGCCGGCCACATACACGCCCTTTTCCCGGGCGCAATCCCGAGCCAACTGCGCGGCCGACCAGTTGATCTCGCTCACCCGCGCTTCAAGGCCGTAGCCGGAGAGGCGCACGGCGTTCGCGCCAAAGCTGTTGGTCTCAATGACGCGCGCCCCGGCGGCGATGTATTCCTCATGGATCTGCCGGACCCGGTCCGAATCGCTGACGCAGAGCTCCTCAAAACACCGCTCCAGCGGCACCCCGCGTTCCAGAAGCAACGTGCCCATGGCGCCGTCGCCTGGGAGAATTCGGTGGTGCAATTCGTCGAGCAAATCCATGCAGCCCGGCAGTGTCCGAGCGCGCCGGGACCCTGTCGAGGGCGAATTACCCGCGCAAAGCTCCCCCGCACTGCCCCTCAGCGCGGGCGCGCGTCCGTGGGGGGCGGGTTAACGGCGGTTTTTCACAGGCGCCGCCGGTGCGGCTTTGGAGACCTTCAGCTCGGCGAGCACGCAACGGAACCCGTAATGGTCCGTGGCAGAGTCGAAGATGCCGCGGGCTCGCGCAGAGGCGAGCAATCCGGCGGGCATCATGACACTCTCCCAGGAGCCGCCCCGGAGCACCTTGACCTTCGGCTCCTTATCCCAGATGTCATCGCACCACTGCCAGACGTTGCCCCCCATGTCGTAAAGGCCCGCGGCGTTGGGAGCGAAGCGGCCCACCGGCGACGTGTTTGCAAACCCATCGTCAATCGCCCGGTCGGCCCCGCTCAGGCTGGCGTCCGTCGCCGCGTAATTGCCCGCATCCGCAGGCGGCGGCCACGTCGCCCCCCAGGGATACACGCCCGGCACCGAACGATCCCGCGCTTTGGGGGTTTTGCCCGGTTCCAAGGGCAATCCGGCGGCCTGGCTCCACTCCGAATCCGTCGGCAGGCGGTAGATTTGGTTGGGCGCGAGCACCCCTTCGCGGCGTTCTTTTTCGGTGAGCCACTTGCAAAAGTTTTCCGCCTCCAGCCAGGTCACATTCACCACCGGATGATCCCCCCCTTGGTCGAACCCCGGCTCTTTCCAGCGCTTGGTGCGCAAGGCGGTTGCCTGAGCAAACGCCTCAAAGTCACTCACCCGCGTCACCCACACGCTGAAACGCAGCCTGCCCACCGGCACGAACTTCATCCCGAGGCTGTTGACAAACTCGCGGCTGCTTTTCTCAGCGGGCGGCGCAGGCGGCGGTTGCGGCGCACTGACCGCCGGGGCCGGTTCACTCTTTGGCTGCGCGGCGGCAACCGGAGGCGCGGCATTCCGGATCTCCGCAATGGAATTGAGCCGACCCTCCAAAAGCTTCATTCGCTCCGCAAAAGCGCGGCGCGTTTCCTCGATCGCCGCCACTAAATCCTCGCGTGTCTCGGGAGGGCGAGGCGGGATGGCAGCAGGGTTTTTTGCGGGGGACTCCGGAGCGCTCTTTACGTCGCCGGCGACAACCCGCACGGCCTCCGGCGCGGGTTTGGGCGGCGCGGCTAACTTCTGAAAAAGGGCTTTTTCCTGGGAATAAACCCGCAACGCCTCCTCTTTTTCGAGGCGCAACGCAGCCTCGTCCCACTCCATCCGCTGCGGGTCCTCGGCGCGGACCCTCAGCGCGGGACTCGGTTTGGCCGCGCCCGTTTTCTCAGGCTTCGTTTCAAGTTCCTCCGACGTATCACGCGACGCCACTGGCAACACCCGTTCCGCCCCAGGACTCGGCGCTGTCGATTTGCGGGCGGAACCGTCCGAACCCGAGAGATAATAGGCGCACACTCCGATCCCCCCCAACATCCCGGCACCCACGGCCGCAACCCACGGCAGGGAAAGCTTCCGGGGCCGGGCACCCGAGCCAATCGGAGCGGACAATGCCTGCGCCGGAGACCCCGTCGGAGCCGAAGCCTCCGATGCCCCGGAGCGCGGCTCAGTGACCTGGCCCGACACGAAAGTCTCCGAACGCCCCCCTCTGCCCAGGAGCGCGGCCAAACTCCCCTCTCCGTTCCGCTGCGGTCCCTGCGCCAGCCACTCCAGCACCTCGCCCATGTTTGCGGGGCGCAACCCGGGGTTTTTCTCAAGGCATGCCGCCGCAATTTTCTCCCACACCTCGGGGACGGACTGGGCCGAGCCGGACCGCTCTGCACGGCGCGAGGAGAGGCTGCGAGGCAGGGACTCGCGGATTTGCGAGCCGAGATCTTTTCCAGAAAACGGGGGCCCACCCGCGAGCAAAGCGTGGAAGAGTGCGCCAAAGGAGTAGATATCGTCGCTCAGAGAGCCGGCGGCCCCCTCCACGAGCTGCTGAGGACTGCGCATCGCGAGTTTCCCGGAGTCCCCGCCCGCCAACCCCGCCCGGTTCAACGCGTCCTCGATACAACGGCTGATTCCGAAATGGGTCACCATCAATTGCCCGCCGGGCTCGATGAACAGATGGGTCGGATCCAAATCCCGGTGCAGGAGCTGGATGCGGTGAGCGTCTTCAAGCGTTTTTGCGAGTTCGAAAAACAACGGCTCAATCTCAGACGGCTCGAAACGGCCCGAGCTGCGCTCCGCCAACAAACTCGCCAGAGAGCGACCTTCCACGCGGTCCACAGAGATCGCCAGCCAGTCCGGCCCCTCCACCAGATCGAACACCCGCGGGATACGGGGGTGAATGAGCCTGCGCTGCCGCCCCACCTCCTGACGCAATGTTTTGAGGGCGCCGCCGTCTTTGAGCAAGGCACTGGGCACAAAATGGAGTGCAACCGCCTGGGACAACGCCCCGTGAAACGCGTTCCAGACGAGCTGCTGACCCGAGAACCCCAAACAACGCTCCAGTTCGTAGGTTGTGCCCGGCAGGTTTTGGCCGGGCAAAAACTCGGGGAACAGCGGTTCAACGACCGCGCTGGAGCTGGGTTCTAAGGTTCTCACGGAAGTTCTCACAGAATCAAAAGGCGGCCACGCACGACCGTCCACCGATTGCCGGAGACAGCGTGACTGGGACCATCGTCGCTACAGAGCTTAAAACGAGCCAGATCCGACCGGGCTCGCGAAAATGGGGCCTCCACCAGAGATGGGGAAGCTCGTTTTTATCCGCCGCACGCTCACCGGCCCCGGTGTCGGGGGGACAGATCTGGGGGCGCCAGGGCAATCTTTGCCGCTCAACGAGGCTTCCCCATGCCCGGAGCTAGAAACAGAACCGGGGTTCCGGAGGATTCCCGGCGTGGATCCATTTCAAGGCGCCGTCCACCCCGCACCAAGGCCGGAGCCGCCCCGGAAAAACGGACCGGCGCGCGCACAACAACGGTTCATCTCCCCTGTTTCCTCCGGAGCGACCGCCTGATAACACAGAGCCCGTGTTATTTTGGAACGTCTTCACCCAGGTGCTTTTACCGATCCTCCTCATGTTCGGGAGCGGCTGGGTTCTGGATCGCCGGTTCAACCTCGATTTGAGCACCCTGGTAAAGCTCAACATCCATCTTGTCGTCCCGGCATTTATCTTTTTCGAGGTGGTGACCTGCCAGCTCGGCGCCGGCGAATCCCTCAGGATTGTGGGGTTCACCGTGCTGGTGGTGGCCACAATGTACGCGCTCAGCCACCTGGTTTCCTGGGGGCTGAATTATCCGACCACGGACAGGCGCTCCCTGCAGATGGCCACGATGTTCTACAACTCGGGAAACTACGGGATTCCCCTCATGACGCTGGCCTTCCCCGGCACGGGCCCGCTGCTGCAGGTGTTTGTCGTGCTCACTCAGAACGTGAGCCTTTTTAGCGTCGGCATTCTGCTCTCCGCCTCCGGGGCGCACTCGGGCTGGCGCAATCTCCTGCCGGTGCTGCGCCAGGTTTCACTCTGGGCCGTGAGCGCGGCGCTGGTGGTGCGCTGGCTGGAAGTGCCCGTCCAAGATTACCGCTGGCTGTGGGTGCCGGTGGAGTACTTCCACCACGCGCTGGTCGGGGTCGCCCTGGTGAGCCTCGGCGCCCAGCTCTCCCAGACGCGCGCCCGGCAAAACTTCGCGCGCCTGTCCTGGGCCCTGAGCCTCCGCCTCCTCGGCGGCCCCGTTGTCGCATTTCTGTTCGTGCGCCTCCTTGGATTCCACGGAGAAACGGCGGCGGTGCTCATCGTCAGCTCCGCGTTCCCCACCGCCGTCAACACGGCGCTGCTTGCCCATGAATTCGAAGCCGACTCCCAATTCGCGAGCGCGGCGGTCTTTTACTCCACCCTGCTGAGTATGCTCACCGTGAGTCTACTGATTGTGGTCCTTAAATTCCCGGGGACGACCGCGTGGCTTTGATTCCCAGCCCGCAACGCGGGGCCGCGGCGGCGAGGGATTCCACCCCGCTCTCGAAAGGATTGATAATCAACGGGTTGACGCATCGCCACACACAATTGTTATCGTGGCGGCAAACCGACCCAAACCCACCCCTTCGCATCCCCCTGGAACGCACCGATGACACCTCTCAGATCCGAAGTGCCCAGGCTTAAGAACCTCGCCGAAGTGCGCCACCTGCAGACCCAAATCGCCCGGCTCAAATCGGAGAACCGTCGGCTCAACGCCCGGCTCAACACCCGACAGCCAACTTCCGCATCCCCTCCGCAATGCAATGAACTCCGGGATGCCCTGAGAGAATGCCAGTTTGGCACTTGGGAATGGGACCTGCAACGGGACGTCGTCACGTGGACACCCCGCTGCGGGGAAATCCTCGGAGCCCCCCCGGAGCAGCCCCCCAGCTACGCGATCTTTTTGGACTGTATCCATCCTGAGGACCGAGAGGCCGTCCACAGCAGAGCCGCGCACTGCATCGCCACCGGGGACATTTTTGACGTCGAATTCAGGATCCGGCGCGCCGACAAAAGTGTGCGTTGGGCGGCCTCCACCGGGCGCGCATTTCTCGACCAGGAGGGCAATCCCATTCGCGCGGCGGGGATCACCCAGGACATCACCCCGCGCAAAAAGGCCGAGGCCGCGCTGCTGCTCAGCGAATCCCTCGCCCGGACCCGGGCTGAGGAACTCGAGACGTTCATGCAGACCGCCCCGGCGAGCGTTTTTATCGCGCACGACCCCGAGGGCCGAAAAATCACCGCCAACCGGACCGGCTACGCGACGCTGCGGATGGATCCCGACCAGAGCGTGGAACTCCCGTCTTTGGGAGACACGACCCCCTTCCAGCTCCTCAAGCAAGGTCGGCAAGTCCCGCCCGAGGAATTTCCGCTGCGCGTGGCCACCCGTTCGGGCGCCCCTGTGTCCGGAGAATTTGATCTCCTCTTTGAGGACGGCACACGGCGCCACCTTTACGGCACGGCGGCGCCGGTGCGGGACGGCGAAGGGCGGATCTGCGGCGCCGTGGGCACCTTTCTGGAGGTCACCGAGCTCAAGCTCACCGAGGCGGAGCTCGCCCGGAGCCGGCGCATCTTTGAGCGGATCGCCGCCACCATGCCCGAGGTTCTTTTCGTGTTTGACCTCCAACTGCGCACGTTGGTTTACGCCAACGGCGCCATCTCCTCGGTTTTGGGATACACAAAGGACGCCATGAGCGCCCTCAGGGGGGAGTCCATCGCCCTGCTCATCCACCCCGAAGACCGCAAATTCTGCCCGGGCCTTGAGCAACTTCGCTCCCTGCCCGACGGCGAAGTCATCACCCAGGAATACCGGGTCCGGCATGCCAACGGGTCTTACCGCTGGATGCGCCTGCGGATTGTGGCGTTTTCCAGAGACGCCGACCAGAGCGTGCTCCAGGTGCTGGGGCTGGCCCAAGACACAACCCAGGAGCATCAGATCCAGCAGGCGTTCCTGGAGAACGAGAAGGTGTACCGGGCGCTCACCGATCTTTCCCCGCAAATCGTTTGGCGCACCGACGCCCAGGGCAACCTGGACTACTGCAACGGCAACTGGAGCAAGTTCACCGGGATGGACCTCAACCAATCCAAACGCGGCGGATGGCTCTCCGCTGTCCACCCCGATTTCCGGGAACGCATCCACCTGGAATGGGCGCATGCCACGGCCAGCGGCCGCGACTCGGAAATTGAAATCCCCCTGCGTCACGCCGACGGCCTGCACCGCTGGCATTTGGGGCGCTCCGTGGCCGTGCGCGACGTGAACGGGAAAATTGTCCGCTGGATGGGCATCGCCTTCGACGTGCATGAACGCAAGCAGGCGGAGCTGGCGCTGCGTGAAAGTGAAGAGCGTTTCCGGATGCTCGCGGACACCGCCCCGGTGATGATCTGGATGACCGATGAAGCCGGCAAACCGGGGTATTTCAACAAGCCCATGCTGGAATTCATCGGCCGGCTCCACGGCCCGGCCAGCACCCAGCTCCCCCCCTTCATCCATCCCGAGGACTTCGCCACGGGGTTCCAAACCTGTTTGCGCGCCGTGCAGGAACGCAACTCCTTCCAGTGCGACTACCGCCAGCGGCGCGCCGACGGCGAATACCGCTGGATCACCAGCCACGGCCAGCCGCGCTTTGGCGCGGACGGGAACTTCATGGGATACATCGGGATCACGCTCGACATCACCGAGCGTAAAGCGGTGGAGGACACCCTGCGCCAACACCAGCTCGAACTCCAAAACGCTCTCACCGAAGCCGAATCGGCCCGCGAACGGGCGGAAGCGGCCGACCGCTCCAAGGACCAGTTCCTGGCCGTGCTCCTCCACGAATTGCGCACCCCGCTCACCCCCGTGCTTCTGGCCGCGGCGGCTCTGCCCGCGCGCTCGGACATCCCTCCCCAGGTGCGCGACGCATTGCAGATGATCAGCCACAACGTCCAGCTCGAGGCGCGCTTGATTGACGACCTGCTCGACCTCACCCGCATCACCCGCGGCACGCTGGAACTCAACCTGCAAAACATCGACCTCCATGCCGTCATCGGCCGGGCCCTGCAAATTTGCGGCTCCGACCTCGTCGCAAAAGGTCACCGGCTCAACCTCGCCCTCGCGGCCCAGCAGTGTTCGGTTTACGGCGATTTCGCCCGACTCCAGCAGGTCTTCTGGAACCTCATTAAAAACGCCGTCAAGTTCACCCCCGCCGATGGCACCCTCTACGTGCGGTCCAAAAACATCGGCAACGCCATCTGCATCGAGATCCAGGACAACGGCATCGGCATTGAGCCCGGCGTGCTGCCCAAGATTTTCAACTCCTTCGAGCAAGGCGGCCAGGAAATCATGCGGCAGTTTGGCGGCCTTGGCCTGGGGTTGGCCATCTCCACCGCGGTGGTTTCCGCCCATCACGGCCAACTGACGGCATCAAGCCCCGGCAAAGGCCTCGGCGCGACTTTCTACGTTCACCTGCCCGTTTTTCAGCCATGACACCCGCCTCCCCGCCCCTCCATATCTTCGTCGTCGAGAACCACGAGGACACACTCAAATACCTGCGGATGTATCTTGAGACCCTCGGGCACACGGTAGCCTCGGCCACAAGCATGGCCGACGCGTTGCAAAAAATCCCCGGCCAAAAAGTCGACCTGCTCCTCAGCGACATCGGCCTGCCAGACGGCAGCGGATGGGAACTCCTGGAGCAGCTTCCCTCCGCTTCCGGACTGTTTGCCGTCGCCATGAGCGGCTTTGGCATGAACGCCGATCGGGCACGGAGCCGCGCCGCCGGCTACCGCCATCACCTCATCAAACCCTTTATGCCAGACGAACTCGACTCGATCTTGGCCGAAGCCTCCGCCCTCAGGCCCTCGGCGACCGAACAAACCTGAGTCCGCGACCGGCGCACCCTCTCCTCGCACTTTCTGAGGCGCCGAGGCGCACCCGCCGTTGAAAAGATTTCTTTGCGGTCGCGGAAGCGCCCCGGTAAACAAATCCCAACCCGCCGTCGAACCCGGTGCCCGCCCGGAGGGAGCGACGGAGGGTTTTCCCTTTCACGCGCTCGTAGCTCAGTTGGATAGAGCAGCGGATTTCTAATCCGCTGGTCGTGGGTTCGAATCCCGCCGGGCGCACTCCTTCTCCAAAAGCCTCCGGGGACGCCCCCCTTGGCTCCGGCCGTCTAGCGGCGCTCGGCGCCATCCAGACGATCAAGCCAGGACTGGAGCTTTGATCGGGGATCCCCCGACACATCCGTCGGCAGATGCTCAAGCAACCAGCTCACATCTTCGCGCGCGCCTTCCCGGTCGCCGTTGCGCTCCCGGACTGCGGCACGACTCACCCGCTCGCGCCCGGAGTCCGGGTTCAACGCCAGCGACAAATCCAGGTAGGGCAGCGACTCCAACGCGGCGACCGCTGAATCGCGAGGCGCACCCATCAGGTTTTGGATCATCCGCAAAAGGATTTCACGTTTGCTCGCGGGCTGCCGGGCCTTCTCCGGAACCCAGCCGTCATTGCTCACATCCGCAACCGCTTCCTCCATGGTCAGCAATTTTCCGCCGTTGAAGACGTCCACCAACATAAAGGAGTCCCCCTCCGAGGCCCGGTACCCCACCATGAACCGGCTCGGCAACGGAATCCCCTCCACCTGGCGAACGCCCAGGCGCCGGGCCAACTCAAGGTAAACCACCGAAAGCGTGATCGGCAGCCCCTCGCGGTCGTCCAGAACCTCGTTGATGTAACTGTTGGAACGGTTCCCGGAATCGGAGCGACTGCCATGGAACCCGTTTTCCTCGAAGAGAAACCGGTTGATCCGAGCGATGGCTTTCCCGGTGTCCTCAGGCAACGCGGGATCCCCCCGGAGTTCCTCGACCATTTGAGCAAATGCCCGTTCATACGCGGAGACGTCCAATTCGGGGTTGTCATACTTGGCCAAAAGCAGGGCGCACCGGAACAAGTCCGCCTTGTCCTCGGGCAGAGCCAGCTCGGCCACCAACTCCGCGCGCACCGCCCGGCGATGCAATTCCACGCCCAGATCTTTGAGAAACGCCGCGCTCCGCTCCAAAACCTTCCGTTGGTCCCGCAAAATCCGGCCACCGGCTTCCGGGTCCTTCATCAGCGCCTGGAGGGTGTCTTCGCGATTCACCGCCCCGCCCAAAACTGATTCGACCGACTTGCTGAGGACGGCATCGGCCTCGGCCGGCGCGGTTTTTTGGGCCAGATCCGTCCCCAGCTTAAAGTGCTTAAAACTCGCCGCCGGGTGCCTGAATTTGCAAAGCCCGGCCCGGCCCCCGCGGAAAACCTCGTCCTCCACCTCCAAGACCTGGGTTTCATTAACAAAACACCGGATCCGGGCGCCTTCGATCCGCACGCGCAGGGTGTTCCAGTCTCCGGGCAGATAGGCCTTGGAAGCCACCTCCCCGAGGACCTTCCAGGTAAACACATTGGGCCCGTCAAACCGGGTGAGGCGCAACTTGCCCGCCGTCGGATAAAATCCGTAGTGCCTGTCCTCCTCATCGGCGCAAAACGCCAGCCCCGCGGCCCCGGCCTCCTCCTGGAGGCGCACGGAGACGGCCGCCTCGAAGTCCTCCGTTTGGGGAGGCGTTTTCCACAGGCAAAGGGAGCGCCCGGCGTTGCCCGTCTGCTCCACGTTGACGACGCCGGCGCGTTGAGTCCACTGACCGCCCATGCGCGGCAGCCAAAACCGGGGGTTGAGCACGCCGATGGTCAACCAGCGCTCCATCGGGATCGGGTTGGGCCTTTCGAGAAGGCGTTTCAACGTGTTGACCGGCATGGCGAATCCGAGGTTTTCAGCCAGCGCGGACCTGAGGGTGAGCACGCCAAGGACCCGGCCCTGGCGGTCTAGGAGCGGGCCCCCGCTGTTGCCCTCGATGATGGGGGCCGCGACCTGGATCATGGGCACCCCTTCGATGTCCCTTTGCGATTCGGAAACAAATCCCCCCACCAAGCTGTAGCTGAGCCCGCCGGGATTCCCCATGACCACAACGGGCTGCCCCTGCGTTACCAGAGCGGAATCCCCGAGCTCCAGAGGTTTGAGGCCCTTGGAAGAGACCCGCAAAATCGCAAGGTCCAGCCGGTGATCGCTGGCGAGGACTTCGGTGACGGCGTGCTCCACCCCGTCACTGGTCTCCACCTTGATCCGACGCGCCTCGCCAATCACGTGCCGGTTGGTCGCAATCAAACCCTCCGAGCTGATCACAAAACCGCTGCCCACGCCGTAAACCCCTTCCCTTCCGAACTGGGTGACCTTGACCAGGGACGGCCGCACGGCCTTGGCGATCTGCTCGACACTGCGCGACTCGGCCTCCGCATCCACCGCCCTTCTTTCTGCTTCTTCAACGGACACGCCGTCCCCATCGCCTGGCGACACCTCGATCAGAAACCCCAAGAACACCGCCGACAAGAGAACGGACCGGGAGAAGCGCATGGGTGCGATCGTGCCTGAACTCGGCAAGAAACGGAACTCTCCGTTGCAATTCCTCGGGAATTGAGTCCCGCTTTTTCGGATTCCGGAGAGGCAGCCGCAGCGGTAGTGAAAAGCAATGAGCCGCATGTTTGCCGTATTTCTGACCTTGAACGCCGCCGTCTTGGCCCAGCAGCCCCCCCCACACCCGATTGGCGTCAAAGGCGAGCTGCTGTTCGCCGACGACTTCGAGTCGATCGAACCCAAAAGCGCTTGGCACACCGTCGTGCCTGCGTTTGTCGTCGAGAACGGCGCTCTGAAGGGCCGACAAACCCGGGATTCCGACACCCCGGCCACGGAGGGCAAACCCGCAGTCCCAGCGCATGCCGCTGTGCACGGGCTGGAGGTTCCCACCAAGGACAGCATCGTGGAGGTGAAGATCCGGTTTGCGGGCGCCACGATGCTCGACATCGAATTCGACGACCGCAAATACACGGGCTCCCATTACGGCCACATCTGCCGGGCGCAGGTAAGGCTCGACTCCGTTCTCCTGGTCGACGAGCGCGACGGCAACATGCGCAACGACATCCGAGCCCTGCGCCGGGATCCCGAGCGCAAAGCAGAGGCGGACAAAATGCTTGTCGGCCGCAGTGCCCGGTTCCCCGTGGCGCTCGAAACCGGCCGGTGGTACACCCTGCTCGTCGAAACCGTCGGAGAGACTATGCGAGTGAGCATCGATGGAAAAGCCGTTGGATTTTTGAGGTCGTCGGGCCTGGCCCATCCCACCAAATCGAAAATCGAGTTGGGCTGTGCGGGCAAAGACGGTTTTTTTGACGAGATCAAGGTTTGGAGCGCGCTGCCGGCCCCGGAGAAACCGGGAACCCCCTGAGTCGGCCAAATCCCCGATCCTCGCCGATGATGCCGCACCGAGGCGTCCGGCAGCTGAGCGCGCTTCGGAACGGCTCTCGAAGATCTATGGCGGCGCCCCGTAGGGAGTCCCCGACTCAAACAGGGACTGAACCTCGGCGTCCCCCATCGCCCTGCCGAGGATCAGCATCTCATCGACTCGGCCGCTGAGGTTGCGGTCATACAGGTTCCAGTTACCTATCTGCGACGGGCCGAAACGGGCCGCGGGCGCCGTCATTAGAGAGATCTCCATTTCAAACCTCCCGTTCACGTAATGACGGAGCGTGTGACGGGAGGAGTCATACACCGTCGCCACGTGAGTCCAACGCCCCTGATCGGGAAGCCTCGGAGAAAACTCCGCGGTCGCCCCCTTGGGTTGGTCCGGCAAACAAACGAACCAAAGCGTTCCATGAGGACTCACAAACCAGTGCACTTGGCCCGGATTCTTGCGGTCCCACCCGTCGGTATGGAGCAGGGATTGAATTCGCCCGCCGCCGACGCGATCCAGGCGCACCCAGGCGGCGAGGGTGAGCTGAGACCATTCCGCGTCGGCGGGAAGGTTGATGCTTAAATGCTCGCCGATCTGACAAAACTCGGGCGCGCGGGACTTAGGCCAGCGCCCCTGCACCATGCGGTGTTTGCCCGGATAGGCGCCGGACTCGAAATCAAGCAGCGCGATGAGCGCGGGATCCCGACGCAACGTCTCAAGCGCCGCATCCGCCCGCAGGCGCTGGCCGGCAGCCAGCCCGGCGCCGAGCTCCGACACCTCCTCCCGCTGAATAAAAGCGGCGGAGCGCAATTCCCGGGCGGAACTGCCCGCCCGACTGATCCGGACCGCATCGCCGCTGCGCAGGTTTTGCTTTTCTTGAGCGCCGATCGCCTTGGCGATGACCTCGCCTTTGAATACGTGGATTTCGGCCGGACCGTGCGGCGGCACATCCACGCCGAAACGTGTTCCCAGATCCACGGCATCCCCGGAGGGAGTGACCACGGTGAATCCCTTGGCCGCGGGGGGGACATCCGCGGATAATCGGCCCACCCGAAGATGGAGCCTTTGGGCGGACTCAAACCGGAATTCCGCAGGCGCCTCAATGACAATGCGCGCCCCGAGCGCCGAGACGATCTGAACCGTGCCGGCCCGGATGGTGTGGGGTTCGCCCCGGAACACAGCGCCATCGCCCACCTCCTCCGCACCCACGGCCTCAACCACCGAAGCAAAAACCTGATGAGACTGACGCCACATCCAGCCGCCGGCCAGCAGGGCGGCACATGCTGCGGCAGCCAAGAGCCACCCCAATGAGGAAGACGGGGGCAATTTGGAGGGGTTGCGGCTCAATGCTTGCGCCCCGCAATCCAGCGGCTCAAGCGCCTCGTCCATGCGCCTCCTGCCAATCCCGCGCAGTGCGGCATCCACATTGCATCGAAGCCGGAAATGCTCTCGCAAATCCCCGCTTGCGGCGAGTGCCGCGTCCAATTCGGCGCATTCCGGGCCGGAAAGCGTGCCCATCAAATACTGGTCGATGAGAACACTGCCCCGGGCTCGATCTGGGGAAGAGGACGAAGTGCTCATGAGCGGACCGGCGCGGCGAGTGTCGTCTCGACGCAGACCACCAGCTTTTCGCGAAGCCGCCCCAGGAGCTTGTAGAGGCTGTTGACGGAGCGCCCGGTTTGTTCGGCGATGCGGGAGACCTGCCCGCCCCCGGCGTAAGGCGCGAGCACCAACTCGCGATGGTGCGGGGCGAGTTGTCCCAGACACACCGCGAGGGCGTCGCGTTCGCGCTCCCAGCGATCCTCCTCCACCCGCGTGGCCTCGGAGGCGAGAAGCTCGAGGACTTCCTCACTAAACACATGCCGGTCCCGGGCAAAATCGCGCCTCAGCCGCAGCGCCTCAAACCGCACAATGACTTTTGCCCAAGGCAGAAAACTCTCTGCGGATTCCAACTGAGTCAGCTTTCTCCACATCACCACACTGGCCTCCTGAATCACCTCGTCCACCGACTCCCAAGTCGGCAACAGGACCCGGGCAAACGCGCGTAAGGCCTCCTCGTTTTTCACAAAGAGACGCAGAAAATCGCTTTCGGCGAGGGGCGCGGGAGGGGACATCGGCGTTGTTCCTGCCCCCTACTTCCGGCCCCGGTCGATCCTGCCGCTTTTTGGTTGGAATTTCATGAGGCGAGGCAAGAGCCGGGGTCGTGCCACGGCCACCGCTTTCAATGGGGCTTGCCGCGCGGGTAAAAAAATCCCCCCAGATCTGGAATGTCGAATGCTACCGGCTCAGCAATGGAATCGCCCCCGTCTGCTCGCCTTCGCAGCGCTCCTTGGAGCTGGCGCCTCGCCTGGGTAAAACCCGCCCTCCTCATCCCGCTTTTGAGCAGCATCCTCTCCACGGAGAGTCCTCTGAGAGCGGACACCGAGGCAAAGCTGCAGGAACCCGTCGGAGAAGGGGCTGCGCCCGGGGCTCCCACCGCCCCAGGGGAGTCCCCCGCGCCGGAAAAAAAAGGCACCCCGGCCCCTGCGGCCACTGAAAAATGGTTAGCCCAGATCCAGGAAGAGTTTCAAACCCTGCATCGATCCCGGGTGGAGCAGCCTTTTGAGGACGGGATTCAAGCGCTGCAAGAACGCTACCTCAAACTCCTCCACGGATTGCTCACCGCCCGCAATGCCACCGAAGAGCAGGAGGAAACCGAGCGCCGAAGGCAGGAGGAGGCCAATTTCATCGCCCGCGGCCGCACGATTCCCGACGAGGATCACGACACGCGCTCGGAATCCATCAAAACGTGGCGGGCGGAGTTTCGCGGGAAGGTTGTGCTGCTCCAAAAAGAGCGTGCGGAAAGGTGCCGCAGCCTCCAAGCCCACTGCGACGAGATTCTCGCAAAAAACGAGGAAGCGCTCGTCCAGCGCGACCGGCCCGAGGAGGCGGACCTCGTCAAAGGCGCGAGAGAAAAACTCCTGGCCGATTGGCGGCGACCCGCTGGAAAAAAGCCCGTGGAGGCGGATGTAGCCGAGGGAGAACCCTGGGAAGGAGAGACGCCCGAGGAGTGGGAGCGATCCCGTGCCGCCATGATCCGAAGTGTGCGGTGGCTGCTGGCAATCGGAGCCGAGTTGAGGATCAAAGGAACAAAAGGCGACCGCGCGTTAACGACCCCCGAACAACTGCCCAGCGGACGCCCTCGTTTCTCTCTGGTGGCGATGGACCAGAGCACGCTCAAAGCGGAGCTCGGCGAGAGCGACTTTGACCGGCTGGCCCCGCTGCGCGGCGCATCCAAGCTCATCTTGCGGCAAATTGACGTGGGCGACAGGGCTTTGCGTTTTCTCGAGGAATGGAAAGGGCTCGCAGAATTAACCCTCGAAGGGGGGCACTTTACCGACGAATTGATCCCGCGCCTTGAGCATTTTGACACCCTGCGTCGGTTGACCATCCGTTCGGCGCCACACATCACGGCGCAGACCGCGGGTTGTCTCACCCACATGGACCGGCTCGAGGCGGTGAATCTGGCACACAGCGGTATCACGGACGCCGGCGCGGCGGCCCTCTCAACGCTCCGTCATGTCACATCGCTCGACGTTTCATACACGCCAATCAAGGATGCGGGAGTTGCCCATCTGGCCACGATGCGCTCCCTGCGGTCGCTCAGACTCGACCAATGCGGGTTCACCGACGAGGGGCTTCGGCAGATTTCGAAACTGCGCAAGATCGAGCAACTCAGCCTGTCGGGAACGCGGGTCACCGACGAGGGCATCGTATACCTCGCCAATTTGGACGAGCTGGAGTCCCTGGATCTGAGCCGACTGGAGATCACGGGTGAAGGGTTCGACCACTTTTTTGAACTGCACAAACTCACCCGACTCAACCTCTCGGCTACCAAACTAACGGACTCCGGAATCGAGCATCTCAGCCGGGTCCACTCCCTCCGTTTTATGGACATTCGGAACACCCAGGTCAGCGCCTCGGGTGTTGCATCCCTTGCCCCGCTTCGGCAGCTCGAACGGCTGGACTTTCTTTCAAGCTCCCGGCCCGGTTTCGCCGAGGCAGTTCAAAGCATCGTGAAAAATCTCTCGCAACTGGAGTTCTTAGAGATCACCGGCCCGGAAGTTGGCGCGGAGCAAATCGAAAACCTGGCGGACATGCGCAACCTCAAGAGTTTATCCCTCCCCTCGGTGAAACTCGGCCCCGGTGCCGCAGATGCCCTTGGCAAGATCACGGATCTCCAAACGCTTTTGCTTCCTCGGGGGAATTTCAGCGACTCGGAGATCGAGGGGCTGCTCCGGCTAAGAAATCTGAGCCGTCTCGACCTTAGCGGCACGGCGATCACCGACGAGGGACTCACCAAGATCAGAGAAATGAAGAGCTTGAGGGAGCTTCATGTCTCGCACACCGCGGTCACCCGCAAGGCGGAGCTGGAAGCGGAAAAATGGGCTCCTGAGCTCAGGATCGTTCGGTAAGCCCGGCGGCCGAAAACCCGCACGCGGGGCGGTTTACCCCAGGCAACGGTGGCCGTTTAAGCGCGCTTTAATCGGCTGAATCGCCGCCCCGGGCTCCAGAATGAAGTTTTTTAAAGATTTCCTAAGGACTCGGCCCTCCAAGCGATTGACTCAGTGTTCCGGGGGGAACAGGCGGGCGTGATTGTTCAATTTGAGCAATTCGCCCGCTCTTTTTTTGCCTTTTTGCCTTTGATGTTCCACCGGCACCTGCGGTCGGAACCGCTTCACTCAAGCCAGGGAGCCGGAAACGGCCGAGAAACGCTCGTAAACGGCATGCCGGGCAACCGAGAGCGCCACAATCACCTCATCCCAATTCTGGAACCGTTGCCATTGGGAAGCGCACACCATGCGATTGATGGCGGAGGCCGCCTCGGAGGGAACCGCAGGGAGAAAGCTTTCAACCCGCAACGGCTCGTTTTCCATCCTCTCGAGTAAATGCTCCCCATTCACCTCGCCCTCGTAGGCGACCGTGCCGCTGAGAGCCTGTAGGAGAATGACGCCCAGCGTGTAGATATCCGATCGATCATCCTCACCCTCGTGGTGCAAACGCTCCGGGGGCAGGTAACAATTGCGTCCGAAAGAGAATCCCCCCTCCGCGGCCACTATCTCGTAGATGACCGCCGCGGCAAATCCGGTCACCTTCAAGGCGCCATTGGCGGCGAACTGGAGTTTTTCGGGGCAAAGATTGCGATGCGTCAGCCCGCACTCCCAAGCGGCCCGCAGACCTTCGGCCGCCTGAAGGCCGATTTCCAGAACCTCAAGCAACCCCAACCGGCGCCGTTCTTGGATGCGTGCGGCGAGGCTTCCCCCCGACAAGACCTCGCGCGCGATGAACGCGAAGCCGGACTCGATACCGCCGTCGTAAATCTGCGCGCAATGGGGATGATTCAGGCCCATCAACGCCTCCAAGGCGGAATAAAAACGGGCGCCGTCGGAGTCGAGGATCACCATGGGCAGCTGCAGAACCTTGATGACCGCTTCGCGCCCCCATTGCCGATCGAATGCCCTGAAAAACTGCCCCAAACCGGTCCGCGCCAGCGGATGCATCAGCCGGAACCTGCCGATATCCGCCCTCAGCAGCACCAGATCCCCGCAGTTTGCGCAGGCGACCGGGCTAAAAACACGCGCCCCGCGGACCCGCATCAAGGTGCGGCAGTGGGGACAAGCGTGAACATTCACGCTGGAGTTGAGGGGATTCATCTCGGGACCAAAGAGAGGCAGGAGCTATGCCGCGCCGCGTTTCTTGTAAAAGTATTGTGAGGGTTCAAGGAAGCCGGTCAGACCCGGCCCGCCGGAGGCATTCCTAGCAGAACTTGGGACCACACTTTTGACTCAAATTTGAAATATTTTCTCGGTTTGAGAGAACTTCCGGAGAATTCAGAGGGTCTCTGGAAACTCAGCTTGAGGAATGCCGTCTGAAGTCTCGGTGTGAAACTTGGGCCAGGGAACAGAAGATGCCGGGCGGAGACCATCACCGGGAGCCGCTTGGAGCCGCTTGGAGCCGAGTGGAGCCGAGTGGAGCCGAGTGGAGCCGAGTGGAGCCGAGTGGAGCCGAGTGGAGCCGAGTGGAGCCGAGTGGAGCCGAGTGGAAAACTGTTCACCTGAGAGGCGGGGGTGGGAATCGAACCCACGGATGCGGCTTTTGCAGAGCCGAGCCTTACCACTTGGCGACCCCGCCACAGGAGCGGGTGTTGATAAGCGAACTTACCCCCTCTCGTCAACGGGCGAGAACGGTGAAAACTTCGCGCGCCGCCATTTGCCGCCCGGCGAGGCCCGTGTCCGGGGGTGAGTAAATCTATGATGGGGGTTGAGCCCGGCCAGCCTCGCTGCCATAGAAAGGGGCGAATTTCCCACATCATGCCCACACGTTCCCAAGCTCTTTTCCGTGAAGCCCGCCAGTGGATTCCCGGCGGCGTTAATTCCCCCGTGCGCGCCTTTCGCGGGGTGGGAGGCGAACCGTTTTTCGTGGATCGCGCCGAGGGCGCCAAAATCTGGGATGTGGACGGCAAGGCCTACATTGATTACGTGGGCACTTGGGGGCCGGCGATCCTGGGACACGCGCCGGCATCCATCCAGACGGCCATCTCCCAAGCGGCCCTCCGGGGGGTGAGCTTTGGGATTCCCAACCCGTTGGAGGTGGAAATGGCCCGGACCATCGTCCAATGGGTGCCTTCCATTGAGAAGGTGCGGATGGTCAACAGCGGCACCGAGGCCACCATGTCCGCGATCCGGCTGGCCCGCGGTGCGACGGGACGGGAGAAACTTCTGAAGTTCGAGGGCTGTTACCACGGGCATGTGGATTCCCTGCTCGTGAAAGCCGGCAGCGGCGCGCTCACCCACGGACAACCCGACAGCGCGGGGATCCCAAAAGACCTGGCCGCGTTAACGCTCACGCTGCCTTACAACGACCCGGAAGCCCTCAGAACGGTTTTTGCGGCGCAAGGCCGGGAAATCGCCGCCGTGATCGTCGAACCCGTGCCGGCCAACGCCGGGCTTTACCTGCCCAAGCCGGGCTACCTGGAACTTCTCCGGGAACTTTGCACAGCGCACGGAACCGTGCTGATTTTCGATGAGGTGATGACCGGATTTCGGCTCGCCCGGGGCGGCTACCAGGAGCGTTGCGGCATCGTGCCGGACCTGACCGCCTTGGGCAAAGTGATCGGAGGCGGGCTGCCGGTGGGCGCGTTTGGGGGGAGAGCGGATCTGATGAATGAGCTCTCGCCGGATGGCCCGGTGTATCAAGCCGGCACACTCTCTGGAAACCCCTTGGCGATGGCGGCCGGGCTTGCCCAGCTCCGGGAGCTCGAACGGCTCGATGGCTGGAGGCGGCTGGAGGAGCTCGGCGCTCAATTCGAGGAGGGGGTCCGGTTCGCGCTGCGCAAATCGGGCCGCGATTACACGTTCCAGAGAATCGGCTCGATGTTCTGCCTCTATTTCACGAGCGGCCCGGTCTGGAACCTGGCGGACGCCCAGCGCAGTGATCGCGCGGGGTTCGCCCGCTATTTCCACGCGTGCCGGGAGGCGGGGGTGTATTTCGCCCCGTCGCAATTTGAGGCGGGCTTTCTCTCCCTGGCCCACTCGGAGGCGGACTTCGAACGCACCACCGAAGTGGCCTCCGCCGCGCTCGCGGCCCTGTGAGCAAAGGGTCTCAGAGACTCGGAGGATTGACTTTGAACCCGAACGAAAAAAACGGAGGTTTTGGCGATTGGCCTCTCGGCGATGTTGCCGCAAAAGCCTCCGGCCATTAAGAAAACCGGCTCTTTCATGTCTGCCACCCCTGCGCCCAGCCCCGCCCTCACCAGCGTTCCCGAACTCCTGCCCATCCGGGTCCGAGCCAAGTTTTTCTTTGAGGGAGACCGCAAGTGGTTTCTCAAAGGGGTTACTTACGGCCCGTTTCATCCCAACGCCGACGGCGACCTGACCGCATCCCCCGAGCAGGCCCGGGAGGACTTCAGGCTGATGCGGGAGCTGGGCGTCAACCTCATCCGCGTCTACCACGTGCCGCCGCGTTGGCTGCTGGATCTGGCCGCGGAGTTCGGGCTGCGCGTGATGATCTCCATCCCCTGGACTCAGCACGTGGAGTTTCTCAACAACCGCAAACTGCGGGCCCAGATCATCCAGACCATCCGCACGGCGGTGGCCAAACACAAAGGGCATCCCGCGATTTTCGCCTACCTGGTTGGAAACGAGGTTCCCACCACGATGGTGCGCTGGCTCGGAGCCCGGCGGGTCATCGAGTTCCTCGAAAAACTCGTCTCGGTTGCCCGGCAAACCGATCCCCGCCCCCTTTACAGCTACGCGAGCTACCCGCCCACGGAGTATCTCCTCCCCCAAAACGTCGATTTCTTCAGCTTCAACGTCTACCTGGAGCGCCGCGCGGATTTCGAGCGCTACCTGGCCCGGCTCCAGAATTTGGCCGAGGATAAACCCATGATTTTGGGGGAGTTCGGCCTCGACACCCTGCGAAAAGGACAGGAGATGCAGGCCGAAGTTCTCGACTGGCATCTCGACGTGGTCGTCCGCGGCGGCGCGGCCGGAACCATCTTTTTCTCTTGGACCGACGAATGGTTCACCGGCGGCCACGAAATCACCGACTGGGAGTTCGGGCTCGTCACCCGGGATCGCCAGCCCAAGCTGGCGTTTGAGCGGTTGCGGTTGAAGCTGGCCGGCGCGGAATTGATCACCGCCAGGGTGCAGCTGCCCTCCTACCCGAAGGTCTCGGTGATTGTTTGCAGCTACAACGGCGGAAAAACCCTGGGCGACTGCCTGAGGGCCCTCGATGAGGTCCAGTATCCGAACTTCGAAATCGTGCTCGTCGATGACGGATCCAAGGACGACACCCAGGACATTGTGCAGCGTTGGCTCGCCGGCCGCCCCGTCGCCTCCGGCAACGCGCTTCCGGAGTTCCAAAACATCATCCAGCCCAACATGGGCCTGAGTTACGCCCGCAACGTGGGCGCGCGGGCCGCCAAGGGCGATATTTTCGCATACACCGACTCGGACTGTATGCCGGACCCGGACTGGTTGTATTATCTGGTCGGCACGTTGCTTAGCGGCGACTACGCCGGCGTGGGCGGCCCGAACATCTCACCGCCCGCAGCCGACTGGATCCAGGCGGCGGTGGCGGCGGCGCCCGGCGGGCCCAGCCATGTGCTGCTCACGGACGTGGTGGCCGAGCACATCCCGGGCTGCAACATGGCGTTCCATCGCTGGGCGTTTGAGAGCGTCGGCGGGTTCGACGCAGAGTACCGCAAGGCCGGCGACGACGTGGATTTCTGCTGGCGTCTGCAGACCAGCGGAGGCGTGATCGCGTTTAGTCCGAGCGCCATTGTGTGGCACTACCGGCGGTTCACGCTCCAGGCGTTCCGGAAACAGCAGGAGGGCTACGGCGAGGCCGAGGCCATGCTGCGTTTCCAGCATCTCATTTTCTTCGGCCCGACGGGCCAGGCGAAGTGGAAGGGCCAGATCTACGGGGCGCCCCGCTTTACCTGGCTGCTCAATCGCCCGGTGATTTATCACGGCGTTTTTGGCGAAGGCCTCTTCCAGTCCATCTATCCCGCCTCCCAGAGTGTGGTGGCGGCCTACCTGGGCAGCATCGAATGGGTGGCTCTCACGGCGTTTATTTTCCTGGTCACCGTGGCCTTCCCCAACCTGCGGATTGTGCCGCTGCTCATGTTCGGCGGCACTTTCCTTGTGGCGCTGAGCTTCATGGTAAACGCCAAGATCGAACCCAAGTTCGACACGATCCGGGCGCGCTTGCTGGTGGCTTTTCTGGCGTTGGTTCAACCGCTGGGCCGGGGATGGGCCCGGTATTTCACCTGGCTCAAATACAAACAAACCCCGGCCAAAGTCATTGCCGCGCCCGAAGCGGACCTGACTCCGGCCAGCCACCAAGGCAGCATTTCCCGGCTCGATTTCTGGAACGAAACCGGCCAGGGCCGCGAGCGCCTGCTCAAAGAAATCTTCGCTCTGCTTGAGGCTGAGGACTGGCGTTACTCGGCCGACACCGGTTGGAAAAGCTGGGATGTCCAAATCTACGGGACGCAGTGGTGGAGTATTCAGCTGCACACCGTCACCGAGTACCACGGCGGGCCCAAATGCCTGACACGGGTCCAGCTCAGAACCCGCATGGTCGCCACCACTTTCCTGATCAACTTCATCGTCCTCTCGGCGCTGTGTTATCGGCTAGCGTTCACTCCGAACCGTGATCCTTGGTGGTGGACGGCTTACGCGCTCTTTGCACTGTGGCTGCTGCGCCGCGCATGGCGCCTGAAACGCCGCGTCGCCGACCTCGTCATCGCGGCCGGAATCCATTGCGACCTCAAGCGCGTCCACGGGGAACGCAGCCGGGCCAAAGCCGCCGAGTGATGCGCCTTGGCGGGTTCCTCGCCCTGGAAGCGGCGGCACTCTGGGCCGCGAGCTTCTTTGGCGACTTTACCCGGCCGGGCGCCTCCCTGCGTTTTGTTCTCCTCATGTTTGTCGCCGGCGGGCTGTTCCTGCTGGCCGTCCGCCGGTTTAAAAACACCGCAGCCTCCGCGGCGGGAGTTGGCTCGCCGATCGGTCCAAGCCCCATCATTTTCTGGTCGGGTGCGCTGCTCCTGAGGCTGGCGATGCTGGGCTGCGAGCCGGGCGACGATTTCTGGCGGTACCTCTGGGAAGGCCGGATCCAGCTGCACGGCTTCAACCCGTACACCCTCGCCCCCACAGCGCCGGAGCTCGCCGCGCTCAGGGATGTCACGTGGACGAAGATCAATCACCCGGATGCGGCCGCAATTTATCCCCCTTTGGCGCAACTCGCCTTTCATGGAATCACCCGGGTCACGCACTCGGTGCTCGGATTCAAACTGGTGTTCGTCGCCGCCGATCTCCTCACTTGCGCGCTACTGATCCGGCTTTGCGCCGGAGGGCTCCGGGATGCGGCTTGGTACGCGTGGAATCCCGCCGTGGTTTACGCGTTTGCGGGAGGGGCGCACTACGACAGCCTGATGCTCCTGCCCATGACGGCGAGCCTCGCGATCCTGCACATCTCCTTAAAAGAACGGGCGCCACTGCGCTGGAGCGCGGCCTTGGGCTCTTGCGCGCTCCTGGGAGCGGCGATCGCGATTAAATTTGTCCCGGCTCTTCTGATTCCGGCCTGGACACGCGCGCTCCGGGGTAAAAGCGCGGCCCTGGCGCTTTGCGCCGTCATTCCCGCGTTGTGCAGCCTGACCTTCGGCGGAATCGCCACCGTGCTCAGTCCCTTGGGGAATTTCGCCAACACGGCCCGGTTCAATGACACCCTTTGGTGGGCGATTGAGGCGTTCACCGGCCCAAACCCCTATCAGCGCAACTGGCCATTCATCCTCGCCCTGGGAGGCGCGATCCTCTGGAGCTTTTATCGATTCAAAAATGACTGGCACCGTTGCGCCTTCTGGTCCATGGGATCGGCGCTCGTGCTCAGCCCGGTGCTGCACCCCTGGTATGTGACGTGGATTCTGCCTCTGGCTTGCTGGCGGCGTTCTGCGCCCTGGAGCGTTTTTTCCCTCAGCGTGCTCGGAGCCCTGCTGCTTTGGGAGTCAACTCCGCTCTGGAACGCGTGGGAACCCAATCTCATCACCCGCGCCATTGTCTTGATCCCGGCGCTGGCAGCGTGGCACTGGACAAACCCTCTCCGGCAACTTTCAAAAACAACCAATCCGTTCATCCCGTGAGCCTTTTAACCAACGATTACGATTACGCACTGCCCGAGGAGTTGATTGCCCGGCATCCCGCGCCCCGGCGGGGGCAATCCAGGATGCTCGTCATTCATAGGGAAGAACAACGCATCGAACACCGGCACTTCACCGACTTCCCCGCGTTGATCGGCCCGGATGCCCTGGTGGTCCTCAACAACACCAAGGTGATCCCGGCCCGCGTCTTCTCGAATGACGGCCGGATTGAACTCCTCTTCCTTGAAGCGGTCGGCGAAAACACTTGGAAGTGTATGGTGCGTCCCGGACGCAGGATGCGCGTGGGCCAGCAGGTGGAGATTCCCGGCGCCAAAGGCCGCGTCTTGGAGATCTGCCCCGACGGGGAGCGCATCATCGGATTTGACGGGCCGGTGGATCTGGACAAGGCGGGAGAGCTCCCCCTGCCGCCGTATTTTTCGAGGCAACCTCAAGCCGAGGACAGCGACCGGTATCAGACCGTCTACGCCAAGGAACGCGGGGCGGTGGCGGCCCCGACGGCGGGCCTGCATTTCACGCCGGAGATCCTGGCCCAAATCCCCCACGCCTTTGTGACTCTGCATGTGGGCGTGGGCACCTTCCGCCCAGTTCAGGCCGAGGTCGTCACGGAACATCGGATGCACTCGGAGCGCTACCACATTCTCCCCGACGCGGCCCAGGCCATCAACGCGGCTCGGCGGATCGTCGCGATCGGCACCACCACGACGCGCGTGCTCGAATCCTGCGGACGCCCCCTGCTCCCGCACGAGGGCGCCACGGATATTTTCATCTATCCCGGATACCGTTTCCGGGCGGTCGACGCGCTCCTGACCAACTTTCATCTCCCCAAATCCACTCTGCTCATGCTCGTGAGCGCCATTGTGGGGAGAGAATTGACGCTGCACGCCTACGCCGAGGCCGTGAAGGAACGTTACCGCTTCTTCAGTTACGGGGATTGCATGCTGATTCTCTGATCCTTGGCGCCTTGCCCCCCCCTGAGATGCCCCCCCCTGCTTCCCGGGAGGTTACCCGCCGCGCCGTTCCCTGAAAAAAGCCTGGAGCATTTGAGCGCATTCCTCGCGGCGCACGCCGGGGGTGACGTCGCAACGGTGATTGAGCTGCGGATGCTGAAGGAGGTTCATCAGGCTTCCCGCGGCGCCGTCCTTTGAGGAGAGGCAACCAAAGATCACCCTTTTGAATCGGACATGGACCATGGCCCCGGCGCACATCGGGCAGGGCTCTTTGGTGACGTAAAGCTCGCATTCATGGAGCCGCCAATCCCCCATCACACTCTCCGCCTGGGTAATGGCCAACATTTCCGCGTGAGCCGTGGCGTCGTTGAGAATCTCCACCTGGTTGTGGGCCCGGGCGATGATTCTGCCCTGGTGCACAACCACCGCCCCGACGGGCACTTCCTCGGCCTCCCAGGCTTTCCGCGCCTGGCGCAGGGCTTCGCCCATAAAGTAGCTGTCGCTATGCAAATCGATAAGGTCGTCCATGAAAGAGGCAACATGCATTGATTTTTCCAGTTGCGCCGCTGGAAATTTAGGATACTCCTCTCACCCCTTTCTACACCCATCGAGAGGTATTTGCGCCATGAACAAGATCATCCAGAAAATCGAGCAGGAACAACTCAAGAAAGAAGTCACCAAGTTCAACGTTGGTGACAGCGTTCGCGTGCATACCGTCGTCAAGGAAGGTGAGAAGGAGCGGATCCAGATTTTCACCGGCATTGTCATCGGCCGCAAAGGCACCCTGCTCAACGCGGCCTTCACCGTGCGCCGCATCTCCTACGGCGAAGGTGTGGAGCGCGTTTTCCCGCTGCATTCCCCTCGGATTTCCAAGATCGAGGTGGAGACCGCCGGCACAGCCCGCCGCGCCAAGCTCAACTACCTGCGCTCCCGCAAGGGCAAGCAGGCCATGGCTGTGCGTGAGAAAGCTTCCGCCCGGAAGAACTAGCCCACACAATTTCGTTCCTTTCAAACTGACCGGTGTCGCCCGTCTCCCCTCTCCGGGGCAAAGGCAGCACCGGTCATTTTTTTTGATCACCCCGCCATGGCCCCCCTTCCCTGCAGTCTTCAGCATGAGGACGCCCTGCGATCGAAAGGCTGCCAGGTCGTTGCGGGCGTCGACGAAGCCGGGCGCGGCCCGCTGGCCGGCCCTGTGGTCGCAGCCGCCGCAATTTTACCGGCGCATTTCGCCCATCCCGTGCTCCGGGACTCGAAAAAACTCACGCACCGGCAACGTGAGAAACTCTATCTGGAGCTGACCTCGGCTCCCGACATTTGCTGGGCGGTGGAAGCCGTGGGCCCCGAGGAAATCGACCGGATCAACATTCTGAGGGCCACTCACGAAGCGATGCGGCGAGCCGTTGCCCGGCTACGATTCACCCCTCAACACGTGCTCATCGACGGGCTGCCCGTGCCCGGCTTTCCCCTGCCCCAAACCGCATTGGTGGGCGGCGACGGATTGAGCTACAGCATCGCCGCAGCGAGTATTCTGGCCAAGGTCACCAGGGATCGGCTCATGCAGGAAATGGATGAGGTGTACCCCGGATACGAATTCGGGCGACACAAAGGCTACGGTACGGCCCTCCACTTGGAGCGACTCCGAACCCATGGGCCTTGCGCAATCCATCGCCGCAGTTTTCTTCCAGTACAGCAGGCGCTTTTGCCTCTGGCCTAAATCAGCCGCGCGCTCCCAATCGGCCTCCCAGAAAATCCGACTCGGTGTTCTCGGGGAGAATTTGGCGGCCCGCCATTTGCGGAGTCTCGGGTACAAGGTTCTCCACCGGAATTTCCGTGGGAAACGGGGCGGCGAAGTGGATCTGGTATGCCGAGAAAAAGCGGGAGGAACACTGGTGTTTGTCGAGGTAAAGACGCGGCGCAGCCTGCGATACGGCGCCCCCTCCAGCGCAGTCACCCCGGCCAAGCAGAGGCTCATCGCAAGAGGCGCGCTCGCCTGGCTCAAACTGCTGGGCAACCCCGGGATCCCCTTTCGGTTTGATATTGTGGAGGTGTGGTTTGAAGGCGGCGAGGCGAGATTCCGCGTGCTCGAGAACGCGTTGCAGCTTCCCGAGCCGCTCATCTACTAGCTCCGCGGCCGTCACGTCGGTACGTCGGTCTATTTGAGCAGTGCGAAGGAGCGCCACTGGGAAAACCCTTTGCAGGCCACGGCCGCGAAGCCTAGTGTTGCCCCCCTATGATTGACCTCGAATCGTTGCCAGATCAGCACGGGCATTTCGGGCCCTACGGAGGGATGTTTGTGCCTGAAACCCTGATCACAGCGCTCAACGAACTCACCGCCGAATACGAAAAAGTGCGCGGCGACGAAGAGTTTCAGTCGCAACTGGCAAATGTTCTTCGGGAGTTCGCGGGCCGACCCACACCGCTCTATTTGGCTGAACGCCTGACTAGGCAACTCGGCGGCGCGAAGATCTACCTCAAGCGGGAAGACCTTCTCCACACGGGCGCGCACAAGATCAACAACGCGCTGGGGCAGATTCTACTCGCGCAGCGGATGGGCAAAACCCGGATCATCGCCGAGACCGGCGCGGGACAACACGGCGTCGCCACGGCAACCGTGGCAGCCCGGGCGGGACTCGAATGCGTGATTTACATGGGCGCGGTGGACATGGAACGCCAGGCGCTCAACGTCGCGCGGATGCGTTTTCTGGGCGCAAAAGTGGTCGCTGTCACCGCCGGCCAGGCCACCCTCAAAGAAGCCATCAACGAGGCGATGCGGGATTGGGTCACCAATGTCCGCTCCACCCACTACATTCTGGGCTCCGCGCTCGGCTCCCACCCTTATCCGATGATGGTCCGGGATTTCCACAGGGTCATCGGCGACGAAGCGCGCAGGCAGATCCTCGAACGCGAGGAGCGTCTTCCCGATTTGCTCGTGGCGTGCGTGGGCGGGGGCAGCAACTCCATCGGCCTGTTTTGGCCATTCCTTAAGGACACGGGCGTGCGCATGGTCGGAGTCGAGGCCGGCGGCCACGGCATCGAGGTCGGCGCGCACGCCGCGCGGTTCCAGGGCGGAAAACTGGGAGTCCTCCAGGGCACAAAAACCTATCTCCTGGCCGATGCCGATGGCCAGATCCAGCTCACCCACTCGGTCTCCGCGGGACTCGACTACGCCGCGATTGGGCCCGAGCACGCTTACCTCCGGGATTTGGGCCGGATCTCATACGACTACGCCACGGATGACGAAGCGCTGGCGGCTTTCCGGAAGCTCTCCGAGGTGGAAGGCATCATTCCCGCGCTGGAAACCTCCCACGCAATCGCCCACGTGCTGAAAGTGGCGCCCCAAATGCCCAGCGATTCACTCATCGTCGTGAACCTCTCCGGACGCGGCGACAAAGACGTGGCTCAGGCCGCGCAACTTCTCCTCAAGTAAACTTCTGGCGAGAAGACTCAAAAAAACCGCAGCACACCCCAGCGCAATATGAGGAGCATGACAGGCTACGGACGCGGCCAAAGCCTGAATCAAGGCAGCAAGTTCAGCGTCGAACTCAACTCGGTGAACCGCAAACAAAGCGACGTCGTGGTCACGCTGCCCCGGGAGCTCTCCGAGCTCGAACCGCGGATCCGGGACATGATCAACGCGGAAGTGTCCCGGGGGCGCCTCAACGTGGTTGTGGCCATGCACCGCACCCCGGGAGTCGGCCGGAACCTGTCGCTCAACACGGATCTGGCCCGCACCTATTACCAAGCGATGCTCAATCTCCAGAATGAGCTCGGCGCCTCCGGCCAGATCACCATTGAAACCGTGCTCAGGGCGCCTGGGGTCATCCAGATGCCGGAGGAGGAAACGGCGATCGAAGAGGTTTGGCCGCACGTGGAGGCCGCGCTGAAGGAAGCGCTCGGGGATCTCGTGAAGATGCGTGAAAACGAGGGCAAACACCTCGCGAAAGACCTCACCAAACGACTTAAGCTGGTCCGGGAAGCCGTCGGCAAGATTGGCGAGCTCCAGCCAAACGTGATTAAACGCTACCGCCAGTCGCTCCAGGAGCGGATCCACCGCGCGGGAATCGATCTTCCGCTCGACGATGAACGCCTGACCAAGGAGGTGATTTTCTTCGCGGAGAAAAGTGACATCACCGAGGAACTCACCCGCCTGGAGAGCCATTTCGGGCAGTTTGCGAGCCATCTGCGCAAGGACGAACCCGTCGGGCGCACCCTCGAGTTCATGACGCAGGAGATCGGCCGCGAATTCAACACCTTGGGAGCCAAAGCCAACGACATCGAAATCTCTCAGCTGGTGGTGCTCTGCAAGTCGGAGATGGAAAAAGTCCGCGAGCAGATCCAGAACATCGAATAAACACCGCGTGCTCTCCTCGACACCCCATCCCACGGACCCGGCCGCCGCGTCCAACTCTCTGGTTTTTAGGCGCCAAGGCATCCTCTTCGTCGTCTCGGCCCCATCGGGCGCTGGTAAAAGCACCCTGCTCAACTCCCTCCGGCAGACCCCGGATTTTGTGTATTCGGTGTCCTGCACCACACGCCCCGCGCGCCCGGGGGAAGTGGATGGGGAAGACTACCATTTTCTCGACAAGCAGGAATTCGAACGCCGGATCGCCGCCGGAGACTTCATCGAACACGCGCAGGTCCACGGGAACTACTACGGAACCCTGCGCGAGACCATCACCCGAAACCTCGACGCGGGCGTGGATGTGATGATCGACATCGATGTTCAAGGCGCCCGCAAAATTCGCGGCGACAGCGAACGCATCCGCACCGCGTTGGCGGACGTGTTCATCATGCCCCCAAGCATGGCCGAACTGCGTCGGCGCCTCATGAAACGCGGGACCGAGACGGCGGAGCAGATCGAGATCCGCCTCGGCAACGCGTCCAAGGAAATGGAGGCGTGGCATGACTACAAGTACACGATCGTCACGGGCGCCATCGAAGAAGACCTCGTGAAATTCCGGGCGATCATGTGGGCGGAACGTTACCTCAGCCGCCGGCTGGCACTCGCATGACACGGCCCACCATCGTGCTCGGAGTCACAGGCTCCATCGCCTCCTACAAAGCAGCGGACCTCACCAGCAGGCTCACCAAGCGCAACTTCGACGTTCATGTGGTGATGACTCAGGGCGCCTTGGAATTCATGACACCGCTCTGTTTCCAAACACTTTCGCGCAACCCGGTCCTCACACCTCGGCGCGAGGGATACGAGCACTGGCAGCCGGCCCACATCGCGCTCGCGGACCGCGCATCCCTGCTCCTGATAGCGCCTGCGACAGCGAACATCATCGCCGAACTCGCGAATGGAATGGCCAACCATCCGCTCACAGAAATCGCTCTCGCCACACTCGCCCCGGTGCTCATTGCGCCAGCGATGAACGGGAAGATGTGGCAACATCCTGCGACGCAGAAAAACGTCGAGACACTGCGCGTCCGCGGCGTGCGTTTCATCGGCCCCGAGGAAGGTTTACTCGCATGCGGATACGAGGGCGTGGGCCGGCTTTGGAGCGTCGAGGGCATCGTGGAGTGCGCGGAAAACATTCTCTCAGGAAACGAACCGGCATCGCCCGGAACCCTGTAAAGAAGAGGCTTTGCGGAGGATGCATCCCTCCGATTGAAGGGAAAGCTGCAGGCAACAACGCGGCTCTCACCCAACCTCGCGAGCCAGGAAATGCGGGCCGTGTTGCCGGGCATCGGCTGAGGACCGCACAAGCGGCGATTGATGGAGGCTACGTTCTCCGGCAACGCCGCGTCGGCCGCGAAATCCAATCGGAGGAAAGCGCGACACGCCGCGAATGCTCTTGTTCACAAGGATCGCGGCACACGCCCAAAAATAAAAAACTGAGCCCGCGGCACGCGACCGGCTTAGTTGAGGCATAACCGACTCGCGAGAACGCAAACTTTTGACGCAATCAAGTGAAAACTTATTGACGCAAATAAAGCGACCGATTAACCAACACAAAGAAGCGTGACATCACTGCTCTCAACATTTTCCGTGAACCGCTACTGCGGTTTGAAAGGGGGGATTATCAATGGCGATTAAGAAAGCTCCTGCAAAGAAAGCGGCTCCTGCAAAGAAGGCCGCGCCCGTTAAGAAAGCAGCTCCGGCTAAGAAGGCTGCACCTGCGAAGAAAGCGGCTCCTGTCAAAAAGGCAGCCCCGGCAAAGAAGGCCGCTCCCGCAAAGAAGCCTGCCGTGAAAGCGGCTCCGGCGAAGAAGGCGGCGGTCAAGAAGGCACCTGCCAAGAAGTTGGCGGCTAAAAAGCCTGCTGCGAAAGCAGCGGCGAAGAAGTAAGTCCCCACCAAGACCCAGCTTAAAATGGGAGGAGAAATTCGTTTCTCCTCCCATTTGCTTTTCACGAAGTCCTCTTTACAAAGCGGCGCTCCCCCTCGCGCATTTAACAAATCATGAACTCCTATATTGACGCCGCTTCCAGCGCCGCGCGCGCTGCAGGCGACCTTCTGCGCCTCCACTTTGGAAAACCTCTCGAGGTCAACGCATTTGAGGCCCACGACATCAAACTCGACCTCGACGTCCAATCCCAAGACCTGATCACAAGCATGCTCCTTGAGCGCTTCCCTGATCATGCCATCCTTGGCGAAGAAGGCCTCGCGGGAAACCAAGACAGCGACTGGCATTGGATCGTCGACCCCATCGACGGGACGGTGAACTTCTTTTACGGGATCCCGCATTTTTGCGTCTCGATCGCGCTCCGGCACAAAGACCAGATTGTGGCCGGGATTATCTACGACCCGATGCGGGATGAGATGTGGGAGGCCGCTCGCGGCGCTTCACCAACCCTCAACGGAGCACCGATCGCAGTGAGCCAGCGCACGCAGCTCAGTGATGCCGTGCTTTCGGTGGGGTTCTCAAAAACCAAAACCACCATCTCAGCAGGCCTCCCGCTGCTTGAAAAATATGTGAAGCGCGCGCGCAAATGCCGGCTAATGGGCAGCGCCGCCCTGGACCTGGCCTACGTCGCCTGCGGCCGTTTGGACGCGTATATCGAACAGTCTGTCAGCCTGTGGGACGTCGCGGCCGGACAACTGCTCGTGGAAACCGCCGGGGGCCAATTCGAAAGCACGCCGCGCGAGGACAACCCGCAGAAAATCTCCGTTTGCGCATCGAACGGCCGGATTGATTTGGAGCTCGGAATATGAACCTGGTTGGCATTGGTTACGACGTCCACCGCTTCATCGAGGAGCGCCCTCTGATTCTTGGCGGGGTCGAGATTCCCCATACGCACGGCCTCGACGGCCACTCCGATGCGGACGTTCTGGCCCACGCGATTGCCGACGCTGTGCTTGGCGCCATCGGTGAGCGCGACATCGGGCATCACTTCCCCAACACCGACGAATCCATCCGAGGGATCAGCAGTTTGGAGATTTTGAGGAAGATCGCGATGTTGCTTGGGCAACGCGGCGCAAAACTGGTCAACGTGGACGCCACGCTCATCGCCGAACAACCCAAGATCGGCCCGCATGTGGGTGAGATGCGCGCAAATCTCGCGGAGGCACTTGGGCTTCCAATGACTCGCGTGGGCGTCAAAGCCACCACCAACGAGGGGATGGGATTCCTTGGACGGCGGGAGGGCATCGCCGCCATGGCGGTTGCAAGCGTTGAACAGCCTGAAACTGCGTAGAGAAGAATGGGCATCCGACTTTTCAACTCCTACTCACGGCAACTCGAATCTTTCGAACCGATCCAGACCGGGTCCAATCAGGTGAAAATGTACACCTGCGGACCAACCGTGTACAACTACGCGCATATTGGGAACTTCCGGGCGTATATCTTCGAAGACCTCCTTCAGCGTCACTTGGAAGCGCGCGGATTCCAGGTGGAGCGCGTGATGAACCTCACCGACGTGGATGACAAAACCATCCGCGACTCCCGGCGCTCAGGCCGGCGCTTGGCCGACTTCACCCAAGTCTACAAGGACGCCTTTTTCACCGACATCGACACGTTGCGGATCAAACGCGCCAGCCATTATCCCGCCGCGACGGAGGACCGTTACATTGCACGCATGATCTCGATGATCGAGCAGCTCGAGAGTCAGGGCATGGCGTATCAAGCCGAGGATGGATCGGTTTATTTCCGGCTCTCGACGTTTCCCGAATACGGCCGCCTGGCGCACCTGAACCTGGAGGAGTTGAGGCCGAGCGGTCGGGTGAGCAGCGACGAGTATGAGAAGGAGAACGTGGGGGATTTTGCGCTTTGGAAAGCGTGGGATGCCAATGACGGGGATGTGTGGTGGAACTCGCCATGGGGCAAGGGGCGGCCCGGCTGGCATATCGAATGCAGCGCCATGGCGACAGCGTTGCTCGGCCCGGAACTCGACATCCACTGCGGAGGCGTCGACAACATCTTCCCTCACCACGAGGCCGAGATCGCCCAGTCCGAGTGCTGCACAGGACGCAAATTCGTGCGGTATTGGCTGCACTGCGCCCATCTCATGGTGGAAGGGCAGAAGATGTCCAAGTCTCTGGGCAACTTCTACACGCTCAGGGATCTGCTCGAAAAAGGGTTCACTGGCAGAGAAATCCGATTCGCCCTCATCACGGTCAATTACCGGCTCCCCTGCAACTTCACGCTCGGAGGGATCGAGTCCGCGCGGGCCGCACTTTCGCGGATCGACGAATGGACGCAGCGGCTTGAGGCCCACGCTCATGCCTGCCCCCCGCAGCCCACCCCGCTCAGTAGCCACGTGGACGCTTTTTTTGATGCCCTCGACGACGACCTCAACGTGTCCGGCGCAATGGGTCACCTTTTCGACCTGATCCGAGAGAGCAACAGGGCTCTCGATGGGGAAACCCTCAGCGCAGGCCAGGCCGCTCACATCATCGAGGGGTGGCGCCGGATAAACCAGGTTCTCGTGTTCGATCGCGACGCATCGGTGATTCCTGCGGAGGTCGAAGCGCTCGTCCAGGAGCGCCAGCGGGCGCGGGAGGCCAAGAACTGGCCGGAGAGCGATCAAATCCGGAATCGGCTCGCGGAGCTGGGGTGGAACGTCAAGGACTCCAAAGACGGACAAAAACTCACCCCGCGATAAATCCCCGGCACGCTTTTCCACTTCGCATCGCGCTGATTTTCAATTGAGCTCGCCAAGCCCCCCTCCGCAAGTTCACAAGCCCGCATTCGCCATGTTTGCACCGCAAGACTACCTGGACCTTCAACACACCGAGCACCGGATGCTCTTTGAGAATGCCGTCAACGCATGGGATGCGCTCAAACAAATCCCCAGCTATCTGCAGTTCCGCCTAAAGCCGGCCATCCACGGGCGGATGATCGGAAAGCCATTCATTAGCGGCGCGGTGTTCATCGGGCGCTGCACCGTCATTGAGCAAGGCGCCATGATCAAGGGGCCGGCATGGATCGGAGAAGGGTGCGAGATCCGCAGTGGCTGTTACATTCGCGAGAATGTCATCGTCGGCTCCGGGTGCGTGCTGGGGAACTCCTGCGAGTTCAAGAACTCCATCATTTTCGATGAGGCGCAGATCCCGCACTTCAACTACGTCGGGGACTCCATCATTGGTCACCGGGGCCATTTGGGCGCCGGGGTGATCCTCTCCAACGTACGGCTCGACCGGGGTGAAATCAGCGTAACAACCGCAGAGGGCGCGACGCGCACGGGCCTCAAGAAATTCGGGGCGATCATCGGGGACCACGCCGAGATTGGATGCAATTCCGTGCTCAATCCGGGTTCGCTGATCGGCCGCAGAAGCATCGTTTATCCCGGCACACAATGGCAGGGAGTCGCCCCCGAGAATTCGATCATCAAAACCAGCCAGTCCCACCAGATTCTCGCAAGACGGGATTAACAATGGGAGCTTGCGCTCCGGCGAGTCGTTTGGAAGCTTCTCCCGCCTATGTCCAGCCCCGCTGAAACACAAACACCCCCCACGGGCTTTGACCCGCTGGTTTTTTGGATCCGGTATAAAAACTCGATTGCGCTTTTTTCCGGCCTCCTTGCTGTCGGCCTGCTGATCTTCGGGGTGTCCGAGTTCACCCGGCGGCAATCCGCAAAATCGGCCGCCGTTCTTTTCGGTTCGGCCAAAACGGCTGAGGACTACAGAAACGTGGCGTCCCGCTACCCGAGATCCCCGGTGGCAACCAACGCCGCGCTGCTGCTTGCTGAAGAATTGCGCAACGAGGGGAAATACGAGGAGGCATTGGACGCGCTCAGAAAGCAGACCGGGCAGAAGGCTCAACACCCGCTGATCAGCGGCGTGTGGAACAGCATCGCGATGACGCAGGAGGCCCAAGGCCAGCAGGACGATGCGCTCGCCACGTATGAGAAGGTGTCCACGACCTATCCGACGAGCTTCAGCGCCCCGGTGGCACTCCTATCGCAAGCCAGGATCCGCAAAGCCAAAGGCGAAAACCAGGAGGCGGGCCGGCTTTATGACCAAGTCATCGCTTCCTTCGGCGACTCAAATTTTGCGAGGGAAGCCATCATGGAAAGCCAGAAGCTCAAGGCACCCGAACCCGAAGCACCCTCTGAGCCGAAAAAGAATGAGGTCCAGGCAGGGCCTGAAACCCAGTCGGCTCCCGAGGCCGCTCCGAAGGGCACGGCTGCGCCTACCCCCCCCCCCGCAGCACCAACCCCGGCCGCGCCTCCAGCCGCTCAGTAACGACCGCGAAGCGGCGGCAAACGCTCCGGGGAATTACTCGGAACCGTCATCTAAAAACAAAACCGCCGCATGAGAGGGAAACCCTCGTGCGGCGGTTTTTCACTTCTGTGGGCAGCCGCCCGCTAGAACTCCTCGTGGCCGGAGCGTTGAACCGGCTCGGTCGGATCAGGGATTTCAGCAGTCCCCTCATCCTCGCCGATAAAGAGTTCGCCGCTGAAAACCCCGCCTTTTTCTATGGTGATGGCCTTGGCATGCACGGTGCCCTGCAAGAAGCCGCCCTTGTTGATGGTGAGCGCGCCATCACAAAGAATATGGGCCGAAGCCTTGCCGTTGATTTCAGCCGAACGAACCTTGATGGGGCGCACGAACTCAATCTCCGATTTTTTCTCCACCAGGAGTTTCTCCGCCTTGATGGAACCGAGGAATTTCCCGTGGAGCTTGAGTCTCGCCAAGCCCGTGCAGAGGAGAAACCCCTTGAACTTTCCTTCCACCAGGGCGGAACCACAGGCGATCCGCGAGCTGGCCACGTCCGCCTTGGAGGTGATGATGACCTCCCCCTGGGTTTGGATGCTCCGCCCAAAGGGCCCGGCGATTCGGAACTCCCGCAAATCGATGTAGGATCCGCATTGCGGACACGACGTCGACTGGACTTCCGAGCTGAGCTGCTGCTTGGAGCCGCATCCAAAACAGGTGACGTCCCGAACCTTCTCGCGGGAGAGCAGCTTAGAGAACTTGTCAAAAAACGAGGGGCCCTTGAGGCTGCTCGCTTCTTTCAACAGGAGTTTCTCAATGCTGAAATGCTCTCCGCATTTCCGGCAGAACGTCGACTTGGCGTAAGCCGACTCAAGCTGGCTGAAGCCACAGTGCGGACAGTCCGCGCTGATCTTCTCCGGCTGCTTGGGGGTGTTGCTGTTGGCCACGCTGGGCCTTGGATTAGCGTGTCGTTACCGCGGCGACCTTGGCCGGTTCGGCAGGCCGGGGCGCATCCTGTTTCATCGCGGTGACTTTGTTCGGCGACACTTCGGACTTACCGATGAATGTGGCCCCCTCCTCGATCACCAAACGCGTGGCCTTCAGGTCGCCGTGCAACACCGCACGCGCCTTCAACTCGCAACGCTCCTCGACGGTGATGTTTCCGATCACCCGGCCGTGGACGGTCGCGGACTTGGTTTTGATCTCACCCCGAATCTCCGCATTCTCGCCGACCGTCAGCGTGCCTTGGGAAGTGATCTCGCCTTCAACCTTGCCGTCAATGGTGAGGTCGTTGGTGAATTTGATCGAACCTTTGATCTCAACGTCAGCGGAGAGCAGGTTGCGGTTAGGGGTGCTGGTGGAGCTGTAATTGTCGGACATTTTAGAGGATGCGGTAGAGGATGCAGGTTGCGAGGAGCCAAAAAAACTCATCGAGGTGGGGCTTTGAGCTGCCGCCGATACCGGGGTCTGGGACGCGGAACTCGGCGCAACACAGCCGACTCTTACCCGCGCCTCCGGGGGTGTCAACGCCGCCTTGTGAGTTCGATGTGGAACGCCCGTGAAACGGACCTCCAAGCTCACTTCAGCAGACGCCCAAGCCGTCAGCTCCCCGCCGCGAGTTCCTCTGCGGGGTAAGTCCAGATTTCGCTCAGAGTGGGATGATAATGCGGGACCCGCATCAGATCACCCGCTGTCGCTCTAAAATGCATGGCGACAGCCACTTCGTGAATGAGTTCCGATGCCTCAGGTCCCACCACGGCGCCCCCCAAAATACGCCGGGATTCGCGCTCGCAGATGAGCTTCACAAACCCCTCGGATTCACCCATGAGCAGCGACTTCCCATGGTCGTTGAAGGGGTAGGACGCCGCCAACACATCGCGTCCCGCCAACTCTTTTTCCGTCAGCCCCACCATCGCAACCTGGGGATGAGAGAAAACCGCGAAAAGCTTGAGCGCGTAATCCATCTCCTCAAGAGCACCCGCGGCGCGGTTCAACAACCGAGCCGCATTCCGGGCAGCGATTTCCCCCTGCTGCAATGCGATGTGAACCACTTCGTAGGGACCACAGACATCGCCAGCTGCAAAAATGTGGGAGGCGGAAGTCTGCTGAGTCTTGGACACACCCACGGCCCCGCTCTTAAGATCCACTCCGGCAAACTCCAGCCCCAGTCCCTCGACCAAGGGCTTCCGGCCAAGTCCATAGATCACTTCCTCCGCCTCTACCCGCATCTCTTCCCCGCCCTTCTCGAAAAAGACAACCTTCCGACCACCCACACTCTCGAACCTGCGGAGCGACGTGCCGCAGAAAACACGGATTCCGCGCTTTTGAAGAGCCTGCTCCAGGGCGCCGGCCACATCCGCATCCATTTCCCGAAGCACGTGAGGCCCCCGCTGCAACACGGTCACAGCGGCGCCCAGGCCGGCGTAATAACTCGCAAACTCAAGCGCGACCGCCCCGCCGCCCAACACCACCACCGAATCGGGGATGTGCGCAGAATCCAGAACGCGATCACTGTCCCAGCAGCCCACTTCCGCCAAACCCGGCACCTCCACGCGATTTCACCGGGAACCCGTGGCGATGAGGAACGAGCGGCCGTGAATCCGACGAGACGCCCCGTCGTTTTGAAGCACCTCCAAGTGATGCGCATCCACAAACCGAGCCATGCCCCGGATGTAATCAAAAGCCCCGGCCTCAAGCTGGCTGCGCCGGTACTGGGCGAAATCTGAAATCAGAAGGCGTTTGCGCTCGATGATCTTTCCGCCATCGGCCCCTTGATAATCGGCGCGCAACCCGAACTCTGACGCCCTCCGAATTGCCTCGGCCCGGTGGGCCGACTCCAGCAGCGCCTTGCTCGGCATACAGCCGCGTAGAATACAGAGCCCTCCGACTTCAGCGCCCCCCTCCACAACCAGCGTCCGCAAGCCGAGCCGCGCAGCCGTGGCGGCTGCGGCGTAACCGGCGCTCCCACCCCCGAGGACGACAAAGTCATAAACATCACTCATGGAGCGATGTTATGGGGCTGCACGAGGAATAGTTTAAAGAATTGATTGGCGAACACGGGCTTGAGCCACGGCGCGACACTGTGAGGCCGGTCCATGAGCGCTCTCGCGAGAGGAGTCTCTGGGACTTCCCCACCCAACCATTGCCGTGAGTCCTCCACAACACGCGCCGGCTCGTCCGCGACAATCCAGCGAATTTCCGCGCGTTCCGCGAGAGGCTGCGCCTGCTCATGGCTGGCCGACAGATAAAAACGAGCCGAGTCGAGCACGCCGGGACCATTGAGACGGCCACCCCCGGTCAGCGCAGACTGCCCCGACCAGTAGGCCAAAGGAGGCGAAAGCCACCAGGGAGCCAAAAACTTGCCGGGAGGGCCTGAGCGCATCCGCAGCCCCACATCTCGCAGAAGCGAGCGCTCCACTCCCTGCTGAAGGGCGTATTGCCGGGCTTCATCTTCAGGATAAAGAATCCGATCCCACATCGAAGCCAGAGGCCAAAGAGAGATGCCCAACAGCCCCCACCCCACCCAGGGTCTGCCGAAGACCTCCAGCATCCACGGCAGGGACATCAAAAAGAGCAGGCATCCGATTTCAACCCAATGCCTCCCCCACCCCAGCCCGTATTGCGCCACCGCCGCCAGCACCAGGAGCAAAAGCCCCGCCCAAGCCCGCCGGTCGCGCCTTCCCGCAACCGCAAGGAGCACGGGCGAGACGAGAAGCCCGGCGCCAACCCAGCCCGCAACGCCTCCAAAGCCCGAGGCCCATTCACTTCCAGCCCCACCTCGCAAAGAGTGCAAAGTCGATGAGGAATCCGGGAGAGCCCAGGTTCGGGCCGCAATGGCGCAACTCCCGAGGAGGCAAAAAGCCAGCAACCAAGGCCAGCGCTCACGGCTGAGCAAACCTCGCGGATGAAACGCCGCCCAGAACAGAACCACTGTTCCCATCAAAACGAGGGATTCCTGCCACGAGACCCAAAGCGCCAGCGCCCACGCCGCGCCTCCCGAGATCATCCAGGGACGCGAGGGGAGGCTGGTGAGGCGAAACTCGGAAGCAAGCCCCACGGCGAGTGCTGCGAGGAGCAGAGTGCCGTCATCGGGAGCGCCCAGCAACGCTCCATGCGCAACCAAGGGGCTCACGGCGAACAGAAAAGGGAGCGCCGCCGCACTCCAACGGGAGGGCGCGGCGCATCGAGCCCAAAACCCGAGCAATACGCAGGTCAACAAAGCGAGCAAAGGAGCGATCAGAGCGCCCGCCAGATCGAGCTCCTGCCCGCGAAGGACGCTGAGGTGATTTGGGTCAAGGCCTAGGAGGAGGCCGTTGATGGTTTTTTTGAGCCCGAGCACCAAGGCGTCCAAGGGAAGAGACTCCGCAACCACCGGCGCTTTTTCAAAACCTGGCCCGGAGACTGTTTCGGCAAGGGCAGATTCGAGCCCTCGGACTCGGATCAGTCGGGCGTAACCGCCCGGATCCTTGAGGTAGACGGCATGGTTCACGAAGACCTGACGCACATCATGGCACCGGGCGGCGACGGCCAAGCAGGCACAGAAAAAAATCCAGAGAACCGATTTCAATGGCGGGCAATTTTTCAGAGGGCCAGAAACCTGTCCACCCTGATCTCCCGGCTTCTCACGCCCCCTCCTTCAAGGCGGCCGTCCCACAGGTTGTGGACAGCCAAAAAAGCGCCCCCCATTACTGGGGCAACCAGCGTCCGCGTCCGGGAAAAAAACGTTGTGACAGCCAGCAGGCCGAACTAGGTTCCGCTTTTCCTCTTTGCCCACTTTTTCTATGGCCGACCTGTCCGCCCTTCCCCCCTCCGAAAACGCGATCACCCACTCGAATCTCAACGAGGTCAATGACACCAATTACGACGCCTCAAAAATCGACAAACTCGAGGGGTTGGCGGGAGTGCGGCAGCGTCCTGGAATGTATATTGGGCCAACCGATGAGAGGGGCCTTCACCACTGCGTCTTCGAAGTGCTCGACAACTCCATCGACGAACACCTTGCGGGGCACTGCTCGCGCATCGACGTAACCATCCACGTCGACGGCTCCTGCTCGATTCGCGACAACGGGCGCGGCATCCCCGTGGACATCCACCCGAAATTCAAAGTCCCCGCCATCGAGCTGGTGCTCACCAACCTGCATGCCGGAGGAAAGTTCGGTCAGGGAGCTTACAAATACTCGGGCGGTCTGCACGGCGTGGGAGCGAAGTGCGTCAACGCGCTCTCCGACTGGTTCAAGGTGGAAGTCCAGCGTGACGGGAACGTCTACCACATGGGGTTTGAACGGGGCGTAACCACCCAGCCGCTCACCGTCATCGGGCAGGTCAAAAACAAGAAAC